>DAOQKI010000039.1:0-27905 GCA_035334485.1 Opitutaceae bacterium
AGTTCTTCAGCTTCGGCACGAACGACCTCACGCAGACCTGCCTCGGCATGTCGCGCGACGACTCGGGCTCGTTCCTCGCCCCCTACCAGGAGGCCGAGGTCTTCAAGAAGAACCCGTTCGCCAGCATCGACCAGACCGGCGTGGGCCAGCTCATGCAGATCGCGATCGCCAAGGGCCGCATCACCCGCCCGAACATCAAGCTCGGCATCTGCGGCGAGCACGGTGGCGACCCGGACTCGGTCAAGTTCTGCCACAAGCTCGGACTCAGCTACGTCTCCTGCTCGCCCTATCGCGTCCCGGTCGCGCGCCTCGCCGCCGCCCAGGCCGCCATCGCCGACGAGAAGAAGAAGTAAACCGTCGCGAGTTCGTCTGACTCAAGCAGCCCCGGCCCCCAAGGCCGGGGCTTTTTCTTTCTTTGCTTGGGGCGGTCAGCTTTCAGCGGTTAGCCATCAGCTTTCAGCGGTCAGCCGTCAGTCATCAGCACTCAGCTCGGTTCGCCGCAAAAAGGCGCAGGAGGCGCAGAAGAGTACTTCCTCCGGCTACCCAGCGGTCTTCCATCTCCCATCTTCGATCTTCCAGCTACCATATACGAGCTACCAGCTACTAGCTACCAGATCCGAGCCTCGCTCTCCACCACGCTCCCGCTTCCGCCATCGACTCGGCGTAGTCTCGCACCGGCTTGTAGCCGAGTTCTTCGCGCAGGCGGTCGCCTTCGCAGGGCAGGATGAAATAGTCGCTCGGCTTCACCTGCTCGATCGGGATTTTCGGCAGCGGCGGCGCATCGGGGAACCACGACCGCATGTCGCCCGCGAAATCCCGCCACGCCACGTGACCATCCACCACGTTGTAGGCCCGACCGATCGAGCGCGGCTGGTCCAGCGCTAGGGCAACGGCGTGGATGACGTTGTCGATGTGGGTCCACGGCATCACGTCCGAACCGTCGCCGCGCAAAGCCACTTTGCCTTCTCGGACTTTCGCGGGGACTTTCGCGATCCACGCCGAGGTCGGATGCACGCCCAGCACGGCCGCGAGCCGGAAGGTCGTCGCTGCCAAGCCACGCGCCATTTCCGCCTCGAGCGCGCGCTCCCCCTCGGCCTTCGTCGTGCCGTAGTACGGCGACGCCGCCGGCGAATGTCCGTAGGTGCCGCCCAGCACGCGCTGCGGCGCGTCCTCGTCGAAGCGTTTCGCCCCGCTCTGGAAATTATAGACCGAAAGCGTCGAGATGTGGATGAACCGCCCGCAGCCCGCCTCGCGCGCGGCCGCCGCCAGCGTGCCGGTGCCGGTGACATTCACCCGCACGGCCTCCGCCAACTCGAGGCTTACCGTCGCCGCCGCGTGCACCACCAGCGCCTGCCCGGCGCAGGCCCGCCGCGCCGTGGCCGGGTCCGTGAAGTCTCCCTCGACCTGCGTGATGTTCGCCGACTCGAGTCCGGGATGATCGCCTTTGCGCCGCACGAGTGCCGTCACGATCGCCCCCTCCGCCGCCAGCCAGCGCGCAAAGTGGCTGCCCACGAACCCGCTGCCGCCCGTCACGAGTGCCCGCATGCCCTGGAGTTTCATGCGGGAAGTGTCGCGTGATCGATTCGGCCCGCAAGGAGCGAAACGCTTTTCATGGAGGCCGTCAGCGATCAGCGGTCAGCTGTCAGCCCATATTTTGGCCTCTGAGCGCGTGATCTCGCAGGAGGCGAAGCATGCCGGGATGCACGCCTAACCTAGTCGGGTTTGCGGAAGATCCGCAGCACCAGATCCCACCTGACCTCGATTGGAGAGCCACCCCAGACGCGCTCGAAACCCGGGCGAAACTCCTCGACGATGTCGGAACCGGTTTTCTCGCGATGGTAGCGCACGGCGGACCACGACGCCAAGTGAGCGAGGTAGTCGGCGGCGGTCCAGCGCACCGCGATCCGGAACTGCGGCGCAGGTAACTCCGGCAAAGAGAAGCGCAGCGTCGAGTATCCGGCCTGCAGGAGTGCGGCCCGCGGAGGCCAATGCGGCGCGATTTGAGCCTTGAACTGCTCCAGCAGCGCATCGACCACGGGATTCACCGCCGGCCAGACGTAACCCCAGCACGCGAGAATCCCGCGTGGCCTCAGGACCCGCAGCACTTCACGCTCGAAGAGGGAATGCTCAAACCAGTGTAGCGCCTGCGCCACGGTCAGGAGGTCCACGGAACGGTCCGCCAAACCCGAGTTCTCCGCGTGGGCCACGCGATAGCGAATCCGGGGATGGGCCGGCGCCTGCCGCAGCAATTCCGCGCTGAGATCCGTGGCCTCGACCCGGGCAAAGGTTGCGGCCAAAGCCACCGCCGCCTGGCCACTGCCCGTCGCGCAATCCCACGCGAGGTCATGACCGGGACATAGGCTCGCGAGATGGGCGAACAACTGCGGCGGATAGGAAATCCGGCCCCGGGCATAAGCCTGGGCAATCGACGAAAAGTGGTCGTCCGGCGGGCGCTTCATGGCGGGCTCCACCTGTCATGGCCCACCCGCGGAACGAACCAATCCTTTTCGGGCGCCAGACGTCGTTTGCCGCGCCAAGTAACAGGTAACAGGTTCCAAGTAGCAGGGTGAGGTGCGGGGAAGCGCAGAGGCGGTAAGCGGTAGGCCGTAAGCTGTAGGCCGAGTTCACCTTCCAGCTACCAACTACCAGCTACCGCTGCATTCCTACTCGCTACACGCTACCCGCTACTCGCTACGCGGCAGGCTCCGCCTGCCGCCCGCCGCCTGCCGCTTCATTCCCCTTGTTACCTGCCCCCTGATTCCTGTTACTTCCCTCTCTCCAAATGTCCTCCATCGAACGCATCCATGCTGAAGGCGAGGCGCCAGTGGCGGTGCGGACGCACCCGGGACGCGTGATTTTCATTCTCGGCGCCGTGACCGCGTTCGCGCCGGTGGCGATCGACATGTACCTGCCGGCGTTCCCGAGCATCGAGCGCGATCTCCACGCCGGGATGGGCTCCGTGGAGCTGACCGTCTCGCTCTTCCTCGTCGGCATGGGCGTCGGCCAGGCGGTGTACGGTCCGCTGTCCGACCGCTGGGGCCGACGCGGTCCCATGCTGTTCGGCAGTCTCGCGTACGCGGTGGCGGCCATCGGCTGCGCCCTCGCGGACTCGATCGGGCTCCTGCTGGTGGGCCGGCTGCTGATGGCGCTCGGCGGCGCTGCGGGATCGGTCATCGCGCGGGCCATGGTGCGCGACTGGTTCGATGCGCGGCAGTCGGCGCACGTGTTTTCCACGCTGATGCTCGTGATGGGCGCGGCGCCGGTCCTCGCGCCGGTGCTGGGCAGCCAGATCCTGCTCTTCGCCAACTGGCGCGGCATCTTCATCGCGTTCGCCGTCTTTGGCGTGGCCTGCGCCGCCGCCGTGGCGCTGTGGCTCCCGGAGTCGCTGCCGCCCGAACGGCGCTCGCGCGGCGGAGTGAGCGGGGCGTTCGGCACGTATGCGCGTCTGCTGCGCGACGGACGGTTTGCCGCGTTCGCGGTCGCGGCCGGGTTTGGCTCGGGGCTCCTCTTCAGTTACATCACCGGCTCGGCCAACGCCTTCATGGGCGTGCACGGCGTGTCGTCGTCGACCTTCGGCCTGCTCTTCGGCCTGAACGCGCTCGGCATGGTCGCCGTCTCGCAGCTCAACCGTCGGCTGCTCTCACTCTACAGCTCCGCGCAAATCCTGAAAGTCGGCTATCACATCCAGGCCAGCGCCGGTATTCTGCTCCTCGTGCACGGCTGGACCGGCTGGGGCGGGATGCCGGCCCTGACGGCGCTGCTGTTCGTGATGCTCGCGATGATGGGCTTCGTTTTTCCCAACATGACGGCGCTGACCATGGCGCCGTACAAGGCCGAGGCGGGCAGTGCGTCCGCCCTGATGGGCACCGCGCAATACGCCGTCGGCTCGACCGCCGGCGCCGTCGTGAGCCTCGCCCACAACGGCACCGTCCGTCCCATGGTCGCGGTGATGTCCACCAGCGCGATCGTCGGCTGGCTGCTCGTGCACCGGGCGCTGCGGCGGCAGGGGGCGCCTGCCGCGTAGCGAGTAGGAATATCGTGGTAGTTGGTAGCTGGTAGACAGTATTTGGTAGGCGAACTCGGCCTACTGCTTACCGCATATCGCTTACCGCCTACAGCTAGATCTTGCCGTCGATGAAGCAGGTCCGGACCTTGCCGATGCCCTTGCACATGATCGCGCCGCGCTCGACGATGCGGAACTTGTCGCGGAGGCGGTCGCCGGCTTCGCCGGAAACCAGCACGCGGTTCGGCGTGCCCGAGGTCTGCAGGCGGCTCGCGAGATTCACGGTCGCGCCCCAGAGGTCGTAGGCAAATTTCTGGTGCCCGATCACGCCGGCCACCACGGGACCCACGTGCATGCCAAGGCGCAGGCTGAGGTTCATGCCGCGCTCCTGGTTGAACGCCGCGAGCGTGTCGAGCATCGCCAGGGCCATGGTCGCGACAGCCTCCGGGTGATCCTCGCGCGGCAGGGGCAGGCCGCCGACCACGAGGTAGCAGTCACCGATCGTCTTGATCTTCTCCAGGCCCATCGTCCGGGCCACTTCGTCAAAGCGCGAGAACAGATCGTTCAGCATGCCGACCAGCTCGACCGGGTCGGTCGTGTTCTGCACCAGCGTCGTGAAATCCACGAGGTCGGCGAACAGCACGGACACGTCGGCGTAGCGCTCGGCAATCGTCTGCTCGCCCTGCTTGAGCCGCTCCGCGATGGCCGGCGGCAGGATGTTGAGCAGCAGCCGCTCGGACTTCTCCTGCTCGAACGCGAGCAGCTGCTTCTCCCAGTGCAGCTCGATCAGGCGCAGCTGCTCGAGGTCGCGCAGGCGCTTGCGCTCGAGCGAGGCGGCCACGCGGGCGCGCATGATGACCGAGTTGACGGGCTTGGGCAGGAAATCCTCCGCGCCGAGCTCGATGCAGCGAACGATCGCCTCGAGCTCGTTGAGGCCCGACGCGACGATCACGGGCATGTGCCGGAGCACCGGGTCGCCCTTCACGGTCTCGAGCACCTTGTAGCCGTCCATGCGCGGCATCTCGATGTCGAGCACCAGCAGGTCGTGCTCCTTTTTCTGCAGCTGCTCGATCGCGTCCTGGCCGTCGACCGCCTCGGAGAGGTTGCGGTAGCCGAGCGAGCGGAGCATCAGGATGATGATGGTGCGGACGGCCTCGGAGTCGTCGGCGACCATGATCCAGGCCTGCTTGCCGGTGCGGTCGGACTTCGCGAGCTCGAGCTGGTTCTGCTGCTCGGCGGTCAACGCCGCGGTCTTCGCATGCCGCAGTAGCTCCAGCGTCCGCCGGGCGTCGTTCTCCAGCGGATCGGTCATGGCTGGAGCCACACCAGCGGGTCGGGCTGGCGGGCGGAGCGGATCAGGGCGGGAACGGTCGTAGGGGGCACAAGGGGCGGGACGCCCCAAGGAGCGTCCCGTGGAAACGAGTATTCGCGGTCACCCGGAAATTAATCAACTCCTTTGAACAGACCGGGAGGGGTGGCCCACGGAACACACGGAATACACGGAAATCGGACCGACGCCGAGTCGTTCGCTCCGACCCCTGCCTCCGCCTCAGCCGATCAGGTCGACCCGGCCGAGCGGACTGTTGGACCGACTTCCGCGTATTCCGTGTGTTCCGTGGGCCCATCACCCCGCGCCAAAAGCCTTGATCGTCGCCGGACCCACGGCGACCGTTCCGCCGCCCCATGAGCCAGGCTCATCCCCACCACGAAGCGGCGCGGCTGCGCGATCTGTCGCCGCAGCAGTGGCGGTCGGGCATCGCGGCGTGGCTCGGGTGGCTGTTCGACGGGCTCGAGCTGCACCTCTACACGCTCGTCGCGCTGCCGCTCGTCATCCAGCTGCTCGGGGCGACCAACGCGTCGGATCCGGCGGTGAAGGAGAAGAGCGCCTACATCCAGGCCGCGTTCCTCGTCGGCTGGGCGCTGGGCGGGGCATTCTTCGGCTGGGTCGGCGACCGGCTGGGACGGAGCCGGGCCCTCGCCCTGACTGTGCTGACCTACGCGCTGTGCACCGGCCTGTGCGCGCTCGCGCAGACGTGGTGGCAGCTGATGCTCTTCCGGTTCCTCGCGGCGCTCGGCATCGGCGGCGAGTGGGCCGTCGGCGCGTCGCTGCTCACCGAGACCTGGCCCAAGGCGTGGCGGCCGTGGCTCGCGGCGATGCTGCAGACCGGGGTCAACCTGGGCATTCTCGGCGCGGCTGTCGTCGTCGGACTTTTCACCCTGCTGCCCCACCCGCCCTCCGAACGCATGGTGTTCCTCGTCGGCGTCGTGCCCGCGCTGCTCGTGTTCTGGATCCGGCGGCACGTGCCGGAGCCGGAGACCTGGCAGCGCGCCGAGCACGCGGTGGCGGTGAAGCCCGGGCTGCGCGACCTCTTCCGCGGCGACATCGCACGCACCACGCGGGTCACCGTGGCCGTGTGCGCCCTGAGCCTGTCCGCCTGGTGGCTCTTCGCCTTCTGGCATCCCCAGCACCTGCGGCGCCTGCTCGCGGCCGACGGCGCGGCGCCGGGAGAAATCACGCGGCTCGTGTCGGCGGCGTTCTTCGCGGTGAACGCCCTCGCGATCATCGGCAATTTCGCGGCCGGGCTGCTCGCCCGCCGTCTGGGCAACCGTCGGGCGATCGTCATCATGTTCGCCGGGCTGTTCGCCAGCATGGCCGGGGCGTTCATCGTGCCGCGGACCTTCGCCGAACTCGGCTGGTTCTGGGTGCCCCTCACGGGATTCTTCTCGGGCGTGTTCGGGCTGTTCACCATGTACCTGCCGCCGCTCTTCCCGACGCTACTGCGGACCACCGGCGCGGGCTTCTGCTACAACATCGGCCGGCTCGCCGCCGCAGCCGCGTCGCTGGTCTTCGGCTGGCTGGCGCCGGTGGGAGATTTCCGTCTCGCGCTTCTGGCGTCGAGCGGTCTCGCCCTGGTCGCTGCGGTCTGGTCTTGGTGGCTGCCGGAACAGACCCACGAAAACGAAGCCATCTGAGGCCGTTTTCCGGACGGATCGGAAGGCCGTTGCGAGGTTGAAGCGGCCCTTATCCGCGCACACCCCCGAATCAGGCCGGGTTGTTCGCCGGAGGCTCTTTCGTGGCCTTGTAAGTGACTGTCTAATGCTTTTTTAAGCAGACAGCTGAATTAGCCTCCCGATTGTGTCGATACCCCCTCCTATGCAGGGATTGTCCGCAATCCGCGAGCAGTCTTTCTACTACCCCCGGGTTGACGGCGACATGCCCGGGTAGCAACGTGAACCCTCCAATTTTATGGTCAGTCTGAATTCATCCTCCAACAACCCCGAAGGCGCTCCGGCCAAGGCCACGCCCAACCGCACTCTCAACGACGTTGTCATCCGCCTGGCTGGCAATTCCCAGGATGGCATCCAGGCCGTCGGCGGCTTCCTCGCCCGTCTCGCCGGCCGTTCCGCGCAGGAGGTCATGACCTACATGACCATCCCGTCGACGATCTCGGGTGGTCCCTCGATCTTTCAGGTCCGCATGGGCACCGGCGACATCCTGTCGGCCGGCGACCGCGCTGACGTCCTCGTCGCGTTCTACCAGCACAGCTACGAGAGCCACCGCGCCGCGCTGCGGCCGGGCGGCGTGCTCCTGTACGATTCGGACCACGTCAACCCGAACCCCGAGGACAAGGAAGTCACGGCGGTCGGCGTGCCGATGACCAGCGCAACGGTCGAGGCCGTCGGCGGCTCCAGCAAGGAAAAGGGCAAGAACATCTACGTGCTCGGCCTGCTCGCCCGCATGTTCGACCTCAACGTCCCGAAGCTCACGCAGCTCATCAAGGAGCGCTTCGGCGGCAAGAACGAGGACATCGTCCGCAATGCCATGCTGGCCTTTGACGCCGGCTACGCCTACCCGGCCGAGAATCTCCGCCACATCCTCTACAAGCTCGACCAGCCGGCTCCGGCGGCCGACGCGCGCCCGCAGATCACGACCGATGGCAACACCGCCATCACCTACGGCCTGATCACCGCCGGCGTGCGCTATGGCGCGGGCTACCCGATCACCCCGTGGTCCTCGATCATGGAGTCCCTTCGCACCGAGCTGCCGAAATACGGCGGCATCTTCGTGCAGTGCGAGGACGAGATCGCGGCCGTGTCCACCGCCCTCGGTTTCTCCTACGGCGGCAACCTCGCCATCACCGGTTCCTCCGGCCCGGGCCTCTCGCTGAAGGCCGAGGCGCTCGGCTGGGCCGTCATGGCCGAGATCCCGCTCGTCGTCGTGAACGTCCAGCGCGGCGGCCCGTCCACCGGCCTCCCGACGAACGTCGAGCAGAGCGACCTCATGCAGGCCATCTATGGCAGCCACGGTGACGCCCCGCGCATCGTGCTCGCGCCGAAGACGGTCGAGGACTGCTACTACACCGCCATCGAGGCGGCGAAACTCGCCCGCGAGTTCAGCACCCCGGTCATCATCCTGACCGACCAGGCGCTGGCCACCCGCATCGAGGCGTTCGACGAGCCGGACCTCGCGAAGCTGATGATCGAGGCCAAGCCCGACCTCTCGCCGCGCGACGCGAACTTCAAGCCCTACCCGCTCACCGGCCCGACCCGCCACGCGCCCCCGGGCGCCGTGATGGGCTCCGGCAAGTACCCGACCGTGAGCGGCCTCGAGCACGACGAGCTCGGCCACCCGACGGCGAACCCGGCGCTGCACCAGAAGATGACCGCGAAGCGCCGCGAGAAGATCAAGGCCGCCGCCAAGACCTTCGCGCCGCTCGAGGTCTTCGGTGACCAGTCCGGCGACGTGCTGCTGATCGGCTGGGGCTGCACCTACGGCCCGATCCACGAGTCGGTCGGCCGCCTCCAGTCCGCCGGCCTCAAGGTCGGTCACGCCCACATCCGCCACATCCACCCGCTCGACCAGGACCTCGAGAAGATCTTCGCCCGCTACAAGCAGATCCGCGTGATCGAGATCAACGACGAGGGCCTCTACGGCTACGGCCAGCTGGCCACCCTGCTCCGCGCCCGGTTCGCCAACCCCGCGATCGGCAGCATCACCAAGACCGACGGCCTCACGTATCGCGTCAGCGAGATCGTCGAGCTCGTCGCGAAGGACCTCGGCCTCACCAACATCAAGACCGGCGCCCGCAAGTTCAGCGTCCTCGCCGAGCAGTCCCGCGCCTGAGCCGAGAACCCCGACCCTAGCCCTTCAACTCCTTCCCAATCATGTCCGCCCTTTCCGCTCCTCCCACCGGCCCGGCCCGCGCCGCGCTCAACAAGAAGGTCCTCGCCGCCGACCATCCGACGTGGTGCCCCGGCTGCGGCGACTTCGCCGTCCTCGCGTCCTTCTACAAGGTCCTCGAGAAGCTCAACTATCCCCAGGAGAAGATCGTGACCTTCGCCGGCATCGGCTGCTCGTCCCGCTTCCCCTACTTCGTCAACTCGCACGGCGGCCACTACATCCACGGCCGCTCGCTGCCATTCGCCGCGGGCATCAGCCTCGGCCGTGACGACCTGCACGTCTTCGCCTTCGGCGGCGACGGCGACGGTTTCTCGATCGGCGGCAACCACCTCGTCCACACCGCGCGCAAGAACCCGCGCATGACCTACGTCATCATGGACAACTCGGTGTACGGCCTGACCAAGAAGCAGACGTCCCCGACCTCGCCGATCGGCTTCAAGTCGAAGACCGACCCGTGGGGCGCGTTTGACCAGCCGATCAACCCGATGCGCACGCTGATCAACAGCGGCGCGACGTTCGTGGCGCGCAGCCACGCGACGCAGGTGAACCACATGGTCGAGATGATGTACCGCGCCGCGCAGCACGACGGCTTCTCGGTCGTCGAGATCCTCTCCGAGTGCGTCGAGTTCTACGAGGGCGCCTTCGACGCCGCGAACCCCCGCAAGGGCGGCGCGTTCCAGGTCATCGAGGAAAAGAAGCACGACGGCACGCCCGAGGACGAGAAGCGTCACGACCCGACCAACGAGCTCGCGGCCTTCCAGCTCGCGCTCGAGGCCTGGCCGGGCAAGTTCGGCGTGTACTACGAGAACAAGGTGCGCCCGACCAAGAACGCCCTCGAGCAGAAGCTGATCGCCACGACCCGCGAGAAGACCAAGGGCGCGAGCGACCTCGAGCTGCTCCAGAAGACCTTTGCGCGGATGCGCTGAGGCTGCGGCCTGCGGCCGCAGCAGGTAACAGGTCGCAGGTGGGCAAGTAGCAGGAATCTAGAGCCAGGTCCCGATTTACCGGGCCTGGCTTTTTGTTTGGGGTAAAATCCTGCGGCAAAGCCGCGCTGTCTTCCTGTTACTTGGAGACCTGGTACCTGTTACTTCAACCCGGCGTTCCACGCCGTCAGCACAAACTCCACAATCGGCGCCGGGTTGGGCAAACTATGCGGATGGTGCTTCCCGCCGGGCTTCACGATGACTTCGATGCGGCCGCCGGCGGCACGGTAGCGCTCGGCGAACTTCGCGAGGTTGTCCCGGAATGACACCGCCTCGTCTGCGTCGCCGCTCACGCCGATGATCGGGATCCCCGCCCGCACGAGCACATCAATGTGGTCCATCGGGCTCACCTTCGCCCCCGCCACCTGCGCGTCCGTCAGGCCGTAGCTCGCCAGGCACTCCGCCCACAGCGGGCTCTTGCGTCCCGGCCAGCTCTCGAGGTCGAGCGTCGGCGCGTCCAGGTAGAGCGCCCGCACACGGTCGGGATAGAGCGCCGCGAAATTGACGGCGTACAGCCCGCCCCGGCTGAACCCCTCGATCACGGCCTGCTTCGCCAAACCGTAGTCCGTCGTGACGCGACGGTAATACGCGTCGAACAGCCGCATCGCCGGCGGCGCGCCGTAGAGGTCGGTCGCGTTCATGTACGCGAGGTGCCAGCCGCGCGCGAGCAGCTCGAGCGACGCCTGCGGCGCGTGCTTGTCGCCGAACCACTCCGCCCGCCAGACCCACGGCCTTCCCGGCGCCGGCTGCGCCGGGCAGATCAGCAGCGCCGGCCGTCCCTCGACGACAAAATCGAGCCGCTTGTACCCATGCCACTCCGACTCGGTGATCCCGGGATTGAAGGCCTGCAGCCGGGGCACGGTCATCCCGCACGCACCGAGGACAACGAGGGTAAGCAAGGGCAGCCGGTTCATGTTTCAACCAATGGGGATCTCAGCGCAGCTTTTCGAGCTTGAGCTGCTCTTTTTATCAATGGCCAAACGCCGTTTGAGTTAGGCGGTAAGCTCTAGGCTGTAGGCGGTAAGCTCTCAGAGTTCAGTTTTCAGCAACCAGCACCAATCCAGGTTGCCGCAAAGAGGCACAGAAGGCGCATAGGATCGGTTGAGACCCGGCCACCCCGGATGGACTTCTTGCGCCTTCTGCGCCTTCTTGCGGCCAAAAGAAGCTAAACACTAGCAGCCGCAGAGAGAGCTTACCGCTTACAGCCTATCGCCTACCGCCTCCCGCCTCCCGCTAATTCATCTTCGGTGTCGGCGGTGACATCGGCACCCCCGGGTCCTTCGGCGGCTTCGGGACGTCGTCGAGCATCGCGTCGGCCGGGGGCGGCGGGATCGCCGCGGGCTTCGCCAGCGTCGCGGTGATCGCGTCGCGGGCCTTCACCTTGAACACGAAGTCCGCGCCGTCCTTCCGCACGTTCGGACGGTTCCAGACGGGAACGCGCCCGTCGAAATTGTCGCGGATGCGGATCTCGCCGTCGTGGGCCGCGATCACCTGCAGCCAGGTCGTCGCGTTGTTCTGCCGGGTGGCCGACACGCGGTGGCCGCCCTCGGCGATGAGGTTCGCGAACGCCGCCTCGTGCCACTTCCACGGCATCGCCGGGAAGATCCGGATCGGCCCCTCGCCGCCCGTGCCCGGGTGCGCGTGCCAGCTCTGCAGCAGCATCTCGTGCACCGCGGCGCAGGCGAGGAAGTTGCCCTCGAGCGTGAACGGACGGTAGTCGAAGATCGAGAAGCCCGACTTCGTCTGGTCGCCGTTCGCGTGGAAGCCGTTTCGCAGCAGGAACGCGTGCAGGTACGCCTTCAGGTACCACAGCGCCGGCTCCGGCTCGCCAATGCGCGCGCGCAGCGCCGACATCCAGGTGTAGCTGTAGCCGCACCACTCAAGGACACCCAGCCGGTCGAGGTCGTGCACGCTCGCCTTGATCACCGCACGGTCCTCATCGGTGCCCTCGATGTTCAGGAGGTTGAACGGGTAGATCCCCATCACGGTCGCGAGGTGCCGGTGGCTGAACGTGAGGTCCTCGTCGGGCGAGATCATCAGCTGGTGCCGGGCATTCACGTGCAGCGGGCCCACCGCCGCCGCCAGCCGGCCCCACTCCGCCGCGGCCCTCGCGTCGCCCAGCGCCGCCGCCATCTCCTGGTTGCCGAGGTACAGCATGCGCAGGCACGCGATGTCGAAATTCGAGTTCGGCTTCACCCACGCGCGCTGGTCGTTGTTCCAGGCCTCGGGCGACGCCGACAGCGGCAGCACCAGCACGCCGTTCGCGTCTGGCTTCAGCAGCGCCTGCAGCGCCTCGCCGATCTCGCGGCACCACGGGTACGCCTCCTCGCGCAGGAACTTCTCATCTCGCGTGTAGCGCCAGTGGAGATAGAACAGGTGTCCCACCCACGCGCCGTGGATCGGCGCCAGGCTGTACTGCGCCCAGCCGCCGAGGGGCTGGCCCGCCAGCGTCATGACCGCCGGCACCGCCGCACCCTTCGTCTGCAGGAAATCGTGCGCGAACTTCCGGAAGGCCGGCAGGCGGTCGTTCATGAAGTCCAGGAACACCCGGCCCTCATCGAACCGGCCCGACGCCTGGTAACCCATGTAGGTCATCTGGGTGTTCAGGTCGTGGTGATAATCTCCCTTCCACGGCGGCAGCTCGCCGGCGTCGGCCGTCCACACGCCCTGCAGCGGGATCGGCGGCGCGCCGGTGCGCGAGGCCGCGCCATAGAAGTACTGCACGAGGTTGTAGTGCCGCTGGACCTGCTCGTCCGGCACGGCCACCGAGGAGACCTCCCAGAAGTCATGCCACCAGTCCACGTGCGGCTGCCGCTTCGCCGCGAAGCCCGCCGCCAGCGCCGCATCCACGCGCGCCCGCGCCGCCGCGACCACATCGGTGCCGTCCGCCGGCGAGTACGCCACCGTCGTCGCCACCAGCGTCTCGCCGTCGAGCCGCCGCGTGCCCGCGTACACGCAGGTCACGTGACCCTCCGCCGTCGTCTGCGTGAACCACTCCGCCGTTCCGTCGCGGCCGCGGACGGGATCGGGATAGCCGAGTTTCTTGACCGACTCGGGGGCGAGCAGACGGAGACCGCGCGGCGCCGGACCGGGAATCCGCAGCAGCGCCACGGGATCGATCGCACTGAAAAACGCTTCAACCGAACCGGCCGCCCCCAGTGCGGCGCGTCCCGTCGCGGTCGTCAGGTCGAGTTCGAACGAGGTCACCCGCTGTCCCTCGGCGAGGTCGAGCTCGACGCGGCCGGCCGGGATCTTGGTCGGGTGGTCCTTGAAATACGGCTCGTCGACGATCTTCTTGATGTCCTCGTTGCGGTGCGCGTTCGCCAGCTCCGTGAGCCGGGCGTAAGTGAAGCCGGCAAGCGGGTTGCCGGGCGCGGGGCGCTCGTCCCAGAGGTCGCCGCGGTCGAGCGACAGGCGCAGGGTGGATCCCTCGCCCCAGAGCAGGCCGCCGAGGAGGCCGTTGCCGAGGGGGATGGCTTCATCCCAAGTGGTGATCGGGGCAGTGAGCGTCAGCTTCATGGTGGTCGCAGGGGCCAGTCCCGCCCGGGCGCCGGCCGCCAGGAGGAGGCCGGCCGCGACGAGATGTCGGAGGGCGGGAAACGGGGAAAACACAGTGTTTTTACTTAAAGCCGGCGGCCTGCTGGCCGAAAAGAGATTTCGGCGCCTCCCCGTGGGTCGCGGGTCATGGGGTAGTTGACGATTTCATCCCAGTACCCCAAACAGGGTACGCGCTGTCGATGAATCTTCCCCCCGAACTTGTAAGCCTGCTCACAGACGAAGCCTACGCCGTCCTGTGCCAACAGTCTTTGAGCGAGGCCCTGACGCAGGTCACCAAGGAGAAGGAGACCATCATCAGCACGCGTCCGCCCTTCGGCGTGCTCGCGTCGAGCACCACGCGCACGAGCTACCAGACGCAGCTGCGCTCGGCGCAGGACAGCGAGGCCGGACTTCGCGAGCGGCTCGAGAAACTCGCGCAGGTCGAGGCGTGGCTGAAGCACGACATCGAGAAGACCCTCCGCGGATTCATGCCCAAGGTCAGCGGCGACTTCCGTACCTGCGAGGAGGCGGCCGCCGTCGTCACCCGCTGGGAAACCGCCACGCAGGGTCTCAAGGAGCTCGCGCAGGCGCTCGCCCGCGACGCCCGCGCCGTCGCCGCCGCCATCAACCCGATGCCGCTGCCCAGCGGCCTGCCCCCGACCGCCGCCGCCATCGAGCAGTCCAAGCTCGCCGCCATCGCCAATCTCCGGATCACCGTCGTCGCCATTCAGTCCGCCGTCGCCGACGTGCTCGAGGTCCGCGCGCAGTTCACCCAGCTCTGCGACGAGCAGGCCGACGGTCTCCAGCTCCCGCTCCCGCCGGACTTCCGCACCGTCGCGTGGGTTGACCAGCTCGCCCTCCTGGGCAACGGCGCCGCCACCGCCGAGGCCGTCCGCTGCGAATCCGAGGCGCGCAATTTCTGCGGCGACGGGCTCAAGGCCTACGTCACCCAGGCCAACGACGTGCGCGACGCCTGTCACGACGCCTCCCAGGCCATCCTCGCGCAATACTGGCGCCAGCTGCGGGTGCACGCCATGACCCATTTCATCCGTGAGCGCGATGTCGACGAGGTCCTCACCGAGCTCGCCCAGCACCGCGTCGCCGCCGAGGTGAAACGCCGCCAGGCCAGCTTCGAGGCCGCCGCCTTCGCCCCGCTCCGCTAGGCGGGCCGCCCGGTTTTCCGGGGAGGTGGGTTGCCACCAAGAGCACGAAGGACACGAAGACTTCGTGGGGCTCCGGATCCTTGGGCGCGAACCCCACCAGCCTGGATTGGTCTTCGTGCTCTTCGTGCCCTTCGTGGCAAAGAAGAGTCACCGCGCGCCCACGAAGCTGCACTGGCGTTTCTCGCGGAGGCGCTCCACCTTGGGGCCGCGATGGCGAAGCTTTATTTCTACTACGCGGCGATGAACGCCGGGAAGAGCACCGTGCTCCTCCAGTCGAGCTACAACTACCAGGAGCGCGGCATGCGCACCCTGATGTTCGCGCCGGTGCTCGACACCCGCGCCGGCTACGGCCGGATCCAGTCGCGCATCGGCCTCGCGTCCGACGCCCTGCCCCTCCGCGCCGACGACGATCTCCTCGCCGTGATCCGCGCCGAGCATGACAAGGCTCCGGTCGCGTGCGTCTTCGTTGACGAGGCGCAGTTCATCTCGCCCGCGCAGGTCCGCCAGCTCGCCGAGGTGGCCGACGGGCTCAACATCCCCGTGCTCTGCTACGGCCTGCGGACTGATTTTCAAGCGAAGCTCTTCCCCGGCAGCGCCGAGCTGCTCGCGCTCGCCGACGATCTCATCGAGCTCAAGACCATCTGCCACTGCGGCCGCAAGGCCACGATGAACCTCCGCGTCGCCGAGGACGGCACGGCCGTCCGCGAGGGCGCCCAGGTCGAGATCGGCGGCAACGACCGCTACGTCGCCGTCTGTCGCCGCCACTTCAAGTCGGCCCTCGCCGCCCGCTGACCCGCGCAATGCGCCTGCTCCTTTTCCTGCTTATGACGCTCCCCGCCGTCGCCCGCCCCCTCGCCTTCATCGGCACCTACACGCGCTCGACGAGCCGCGGCATCTACGCCGTGCAGCTTGATCCCGCCACCGGCGCGCTTTCCACCCCCGTCGTCGCCGCCGAGACGCCCAACCCGTCGTTCCTCACCTTCTCGCCCGACCATCGCTTCCTCTACGCGGTCAACGAGTCCGCCGCCATGGCCGTGGCCTTCGCCGCCGATCTCGACGCCGGTACCCTGCGCCCGCTGCAGCCGCCGCACTCCTCGGGCGGCGTCGCGCCGTGCCACCTCGCGGTCGATCCGACCCAGCGCGCGCTGGTCATCACAAATTACCACACGGGCATCGTCGCCGCCATCCCGCTCCGTCCCGACGGCACGCTCGGCGAACCCAACGTTATTCCCCACACCGGCCACAGCGTCGACCCGACGCGGCAGACGTCGCCGCACGTGCACTCCGTGACGTTCTCCCCGGACGGCCGGTTCGTGATCGTGTGCGATCTCGGTCTCGACCGGATCTTCACCTACCGCCTCGACGCCGCCCGCGCCGTGCTCTCGCCGGCCGAGCCCGCGTGGGTCGCCACCACCCCGGGCTCGGGCCCGCGCCACTTCGCCTTCGGCCGCGACGGTCGTCATGCGTACGCGCTCACCGAGATGGGGAACACGGTCACGGCCTACGACTATCAGCCCGACACCGGCGCGCTCACGCCGCGGCAGACGCTTTCGACGCTGCCCGCGGATTTCCGCGGCACGTCCTCGGGCGCGGAGATCCGTGTGCATCCGAACGGCCGCTTCGTGTACGCGTCGAACCGCGGCCACGACAGCATCGCGGTCTTCGCGATCGCGCCCGGCACCGGGTTGCTCACGCCGGTCGAGATCACGCCCTGCGGCGGCAAGAATCCCCGCAATTTCGCGCTCTCGCCCGACGGTCGCTGGCTCCTCTGCGGGAACCAGGGTTCCAACACGCTCACCGTGCTGCGCATCGACCCCGACACCGGCCGGCTCACGCCGACGAGTCACACCGTCGAGGTGCCAATGCCCGTGTGCGTGCTCTTCGCGCCGTAGCGGACGGGGGCGGGGTCACAGAGAGCACGGAGGATGCACCGAGATCACTGAGGGTTCATTTTCTGAATCGGAAGGCAGGTCACCTGCCTCGCCTCTGTGCCCCTCGATCGCCTCGGTGGTCTCTGTGACGAATCCGAGCCACCCAATCGCGCTCAGTTCGCCGGCTCGGTCGCGGGCGCCACGGGCTCCGCGCCCTGCATCGCGGTCGCGATGCTGGAGTGCAGCTCCGACAGCGTGAACGGCTTCGCGAGCAGCGCGTGTGCCCCGGTCTTGCGCGCGATGTGGAGGTAGCTGTCGCTCGACACCCGGCCGCCGCCCGACGAGGCGATGATGCGCACCGCGGGATGCTTGCGGCGCAGCTCGGCGATGACCTCGAGGCCGTCGCAGTCCGGCATGAGGATGTCCGTGATCACCAGGTCGAATGGCTGCTCGTTGAACAACCGGATCGCCACGTTGCCGTTGGTCGCCACGAGGACCTCGTGACCGTTGCGCTGCAAGAGGAGTTTGGTCAGCTCGCAGATCTCGGCTTCGTCATCGATCACCAGGATTTTCAGGCGCGCGCTCATGGTGCGACCATCGAAAGTGGGGAAAGTCCCGAGGTGCTCAAGCCGAAGCTATCATGCACACCCCACGGTGTTTGCTTACAAATTGCATTTATCCGGGGGATTTACCCGGGGCGGCCCCGACCTAACCCCCCAGATTTTACCTTGAACGTTCATCAGTGAAAATCGCGACGTGCTTGCACGCGACGGCGGAGTCCGGCACTGGACTGGCCATGCCGAAGCTCGACATCGATTCCCCCTACTCGGTCACGGCGGAGCAAATCGCCCAATTTCGCCGCGACGGCTACATCAAGCTGAAGCGCGTTTTGTCGCCCGAGGTGCTCGAGCATTACGGCAAGATCATCACGTCCGAGGTGTACCGCCTGAACACGATGCACCTGCCGATCGAGCAGCGCGACACGTACCACAAGGCGTTTCTCCAGGTGGGCAACATCTGGACGAAGAACGAAACGGTGAAGGAATTCTGCTGGGGCCAGCGGCTCGCGCGGCTCGCGGCCGAACTGCTCGGCGTGCGCGGCGTGCGGATGTATCACGATCAGGCGCTCTACAAGGAGCCGGGCGGCGGCGTCACGCCGTGGCACGCGGACCAGTATTACTGGCCGATGAGCAACGCGAACTCGGTCACCGCCTGGATCCCGTTGCAGGCCGTGCCGCAGGAGATGGGTCCGCTCGCATTCGCGAAAGGCAGCCACAAATTTGAGCCGGGCCGCGAGCTGGCCATCAGCGACGAGAGCGAGGAGCGCATCGGCCGCTCGATGAAGGACCAGAATTACCCGCTCGACGACACGCCGTTCGATCTGGGTGAGGTGAGCTTCCACTACGGCTGGACCTTCCACCGCGCCGGCCCGAACGTCTCGACGAAGCCGCGCGCCGTGATGACCATCATCTACATGGACGAGGACATGCGTCTCATTCAGCCGAACACCAAGGCCCGCGAGGGCGACCGCTCGGTGTTCGCCGCCGACGTCGAGGTGGGCGCGGTGATGAATGGGAAGATGACGCCGATCATCTATCGAGCAGCTTAGGTTTTCGAAGGGCCAAACGCCAAAGCGCCAAACGCCAAACGGAGTGTGGGGTGTTGGTTGCCCACGGAATACACGGAACACGCGGAAGAAATCTGCGGGCTGCGGCGGGGATGTTGGGTGAATCTCGGGTGATTTTTTTGACCACGGAATTCGCGGATCGCGCGGATCAATGCACCGGGCGATTGCTCGCGAACCGAGCCGCTGCGTACCGCAGCACCTCGGTCCGCTCGCCCTTGGGGAGCTGGATACCTGACGCCCCAGACAGACCGGCGACCGCCTCCGGTTCAGGTCTTCAGCTCCACCCGGCCGAGCGGACCATGGCTTGAGCGCAGCTCAGGCCGTGGTCCGCGAGGACTCGTTCGGGGTCTGATCCGCGCGATCCGCGAAATCCGTGGTTAATAAACCAGCCCCGCGAACCCCCGACTCCGCCACCGCCACGTCGCCCGCCAACTCCCTTCTCCCCAATCCCTTCTCCTTGCCCCCTCGCGGGAGTGGCCACACAGTGGCCGTTCCCGCGATGGCTGACTTCCTCAACGAGACTCCCTCCACCAACGAATCGAAGCGCTGCGAGCGCGCGTTCCTCGTCGGCGTCCAGGCATCCGACATGATGCCGGGCGAGGCCGCGGAGCTGCTCGCAGAGCTCCAGGAGCTCGTCGAAAACCTCCAGATCGGCGTCATCGGCCAGGAGATCGTCAATCTCCGCAAGGCCACCCCGGCCACCCTCGTCGGCAGCGGCAAGGCCGAGGAGCTCATCCAGACCGCCAAGGAGCTCAAGGCCGACCTCATCGTCTTCGACGACCGCCTCTCCCCCGCCCAGCAGCGCAACTGGGAGGAGCTCTCCGGCATCGCGGTGATCGACCGCGAGGAGGTCATCCTCGACATCTTCGCCGACCGCGCCCACACGCGCGAGGCCGTCCTCCAGGTCGCCCTCGCCCGGATGCAGTACTCCCTCCCCCGCCTCACCCGCGCCTGGACCCACCTCTCCCGCCAGCGCGGCCGCGGCGGCGGCATGGGCGGCGAGGGCGAAACCCAGCTCGAGCAGGACCGCCGTCTCGTCAACGACCGCATCACGCGTCTCAAGCGCGAGCTCGTCGAGGTCCGCAAGCAGCGCGGCGTCCAGCGCCACAAGCGCCAGCGCGTGCCCGTGCCCACCGCCTCGATCGTCGGCTACACCAACGCCGGCAAGTCCTCCCTCCTCAACACGCTCACCGGCGCCCATGTCCTCGCCGAGGACAAGCTCTTCGCCACGCTCGACCCCACCACGCGCCAGCTCCTCCTCCGCGGCAACCAGAAGCTCCTCGTCACCGACACCGTCGGCTTCATCCGCCGCCTGCCCCACGGTCTGGTCGAGGCGTTCAAGGCCACGCTCGAGGAGACGATCGTCGCCGATTTCCTCATCCACGTCCTCGACGTCACCAATCCCAACGTCGAGCAGCACCACGCCACCACCATGGGCGTGCTCAGCGAGCTCGGCGCCGCGGACAAGACCATCGTCACCGTCTTCAACAAGATCGACGTCGCGCGTCCCGAGGACCTCCAGCGCGCCCGCCAGCTCGCCCCCGACGCCCTCTTTCTCAGCGCCCACACCAAGCAGGGCCTGGAACAGCTCGAGAGCCGCCTCGTCGAGTTGATCGCCGACACCTTCGACACGTCCGAGCTGATCGTGCCCCACAACCGCTACGACGTCATCGCCCGCCTCCACACCCTCGGCCACATCCAGACCCAGGAACACCAGGAAGACGGTATCCATATCCGCGGCCGGTTTCCGCCGGCGCAGAGTGGTTTTTTTGCGCCGTTTGTGGTGAAGCGCTGACGCGCAGCGCGCGGTGCGCGCGCTGGAGCAAGGAGCAGGGAGCAGGGAGAAAGGACTGACTGTGGACCAGCCATTGTGCATCGGTAAGGCGACTGGCCCTACTTCCCTTGCTCCCTGACCCCTGCTCCCTCCTCGCCGGATGGACGGCTGAGGTGAATTAACAAGATTCAGGGACCAAGTACCGGGTATCGTGCTAAGCCTTCGCCTCGCGGCGGTGGGATGCGTACCGCCTACGGCATGCTGCATGCCGCTTCCCGCGCCCCCTGCTCCATTCTCCCTTCTCCCCGCGCGTCTGGATGCGACGAGCTAGCTCGTCGCATCCAGACGCGCGAGCTCCTCCGCCACCTGGAAATTCATCGGCACGTCGGGATCGGGCGATGGCACCGCCGACAGCAGGATCCGGGTGTAGGGGTGCGCGGGCGCCGCGAAGATCTGGCTCGTCGCCGCCAGCTCCACGATCCGGCCGCGGCGCATCACGGCCACGCGGTCGCAGAAATTCCGCACGACATCGAGGTTGTGCGCGACAAAGAGGTACGTGAGCCGGAACTCCGCCTGCAGTTCTTTCAGCAGATCCAGCACCTGCGCCTGCACCGACACGTCCAGCGCCGAGGTCGCCTCGTCGCACACGATCAGCGAGGGCCGCATGATCAGCGCCCGCGCGATGCCGATGCGCTGCCGCTGTCCGCCGCTGAACGCATGCGGGTACCGCGAGCCGTGCTCCGGCGTCAGTCCCACTCGCCGCAGCACGTCTGCTACGCGGTCGTTCAGCTCCGCGCCGCGCGCCAGGCCGTGGATCACCAGCGGTTCCCCGACGATCGCGTTCACTGTCATGCGCGGGTTCAGCGAGGAAAACGGATCCTGGAACACCATCTGCGCGTGCTGGCGGATCGGCTTCAGCGCCCGGTCCGGCAGCGCCGCCAGGTCCACCGTGCGCCCGTCCGGCAGTCGGAACAGCACCTGCCCCGCCGTCGGGTCCAGCGCGCGCAAAATGCACCGCGCCGCCGTCGTCTTGCCCGATCCACTCTCGCCCACCAGCCCCAGCGTCTCGCCCGGCGCCAGGTCGAAGCTCACGTCATCCACCGCGCGGATCACGCCGCCCTCCCCGCGCCGCCCGCGCGCCACGGGAAAGTGCTTCGTCAGCCCGCGCACGGCGAGCAGGGGTTGGGTCGCCACGGTGCTCATGCGACGCGGGCGCGGCGGCTCGGCAGGGCGTCGAGCAGCGCGCGGGTATAGGGATGCTGCGGCGCCTTCAGCACGGTCCGCACCGGGCCGCGCTCGACGATCCGTCCGCGATGCATCACCGCGACGTCGTCCGCCACCTGCGCCACCACCCCGAAATCATGCGTGATCAGCAGCACCGCGCAGCCGATCTCCCGCTGCAGCATCCGGATCAGGCCGAGGATCTGCGCCTGGATCGTCACATCGAGCGCCGTGGTGGGCTCGTCCGCGATCAGCAACTCCGGCCGGCACACCAGCGCCATCGCGATCACCACGCGCTGTCGCATGCCGCCCGACAGTTCGTGCGGATATTGCTCGTAGCGCTGCTCCGCCTGCGGAATCCCGACGCGGCCCAGCATCTCCACCGTCAGCCGCCGCGCCTCCGCCTTGGTCGCCTTGCGGTGCAGCAAGATCGCCTCCGCGATCTGGCTCCCGACCGTGTGGACCGGCGACAGCGCCGTCATGGGTTCCTGGAAAATCATGCTGATCAGCCCGCCGCGCACCTTAAACAGCTGCGGGTCGCGTTCGTTCAGGCGCCCGATGTCCACCTCGCCGGCGCGCGCCGACCGCAGGAGGATCCGCCCGCCCTCGATCCGGCCCGGCGGCTGGATCAGCCGCAGCAGCGAGTAGGCCGTCACGCTCTTGCCCGAGCCGCTCTCCCCGACCAGCGCCAGCGTCCGCCCGCGGTCGAGCGTGAACGACACGCCGTCCACCGCCGTGACCGCGCCGTCATGCGTCGCAAACCGCACCCGCAGGTCGGAGACCTCGAGCAGCGGCGGGGTCGCAGGGGCATCCATGTACGACGAGCAAAGGAAACCCCGCGACCGCAGCAAGCCCGCGGTGCGAAGGCAGTCCGCCTGCCTGTCATCCTTCGCTCTGCTCAGGATGACAGGCAGGCGAAATTCGAAGCTGAAAATTCGAAATCCGAGACTCGGAACCCGAAGACAGACGGGAATCCAAAATCGAAAATTCGCCCCGCCGCGCACAAGGCCCAAACCGAGAGATCACGGCACACGCATCTTCAGGTCTCCAGCTCCACCCGGCCGACCGGACCTAGCGTTACGCGCAGCGCAACGCGACGGTCCGGGAGGAATCGCTCGGCGCATTGATCCGCGCGATCCGTGAATTCCGTGGTCAAAAAGGCTCCCCATCCTTGCCTGAAACGCCCTGCCTCCACCCCTGTCATCCTGAGCCTGGCGAAGGATCCAGTTGGACCCCGTCCAACCTCCTGCCACGTCGCACTGGATCCTTCGCTCCGTTCAGGAGGACAGGCAGGGGTAATTCGAGGATCAAAATCCGAAATCCGAGACTCGGCACATGAAGGCAGACCAGAATCCGGAAGCCGGAATTCGGAGACCGCCCCGCCACACCCACGGCCCAAGCCGAAAGCCTGCCCCGCACTCCCCCTCAGGCATTCAGCTCCACCCGGCCGACCGGACCTAGCGCTGCGCGCAGCGCAACGCAACGGTCCGGGAGGATTCGCTCGAGGCATTGATCCGCGCGATCCGTGAATTCCGTGGTCAAGAAAAGGCTCCTGCTCAGTCCTAAATCGTCCTACCCGCACCCCTGTCATCCTGAGCCTGGCGAAGGATCCACTTGGACCCCGCCCAACCGCCCGCCACGTCGCACTGGATCCTTCGCTCCGCTCAGGATGACAATCGCAGCCGGGCCGCCGACGTCCTCTGTCCTGCGACTCTCTGCGTGGTGGCGCGAGTCGCGCCCGCCCTAGATCGA
The DNA here is from genome assembly GCA_035334485.1 of Opitutaceae bacterium. Lineage (GTDB taxonomy): Bacteria > Verrucomicrobiota > Verrucomicrobiia > Opitutales > Opitutaceae > Opi-474. The sequence continues at coordinate 23,114 of DAOQKI010000039.1, forward strand.
CAACGCGGGCAGGTAGATCGCGAAGGTCGTGCCGACACCGAGCTCGCTCGAAACGACGATGGCGCCGTTGTGCTGCTGGACGATGGAGCGCACCGTGGACAAACCGATGCCGGTGCCCTTGCCGACTTCCTTGGTCGTGAAGAATGGCTCGAAGATGTGCGGCAGGACTTCCGGCCTTATGCCCGTGCCCGTGTCGGCAATGCTGATCCGGACATGCGGAATCGCCTCCAACGGCGGGTCCACGCGCTGGATGTGTGCCGCCTCCACCATCGCCGCCCCCAGCGTGATCCGCCCGCCGCCCGGCATCGCGTCGCGCGCGTTGAACGCCAGGTTCAGCAACACCTGCTTCAACTGCGTACCGTCGGCCATGATCTTCGGCAGCTGGGGATCGGGGTCGGCGGACAGCTCGACGCCCTCCGGCAGCGCCCGCTCCAGCAGGCCGCAGACGTCGGAGACCAGTCGCCCAACCGAGGTCTCGATGCGCTGGATCTCGCCGCCGCGGGCGAACGCGAGCAGCTGGCGCACCAGGTCGGCGCCGTGCCGCGCGCTCGCCTCCATCGTGTTCAGCACGCGCTGGGCGCTCTCCGCGTTGCCCCCATGCCGCCGCACCAGGTCGACCCCGACCAGGATCGGCGCCAGGACGTTGTTGAGGTCGTGCGCAATGCCGCTGGCCAGCAGGCCGATGCTGTCGAGACGGGCGTTGCGCTGCACCTGGGTCTCCAGCTGGCGCCGCTCCGTCACGTCGATGCCCATGCTGAGCCGCGCCCGGGGCCGGCCCGCCGCGTCGTAGATCAGGCTCATCAGGAATTCCACGGTCACCCGCCGGCCGTCGCGTGTCAGCACCGGCACCTCGCCGTGCCACGAGCCGGTGGCCAGCGTCCGCGTCCGGCCGATGGCGAACAGCTGCATCGTCTCGGTCCCGAACAGGTCCTCCGCCATGCGGCCGACGAGCGTCTCGCGCGTCGCCCCGTAAAGCGCGGCGGCCGCGGCGTTGCCGTAGGTGATGCGGTGCTCCAGGTCGCTGATCACCACCGCCACCGGCGCGCGGTCGATGATCTCAGCCTGCTCGCGGATGCGCGCCAGCGCCTGCCGGCGCTCCGTCACGTTCCGGGCAATGCCCATCACCCCCAGCCCGCTCACCCGCGGCGCGATCGTGAACTCGAGGTCCACCACCCGCCCCGACGCGGCGACCACGCGCAGCTCGAAGGGCGCGACCGTCTCGCCCTGCAGCGCCTGCCCGAAGATCCGCAGCGCCTGCGCCAGGTCGTCCGGGTGCACCAGTCCGTGGAACGGCCGGCCGACCCACGCGGCGCAGGGCCACCCGACAATCGTCTCGAAGGCGGGATTCAACGACGTGATCACGCCCTGCTCGTCCAGCGAGAAGATCGCGTCGCGCGCGTGCACCAGCAGCAGCCGCTGTCGCTCCTCGTTGCGGCGGAGCTCCTCCTCGCTCCGGCGCCGCGCCGTCTCCTCCGCCCGCAGCGCGAGCGCCTGCCGGATCGCCGGCACCAGCCGCGCCGGCCGGTCCTTGATGACGTAGTCCATCGCCCCGTGGCGCAGTGCCTCGATCGCCCGCTCCTCGCCGATCGTCCCCGACATGAAGATGAACGGGATCTCCGGCCGGAGCTCCCGCGCGATCGTCAGCGCCGAGAGTCCGTCCAGGTCCGGCAGCGAGAAGTCCGACAGGATCAGGTCGAACTCGCCGCCGTGCAGAGCCGTCCGGAACGCCTCGCGGCCCGCCACACGGTGGATCCGGCAGTTCGGCCAGGTGGAGTGCAGCACCTCGCCGATCAGTTCGCCGTCCGCCGGCGAGTCCTCGAGATGGAGCACCGTGTTCATGCGACCGTCTCGTTGTGGAGAATCCAGAACAGCCCGAGCTGGCGCACCGCCGCCGCGAACCCGGCATAGCCCACGGGCTTCACCACATAGGCGTTCACGCCGAGGTCGTAGCTGCGCACGATGTCCTGCTCCTCGCGCGACGAGGTCAGCACCACCACCGGCACCTTCCGCAGGTCCTGGTCCGCCCGGATCGCGCGCAGCACCTCGAGGCCGTCCACCTTGGGCATCTTCAGGTCCAGCAGCACCAGCGACGGCAGCTCGGGTGCACGGTCGGCATAGGCCCCGCGCCGCTGCAGGAAGTCGAGCGCCTGCTCGCCGTCGGTCACGGCATGCACCCGGCAGCCGAGCGGATGGTCATCCAGCGCCGCCAGGGTCAGCTCGACGTCGGCAGGGCTGTCGTCAACCAGCAGGATCGGGGGGCGCACGCGGTTCAGGGGCATGGGAGTCAGGGGATCGCGAAGGTGAAGTAGAAAGCCGCCCCGCGGTCCGGGGCCGCCTCGGCCCAGATCCGCTGGCCGTGCCGCTCGAGGATGCGCTGCACCGTGGCCAGGCCGACGCCCGTGCCCTCGAACTGCTCCTCGCCGTGCAGGCGGGAAAACACCCGGAAGAGTTTGTCGGAGTAGCGCATGTCAAAGCCCGCGCCGTTGTCCCGCACGCAGAGCACCGCGCGGTCCACCTCGGCCGCGGGCATGGTCGTCACCGTGATGCGCGCCTCGGGCCGCTGCCGGGTGTACTTCACCGCATTGCCCAGGAGGTTCGCGAGCACCTGGCGCAGCAGCGCGGGATCACCCATCCCCGCGGGCAGCGGGCCGATGTCCCAGCACACCTTTCGGTCGACGGTCTCGGGCTGCAGCGACCGCCGCACCTCGTCCACCAGGTCGGCCATCTCGACGCGCTGGACCTTCAGCTCGCTGCGCCCGACCCGCGAGAATTCGAGCAGGTCGTCGATCAGCTGGCCCATCCGCCGCGTCGCACCGCCGATCTGCTCCAGGTAGCGCCGGCTGGTCGTGTCGAGCGCCGGGCCCGCGCGATGCACCAGCAACTCGCCGTAGCCGCTGATGTGACGCAACGGCGCGCGGAGGTCGTGCGACACGCTGTACGAGAAGGCCTCGAGCTCGCGGTTGGCCCGCTCCAACTCGGCCGTCCGCACCCGCACGCGTTCCTCCAGCTCGGCGCGGATCCGCACGTTTTCCAGCGCGACCGCCGTCGTGTTCGCCAGCGCCTGCAGGAGTTCCATTTCCTCCGGGGCCGCTTCGTGGTCCGTCGCCCAGTAATTCCCGATCGCCCCCACCGGGTCGTCCGCCCGGATCGGCACCATCACCAGGCTGTGCACAAATGTCGGCCGGTACGCGTCCGCGGGGATCCGGGCGTCGGCGTAGATGTCGCGGATCGCCACCGCCCGCCGGTTCTTCATCACCCACCCGCTGATGCAGGTCGCCATGGGAAACCGCCGGCCCTTCCACAGCGGGCTGATCGCGTCCTCGTCGACGTAGTGACAGTTCTCCCCGTCGCGCAGCACGAAGGTCGCGCCGTCCGCCCCGGTGATCTCGCGCGCCGCGTGACGCACGGTGTCCTGCACGTCTTCGATCGTCGCCGCGCGCGACAGGTCCAGCACCGCGCTGACCAGCCGTGCCTGGCTCGCGGCAAGCCGGCGGAGTCGGTCCGTTTCGTCGGAACCGACCTGCAGGACCTGGGAGGCTGCCGGATTCATCGGAATCGCCCGTCGCACCGGTCGCAGGACAGCCGGGAATCGGGCTGCGCGGGTCGGCCACGGGGGGCATAACGATGCTCCGCGCAACGGCATCCGTCGCAAAACCGGAGAGTACGGAACGCCGCTGTCCGGGATTCTACGGACGGCCGCTGCTCCCGGAGCGCTCGGCGAACAGCTCCTGGGTCAGGGCGAAGCGCGTGAGTTCCGCGACCGTCCGCAGCCCAAGTTTCTGTTTCAGGCGCTCGCGGTACGTCTCCACGGTCCGGGCCGACACCTCGAGCCGCGCGGCCATCTGCTTGTTCGTGAGTCCGTCCGCCAGCAGCGCCAGCACGTCGCGCTCGCGGCGTGTCAGTCGCTCGGGTGCCGCGACGGCCATGCCGCGCGGCACGGCGAGATGGTCGCGCAGGTAGGCCAGCGCGACCTCGTTGCTGAAATGCGTGCCGCCCTCGGCCACTTTCTGGATCGCCCGCAGCAGCTCGGCCGGCGGCGCGTCCTTGGCCACGTAGCCGTGCGCGCCCGCCCGGAGCATCTGGAGCAGGTACTCCGTGCGCGCATGCACCGTCAGCATCAATACGCGGATCGACGGCAGCGCGCGGCGCAGCGCCGTCGCGGCCGCGATCCCATTCATGCCGGGCAGATTCACGTCCATCAGCACCACGTCGGGTCGCAGCCGGCGCGCGAGACCCAGCGCCGTCTCGCCGTCCGCCGCCTCCCCCACCACCTGCAAGCCTTCGCGTCCCGTGAGGTACGCGCGCAGGCCCTCGCGGACAAACGGGTGGTCGTCCACGAGCAGGAGCCGGATCGGGCGGGTTTTGGTGCCAGGGTTCATGCGTCAGGCGGCCTCGGATTCCGTGCCGGGAAGCTCGACCACGATCTCGCTGCCGCGCCCAGGCCGGGTCCGGCACGCAAAGGTGCCGCCCGCGAGCGTGGCGCGCTCCTGCATGTTGCGCAGTCCGGTGCCCTGCTTGCCCCCGGGCCGCATGCCGGGAAACCCGCGGCCATCGTCGCGGACCAGCAGCCGCGCGCGGCCGTCGGCCCGCACTCACTCGACGCGCACGCGCCGCGCGCCCGCGTGGCGCTCCACGTTGGTGAGGCACTCCTGCAGGATCCGGTAAAGCGTCTCCTCGATCGCCGGCCACCGTGGCGCCCGCCAGCCGATGAAGCGGAGGTCCACCTTGACGCCCGCGCGGACGGCAAACTCGCGCGCCATGCCGCGCACCGCGGCCGCGAACCCGAGGTCGT
>DAOQKI010000040.1:0-27671 GCA_035334485.1 Opitutaceae bacterium
GGGCGTCTGCCAGCGCATCGCCGTCCTCGACTACGGCGTGAAGATCGCCGAGGGCTCCCCGGCCGCCATCCAGTCCGACCCCAAGGTCATCGAGGCCTACCTCGGCGAGGACCACACCAACAGCCTGGCGCACCACTGAGGCCATTGCGGATTGCGGATCGCGAATTGCGGATTGCGGATTTTTTCAGACGTGAATTTCTCACCGATACCTGTCCCTCGCGCACTAGCAGAACTACGATTCCTGCCCGAAGCCGCGCCGTCCGGCGCGAATCCGCAATCCGCAATCCGCGATCCGCAATGCTGAGGGTTTCCAATCTTGCCGTCAGTTACGGCGCCATCGCGGCGCTGGGCGGGGTCTCGTTTGAGATCGAGCAGGGGTCGATCGTGACCCTCATCGGCGGCAACGGCGCCGGCAAGACCACCACCCTGCGCACCATCTCCGGGCTGCTCCGGCCGCAGTCCGGCACCATTGAGTTCCTCGGCGAGGATCTCACCCGCCTGCCCGCCCACCAGATCGTCGCCCGCGGCCTGTGCCACGTGCCCGAGGGCCGGATGATCTTCTCCAATCTCACCGTCGAGGAGAACCTCGCGATGGGCGCCTATCTGCTCCGCGACGAGTCGGCGATCGCGCGCAACCGCGAGTACGTGTTCAGCGTGTTCCCGCGACTGAAGGAGCGCCTGCGGCAGATGGCCGGCACCCTGTCGGGCGGCGAGCAGCAGATGCTCGCGATCGGCCGCGCCCTGATGGGCAACCCGAAGTTCCTCATGCTCGACGAGCCGTCCCTTGGCATCGCCCCCCGCCTGATCAGCACCATTTTCGAGAAGATCGTGGAGATCAACCGGGAGCACGGCATCACCATCCTGCTCGTCGAGCAGAACGCGAACCTCGCCCTCGAGGTCAGCCGCCGCGCCTACGTCCTGGAGACCGGCCGCATCGTCATGCAGGGCGACAGCAAGCAGCTCCGCGCCGACCCCCAGCTCAAGGCCACCTACCTCGGCGGCTGAGCGGTGCTTGGAACCACGAAGGGCACGAAGCCCACGAAGAACGAGCCCGAGTCTTCGCGAGCGTGGCGGCCTTGGCGGTCACCTTGGATCGGCTATCGACCTGTTTTACCGCCAAGCACGCGGGGACCGCGAAGCCCAGACTCGGCTTGGGCTTGGTGCACTTCGTGCCCTTCGTGGCCCAACACAGCCTCTTGCATTTTCTTACAGGCCGATAAACTAACCGACCTTTCATCTTTCAACCCTCACCTTTCAACTCCACCCGCCTCACCCGCTTCCACCCATGTCCACCGCCACGCCGCAGAAGTTCGAGTTCCAGGCCGAGATCAAGCAGCTGCTCGATATCGTCATCCACTCCCTTTACACGGAGAAGGAGATCTTCATCCGCGAGCTGGTCTCCAACGCCTCCGACGCCCTCGAGAAGTTCCGCCACACCCAGCTGACCGAGAAGCAGGTCGCCGACGACCAGCTCGCCCTCGAGGTCAATGTCACGACCGACGACAAGGCCAAGACCATCACGATCCATGACGCCGGCATCGGCATGACCCGCGCCGAGCTGATCGAGAACCTCGGCACGATCGCCCACTCCGGCTCGAAGCAGTTCCTCAAGGCGTTGGGTGAAGGCGGCGCCAAGAACGCCAACCTCATCGGCCAATTCGGCGTCGGCTTCTACTCGGCGTTCATGGTCGCCAAGCGCGTCCGGGTCTACGCCCGCTCGTGGAGGACCGACGAGCCCGCGCACGTCTGGACCAGCGACGGCTCCGGCAGCTACGAGATCGAGGAGGTCGCGGACCAGACCCGCGGCTGCAAGATCGTCATCGAGCTCAAGGACGAGTGCGCCGAGTACGCCGCCGACCACACGGTGAAGGGGATCCTCGAGCGCTACAGCGCGTTCGTCTCGTTCCCGATCAACCTCAACGGCAAGCGCGTCAACACCATCCAGGCTCTTTGGCTGCGCTCGAAGAACGAGATCAAGGAGGAGGAGTACACCGAGTTCTACAAGTTCATCGGCCACGCGTTCGACGAGCCGCGGCTCCGCCTGCACTTCTCGGCCGACGCGCCGCTCGCGATCAACGCCCTGCTGTTCGTCCCGAAGGACAACACCGAGAAGTTCGGCTTCGCCCGCTCCGAGCCCAGCGTCGCGCTCTACTGCCGCAAGGTCCTGATCGACGCCCGGCCGAAGGACCTGCTCCCCGAGTGGCTGCGCTTCCTCAAGGGCGTGGTCGACAGCGAGGATCTCCCGCTGAACATCTCGCGCGAGACGATGCAGGACCGCTCGCTCGTCGAGAAGCTGAACAAGGTCATCACGAAGCGCTTCCTCAAGTTCCTAGAGGAGGAGGCCAAGCAGCGGCCCGACGCCTACCACGAGTTCTACAGCGAGTTCGGCCTCTACCTGAAGGAGGGCGCGGCGATGGACTTCACGCACAAGGACCAGCTCACGAAGCTGCTCCGCTTCGAGTCGTCGCTCACCGAGAAGGGCAAGACCACCAGCTTCGCCGACTACGTCTCCCGCATGGGCGCCGACCAGAAGGAGATCTATTACCTCGTCGGCCCGAACCGCGCCGCCATCGAGTCCGGCCCATACGTCGAGGGCTTCAAGGCCCGCAATCTCGAGGTGCTGTTCTGCTACGAGGCCGTCGACGAGTACGTGATGAACCACGTCCGTGAGGTCGACGGCAAGAAGCTCGCCGCCGCCGACCACGCCGACGTGAAGCTCAAGGACATCCCGCAGCCCGAGGGCGCCCTCAGCGAGGCCGACGCCAAGGCGCTCACCGCCTGGCTGAAGGAGTCGCTGGGCGAGCGGGTCGCCGAGGTGAAAGTCAGCGACCGGCTCGTCGACTCCCCCGCCCTCGCCCTCAACGCCGACAAGTTCATGTCGCCGCACATGCGCCGCATGATGAAGGCGATGAACAAGGACGGCGGCGACACGCCGCTGCGCGTGAACCTCGAGATCAACCCCCGCTCGGCGGTCATGAAGCGCCTCGCCGAGACCCGGACCTCCGCCCCCGACCGCGCCAAGCTGGTGGCCGAGCAGATCCTCGACAACGCCCTGATCTCCGCCGGCCTCCTGGAAGACGCGACCCCGATGGTCGCACGGCTGTACAAGCTGCTCGAGACAGTCTGATTTCGCTAAGGCGAAGACGAACGCCGAACATCGGACGCCGAACGTCGAACATCGAAGTTTGGCTAGCGCTTTTTTTGGGGGATGGGAGCTGTATCAATATCTCCCCACCCCCGGATGGCGCCCAGCGCCGCACTCTCCTTCGGCGTTGGGCGTTCGGCGTCCGACGTTCGGCGTTCGTCTGTGGTCTTCTCAGTCGCGACGTAATGGCGACCCGCAACCTTCCTTTTATTCGAGCCGGTCGCGAAACTCAATCCTGCAGGCCGGCTTAAATTCCCGCCGGAAATCGGTTGTGACTTGCGCCCGGTCCTCAGGCTTGGTGGCTTTCCCGCCCCTCGTTTTCCAGGGGCGCGCCGTGCGCCGCCTGTTGCCACCCCGTCCACCGCCCGCGTTTTCCCGGGGCGGAGCCTTCCCTGCTCTTCTCTCCATGCGCCCTTCTCCTTCTCCCGCACGGTACGTCTACGGCATCGATTTCGGCACCAGCAACTCCTCGGTCACGATCTGGGATATCGACCGTCGCACGCTCGTGCGCGACCCGCACATCGCCGGTGTCGAGTCGTCGTTCATGTATTTTCCCTATCAGCTGCGGCGCGAGCCGCCCCTGATCGGGGACGCGGCAAAGCAGCGGTACGTGCAGGACCAGATGCGCGGCCGGTTTTTCCAGGCGATCAAGACGATCCTGCCCAACCGCACGTTCACTGAAACCGTGGTGAACAACCAGGTGTTCCAGCTGGAGGACCTGATCGCGTTCTTCCTCCGTCATCTCAAGGCAAAGGCCGACCTGGTGACCGGGCAGGACGTGAAGCGCGTGGTGATGGGACGGCCGGCGGTGTTCTCACCCGTGCCGGAGGAGGACGCGCTGGCCCAGTCGCGGCTCGAGCGCGCCGCGCAGCTCGCGGGCTTCGAGGAGATCCGCTTCCAGCTGGAACCGATCGCGGCGGCGTTCGCGTATGAATCCCGCATCGCGCAGCCGGAGCGGGTGCTGGTCGGCGACTTCGGCGGCGGCACCTCGGATTTCAGCGTGGTCCAGCTGAACCCGGCCCGGCAGGGGCTCGTCGATCGCGCCGGGGACATCCTGGCCGCCGGCGGCCTGCCGGTCGCGGGCAACCGCTACGACTCGGCCACGATGTGGCACAAGCTCACCCCACACTTCGGCCGCGGCGCCACCTACGAGAGTTGGGGCCGCCAGGTCGAGGTGCCCGACACGCTGCACCGGCAGATCTGCCAGTGGGACCAGATCGTATTCCTGCGCAACGCGCCGAAGCTCGACCTCATCTGGCGGCTCGCCCGGCTGTCGACCGATCCGGCGGCCTTCGACCGACTGGAGTCGCTCGTGAAGGACAACCAGGGCTTCGCCCTCTTCCAGATGATCGAGGGCGCCAAGATCGCGCTGACCTCCGCCGACGAGGCGCCCCTGCGCTTCACCCACCCGCGCATCCCGATCGACCAGCGCCTTACCCTCACGGAATTCAACCACAACACGGCCGACCTGACCGCCGGCATCGTCGGCTACCTCGACCGGTTCCTCGCCGACGCGCGCGTCGACCCGGCCAGCATTGAGACCGTGTTCCTCACCGGCGGCACGTCGCTCGTCCGCAGCCTGCGCGCCGAGTTTGTCCAGCGCTTCGGGGCCGAGCGACTGCGCGACGGCGGCGAGTTCACCAGCGTCGGCGACGGCCTTGCGCTCAGTGCGCCGCTGTTCTTTCCGGAACTGCACGCGGCGTGAGGCGCGGCGCCGGGCTGCGCGGCGCGGCGCAGTTGAAGGTATTCAGTTGAAAGTTGAATGTCGGACGGCCCATCGGCTCGACGGCTTTCAATTTTCAACTGACGTCTTTCAACTCCCCGCGTTCGGCATCAGCAACGCTCGTATTTCCAGTTGTGCTTCTTCCCGTCGGCGAGCCACTCGAGCGCGGTGGCGACGCGGCGGGCGCGGGTCTCGGGGCGCTTCGCGTCGAGGATCCACACCAGATACTCCCGCCGGTGCGACGGCGCGAGGGCGGCAAAGGTGGCGGCGGCCCGGCGGTTTCGGCGGAAGCCGGCCTGCAGGTCCGCCGGTACCTTGGGCACCGGCCGTTTCTTCGGCCACGCGGCGACGCCCGGCCCGGCGGCGTTGAGCCGGGCGGCCTCGCGGATGTAGCGCAGCAGACGCGCGTCCGGGGGAAGCTCGTCCCGGCTCGTCAGGCGGCCCAGGTTGCCCATTGCCTCCTGCGCGCGGGCGCCGTCGCGCCCGATGAACTTGGTCATGGCCCGCTGCCGGAACCAGAACGCCGCGTGGGCCTTGAAGCCAGCCATGCCGCACAGGATGCCATGGTGCAGGAAGGTCGGCATGCCCCACTTGATGTCCTCGGTGACCGCGGGACAGCCCCGGTGGACCAGCTGGCGGAGATGGCGGAGAATCGGCTGCGCGAACCGGGCCGAGCGCGCGATGTAGGCGTCGATGCGAGGATCGCGGGATTGGGGCATGGGCGGAAAATGGGGAGGAGAGGAGGAACGCTCAACGTTCAACATTTGACGCTTAACGCTCAAGGAGGCGGAGGCGGACGCACGGGTAGACCGAACACCGAACATCCAACACCGAACGCCGAACATCGAAGGGGAGCTTTCCGGGCGAACGTCGGACGCCGAACGCCGGGCGCCGAACGTCGAAGTTTGGCTAGCGGCTGGAGAATTGGATGGGGGCCGCGTCGCCATCACCCCACCCGGATGGCGCCCAGCGCCGCTCTCTCCTTCGATGTTCGGCGTTCGGCGTCCGATGTTCGGCGTTCGTATGGAAATAAAAAAAGGGCGGGGTCTTTCGACCCCGCCCCGCTGAAATCCCAGTCGGCGATTCTTACTTGATGCCGACGTAGTCGAGGAACGGCTTCATCGAGCGCTTGCGGCCGAGGAAGAGCTCGACCGAGTCGCCGACGTCGCGGGTGTTGCCCTTGCCGTAGACCTCGTCGCGCAGGCGACGGCCGACGGTCTCATCGAGGAAGCCGTTGGGGGCCGCCTTGAAGACGCTGGCCATGTCGATCGCCATGACCTTCGCCCAGAGGTAGCCGTAGTAACCGGCGTCATAGCCCGCGAGGTGGCCGATGTAGGCCGCCCAGAAGGTGCCGTCCGGCGGCGCCACGGCGACGCGCGCGGTGACGTCGTTGGTGACGCCCATCACGTCGATGTTGCGGGCCTGCTCCGGCGTCAGGGTGTGCAGCGAGAGGTCCAGCAGGCCGATCGCGAGCTGGCGGCGGTTGAAATAGCCGTCGGTCGCCTGGCGGGCCGCGACCAGCGCGGCGATCGTCTCGGCCGGGATCTTCTTGCTCGGGTCGCGGTAGTCGGCGGCGAACGTGTCGAGGACCGGCTTGTCCCAGACCCAGTTCTCCAGCATCTGCGACGGGGCCTCGACGAAGTCCCGCGGCACCGAGAAGCTGCCCTGCCCGGCAAAGCGCGAGCGACTCAGCATGTGGTGCATCACGTGGCCGAACTCGTGGAAGAGCGTCTCGACGTCGGCGTGCTTGAGCAGCGACGGGGCGTCGGCGGTCGGGGCCGGGAAGTTGCACAGCAGCGCGGCGACCGGGAGGTCGTAGCGGCCGTCGGCCATCAGGCCGCCGCTCTTCTGCGTGAAGCAGGCGAAGTGGTTGAACTTCCCCTCGCGCGGGAACATGTCGAGGTAGAAGGCGCCCATCGGGGTGCCGGTGGTCGAATCCTGCACAACGTAGAGCTGCACGCCCTGCGCCCAGACGTAGGGCGGCTCGACGGCGGTGAACTTCAGGCCGAAGATCTTCTGGTAGATCGCGAACATGCCCTCGAGGGTCTTCTGGTACGGGAAGTAGACGCGGAGCTTCTCCACATCGACAGCGTACTTCTCCTTCTTCAGCTTGTTCGTGTAGTAGGCGATGTCGCTCAGCTCGAGCTTGGCGGCGGCGTCGCCGGTGTGCTTGACCTTGAGGGCAAGGAGCTCGGCGAGCTCGGAATCCAGCTTCGGCTGCAGGCCGGTCACAAGGTCCTCCTCAAACTTGACCGCGGTCGCGCCGGTTTTCGCCATGCGCGTCTCGGTGCGGTAGTCCGCCCAGTTACCGTAGCCCAGGAGATGGGCGATGTCGGCGCGCAGCACCACGAGCTTCTTCAGCACGGGGCCGTTCTTCTCCTGCGCGAGGTGGAAGCGGGCGGTGAGCACCTTGCGGCGCACGTCGGCATTGTCGGCGTTCTCGCCGATGACCTGGGCGTGCCAGGTGATGTTCGCCATCACGCGGTAGCGGCCGTCGGCCTGCTTGACCCCGGGGCTGTCGAGGAAGCTCTGCGGCACGCCGGCGAGCTCCTCCTTGGTGAAGTCGAGCGGGGCGCGGGCCTCGTTGATGTTGACGCCGAACTCGGTGGAGACGGCGGCCAGCTCTTTGCGCAGCTTCTCGACCAGCGCGCGCTGGGCCGGGGGCAGGCTCAGGCCGGCGCGGCGGTAGTCGCGCATCTGGAAGTCGACGAGGCGCTGCTGCTCGGGATCAAGCGTCGGCTTCGTGTCGGCGTACGCCTTGAGCGTGCGGTAGAGCGGCTCGCGGTAGTCGAGCGCGACGCCCCACTCCTCCAGTTTCACGGACACCTCGTTGGCGGTGTCGCGCATCGCCTTGTCGGTGCTCGACTCGGCGATGGTGCCGATGATGGTGGCGGCCTCGCCGATCTTCACGCCGGCGGCGTCACCGGCGCCGAAGGTGTTCGCGAAGGTCAGCTTCGACGGGTCCTGCGCCGCGATCGCGTCGAGCGCGGCATCCGCCTCCTTCATCGCGCCGTCGGCCAGGGCGCGGAGCTCCGCGGGCGTCACCGGGTACTTCGGAAGGACGAGGGTGCAGTTGGACTTGGCGGCCAGCGCCTGGAAATCGGCGAGGGTCGCGGGGGCGGCGCCGTGGACGGTCATCGCCGCCGCGAACGCACAACCAAGGGTCAGGGTCAGTTTTCGTAATGAGGGGTGCATGGATGTTTGGCCGACGCTAGAGCGTTTCCCTCGGCGCCGACAATGCCCAATCGACGAATGGACCGACCATTTTGTTTGGCAAAACGGGCCAAAATGGCGAGGGTCCCCAACTCATCATGCTTACTCCCCGACTGACCACCCGCCTGGCTCTCTGCTGGGCCGTCGCAGCCTCATGGTTGATCGCCGCTGAGACTGCCCCGTCCACCTCAAAACTCCTGCGCTTCCCCGCAACCAACGGGAGCCAGATCGTCTTCTCGTACGCCGGCCAGCTGTACACGGTCGGCGCTGCGGGCGGCACGGCCCGCCGCCTGACCGACGGCCCGGGCTATGCGATTTTCCCCCGGTTTTCCGCGGACGGCCGCCAGCTGGCCTTCACCGCCCAGTACGACGGCAACACCGAGGTCTACACCATGCCCGCCGACGGCGGCGTGCCGCAGCGCCTCACCACGTCGGCCACGCTTGACCGCGACGACCTCGCCGACCGCATGGGCCCGAACAACATCGTCATGGGCTGGAAGCACACCGCCAACGAGGTCGTGTTCCGCTCCCGCTGGCGCTCGTTCAACCCCTTCATCGGCGAGATCGACACCGTCGGCCTCGATGGCGACCTCCCCGCCCGCCTGCCCGTGCCGCGCGGCGGCTTCGTCTCGTTCTCCCCGGACGACACCAAGATCGCCTACAACCGTGTCTTCCGCGAATTCCGCACCTGGAAGCAGTACCGCGGCGGCATGGCGGACGACATCTGGATCTATGACCTCAAGTCCGGCGCGATCGAGAACATCACGAACAACCCGGCGCAGGACATCTTCCCGATGTGGGCCCCGAACGGGAAGATCTACTTCGTCTCCGAGCGCACGCCCCGCGCCAACCTCTTCAGCTACGATCTCGCGACCAAGCAGACGAAGCAGCTCACGAGCTTTGACACCTACGACGTGAAGTTCCCGTCGCTCGGCCAGGGCGCGATTGTCTTCGAGCAGGCCGGCGAGGTCTGGAAACTCGACCTCGCGACCGAGAAGGCCGCGCCGGTGCCGATCACTATCCGCGAGGACTTCGCGGCGATGCGACCCACCGCCACCAACGTCTCCCACTGGGTCTCCAGCGTCCAGCCGTCGCCCGACGGCCAGCGCGTCGTCGTCGTCGCCCGCGGCGAGGTGTTCACCGTGCCCGCCAAGGAGGGCCCGACCCGCAATCTCACCCAGAGCCAGGGCGTGCAGGAGCGCGCCGCCACCTGGTCGCCCGACGGCAAGTGGATCGCCTACCTCTCCGAGGCGTCCGGCGAATACGAGATCTATGTCCGGTCCCAGGACGGCAAGGGCGCGCCGATCCAGTTGACCTTCAAGGACGACACCTACCCGTTCCAGATCGTCTGGTCGCCCGACTCCAAGAAGCTCCTCTGGGGCGACCGCAAGCAGCGCCTCCGGTTCGTCGACGTCGAGACCAAGGCCGTCACCACCGTCACCGAGAATCCCGACGCGCCGGTCATGCAGTACGCCTGGGCGCCCGACTCGCAGTGGATCACCTACATCCGCAACGCGCCCGCCAGCGTGGCCCGCCTGATGCTCTACAGCGTCGCGACGCAGCAGAGCACGCCGGTCACCGACTCCTGGTACGATGCCTCGCGGCCCGTCTTCAGCGACAACGGCAAGTGGCTGCTGTTCGCCTCGGCCCGCGACTACCGCCCGATCTACTCCGACACCGAGTGGAACCACGCCTACCTCGACATGGAGCGCGTCTACCTGGTCGCGCTGAGCAAGGACACCCCCTCGCCCTTCGCCCCGAAGAGCGACGAGGTGAACGCCGCGGCCGATGAGTCCGACAAGGGCGAGAAGGCGGAGAAGGCCGACAAGCCCGAGGGCGGCAAGCCGGAAGGCGCGCCGGGCGAGCGCCGCGGCAAGGGCGAGGCCAAGAAGCCCGTCGTGGTGAAGGTCGACCTCGATGGCCTGGCCGACCGCGTCCTCAGCCTCCCGGTCACGCCCTCCAACTACAGCTCGATCCGCATGGTCGGCGACAAGGTCTACTACCGTCGCCTCCCCGGCGGCCCGGTCACGGGCGGCGGCGGCGGCGAGGGCTTCGGTGGCGGTCGCGAGACCCGCTCGGTCCTGGCCGTCTACGACCTGAAGACCAAGAAGGAGACGGAGCTCGGCAACTACGAGAACTTCGAGATCAGCGCGAACGGGAAGAAGCTGCTCCTCCGCGCCGGCCGCGACTGGGCCCTGCTCGACGTGCCCGCGGGCCGGATCGAGCTCAAGCCCGACGCCAAGCTCGACTTCTCCGGCCTCGAGGTGGTCATCGACCACCGCGCCGAGTGGACCCAGATCTTCAACGAGAGCTGGCGCCAGATGCGCGACTTCTTCTTCGCGCCGAACATGAACGGCACCGACTGGCCCGCCCAGCGCGCCAAGTACGGCGCCCTCGTGCCGTACGTCGCCACCCGCAACGACCTGACCTACCTCCTCGGCGAGATGATCGGCGAGCTCCACAGCGGCCACACCTACGTCGGCGGCGGCGACCGCGCCTCCGCCCCGCGCGTGGTCACCGGTCTGCTCGGCGCCGAGGTCTCCCGCGACCCGGCCAGCCGCGC
The DNA here is from genome assembly GCA_035334485.1 of Opitutaceae bacterium. GTDB lineage: Bacteria > Verrucomicrobiota > Verrucomicrobiia > Opitutales > Opitutaceae > Opi-474. Next base: position 10,645 of record DAOQKI010000040.1, read on the forward strand.
CTACCGGATCGACAAGATCCTCCCCGGCGAGAACTGGCAGACCAAGTCCCGCTCGCCCCTCACCGAGCTCGGCGTGAACGTAAAGGCCGGCGACTACATCCTCGCCGTCAACGGCCATGCCACCAAGGACCTCGCCAACCTCTATTCCGCGCTCGTCGGCACCGCCGGCAAGCAGGTCGTGCTCCGCGTCAACAGCCAGCCGGTCGACGCGGGCGCGCGCGACGTGACCATCGTCCCGATCGCGAACGAGGCCCCGCTCTACTACGACGCCTGGGTTCAGGGGAACATCGACTACGTCGCCGCCAAGACCGGCGGCAAGGTCGGCTACCTCCACATCCCCGACATGGGTCCCGAGGGCCTGAACGAGTTCGTCCGCCGCTTCTATCCGCAGCTCGACAAGCAGGCGCTCATCGTGGACGTCCGCGGCAACGGCGGCGGCAACGTCTCGCCGATGATCATCGAGCGGCTCCAGCGCGAGCTCGTGATGATCAATGTCCGCCGCAACGGCACGCCGAGCACGAACCCCGCCCAGATGCTCCTCGGCCCGAAGGTCACGCTGATCAACGAGTACTCCGCGTCCGACGGCGACCTCTTCCCGTACCGTTTCCACGAGCTCGGCCTCGGCAAGCTCGTCGGCAAGCGCACCTGGGGCGGCGTCGTCGGCATCGCCGGCACGCTCGTATTCACCGACGGCGGCGAGCTGAACAAGCCGGAGTTCGCGCCGTACTCCAAGGACGGCAAGAACTGGATCATCGAGGGCCACGGCGTCGAGCCCGACATCTACGTCGACAACGACCCGGCCCGCGAAAACCGCGGCGAGGACCAGCAGCTCGACAAGGCGATCGAGGTCATCCTCGCCGAGCTGGCCGCCCACCCGCAGAGCCTCCCGCCCCCGCCGGCGTGGCCTGATCGCTCCAAGCCCTCGTCCTGATCCAGCAAAGAGGGTTCATTTCGCGCCAGGTGACGGTCCGCCGTCCCTGGCGCTTTTTCTTGGGCGCATCCCGGCCGGGGTGACGGGTGACCACGGCGGGCGCAGGCAAAAAAACTCGTCGCCGACCACTTGCCGCGTCCGCCGGACCCGTGCAGGATGTCCGCCGATCGTCGTGTCCCACCGGACTGGCCGCCCATGGTTCCCACGCTCTATCTGCTGCTGCTTTTCCTGATCGGTTTCCTCGCTCAGGACCGCCTGCCCCTGCTGGCTCCGTTCCGCGGGCTGCCGCGGCTGCTGCTGGCGCTCGGCCTGACGCTGTTCGCCGCCACCTGGTTCAACTTCCTGGTCTATGTGCTGCTCGGCATCGGGCCGTTCTATCTCCGCCTCGGCTGGGCGGCGCCGCTGGCGCTCCTGGCCTATCTACTCGGCCTGTTCAGCCGCAGCCCGGCCCCGCTGCTGCCGCGGATCACCGCGCTCGCCCGGGAGGCGCTGCCGTCCCTCGGCGTGGGCAGCCTCTGCGCCGGGGTGCTCGCGGCGTTCGTGCTGTCACGCTTCTACTACGGGCTCACCCAGGACGCTCACGGCAACATCTACAGCACGTTCAACTTCGTCGACACCGCGTTCCACCTCTCCGTCACGAACGCGTTCCTCGCCGCGCCGGCGTTCCCGCCCATGGACCTCGACATGGCGCCGTTCCCGCTGAAGTACCACTTCCTCGCCGACTTCTTCGTCGCGCACCTGGTCCGCCTGGGCTGGCCCGGGCTCCACGCGATCTGGATCATGAACCTGGTCAGCGCCGCCGTGATGGTCGGCGCGCTGTGGGCCGTGTTCCAGCGCTGGCTCCGGCTCCCGGCGCCCTGGGTGATGCTCGCCGCGTTCATGTTCCTGTTCCTGAACCTCGCGCTGATGAACGTCGTGCACTACCTCGTGCTGGAGCCGCGCTACCTCAACCCGCACGACCTCTACTACGGCCTGCTGCGGTTTCCGTACTTCAACTTCGAGTCGGCCCAGTCGAACATGCTCGAGCCCCAACGCGGGCTGCTGTTCAGCCTGCCGATCGCGCTGCTGGTCATCGACGCCGCGTTCGGTCCGCGGCTCGACCCCGAGACGGACCGCCGCCGGCTGCTGCCCGCCTTTGTCCTCGTCTGCCTCCTGCCGCTCGCGCACATCGTCGCCTTCGCCGTGCTCTCGGTCGCGCTGGTGCCGCTGCTCTGGGAGCATTTCCGGTGGTTCCTCTCCCGCTGGCGCCTCTGGTCGCCGGCGTTCGCCGTCGGGCTCCTGCAGCTGGCGTACCTGCTGGCCTACGGTCCGCCGACCAACGACGGGTTTTCCGACTGGGACTTCGACTCGACCCTGCCCCTGGCCGAATATGGCCAGGTGCCCGCCCTGCTGCGACCGGTCGTGTTCTGGCTGTTTGCCAACGGCGACTACCTGTTCTGGGGCCTGATCTTCGTCGGCCTCGCGTTCCTCCGCCGCCGGCAGGCCGATCCGGCGGTCAACCCCTCGCGCCCGGTGTGGGAGTTCCTCGTGCGCTGGCGCTGGTACTTCGCGACGAGCGCCGGGTTTTTCCTGCTGATGAACGTCTACCGGTACTCGTTCGACTGGGGCGACAGCAACAAGTTCGTCTTCTTCCTCAATCTCGGGCTCACGCTGGTCATCACACTCGGCGCCGCGCAGTGGATCGGTCGGCGCCACCGGCTGCTGTCGGCCGCGCTCTGGACGTATTTCCTGGCCCTCAGCGTCGGCCCACCCGCCTACGCCTTCTACCTCCACGTGATCCAGGCAGACCACGGCATGGTGCTGATGTGGACCAAGAGCGGCCGCGAGGCCGCGGAATGGACGCGGCGCCATCTGCCGCGCGGCGAGGTGATCCTCACCGCGGCCTACAACACGATGCACTGGGTCACGCCGCTCGCCGGTCATCCCACCCGCGCCGGCATCTACGCGGACTCGAACCCGTACCGCCAGGACGCGCGGGCCGAGATGATCCGGAAGGTGTTCGAGGAGGGCGCCGTCGACCTGATCGACGACCTTGGCGCCCGCTACGTCTGCCTGTCCCGCGCCGAGCGCCGCAAGTACCACATCCACCCGAAATGGAACGACCTCGCCGCCAAGGGCACGGGCGTGATCTTCTCCTCCGGCCAGGGCGCGGAGGACACCTATTCCGTCTACATCTTCGACGCGACCAAGCTCGGCACGCTTTGACGCCCACGAAGGAGCGGCGACCCGGATTGGCGAGGACGTTGGGTTTGCCACGAAGGGCACGAAGCACACGAAGGTCAGCCCTCCGGCCTTGGCGCTCCTCGCGGCCTTAGCGGTGAACTGGATTGCGATCCGAACCGTGGCTTAACCGCCAAGACCGCGACGATCGCGAAGCCTCCTCAGGTCTTCGTGTCCTTGGTGCGCTTCGTGGCAAGCTCGAGCCAGCGAAACCCCGGTGAACAAGCCTCAGCTTTCCGGCTGGAACTCGATCGTGAGCGGGCGCGGGCGGGGCTCGTGGGGGAAGCGGACGTGGAGCAGGTGCTCGGCGGGGTCGTAGGTCCAGTCCTGGAGCACGTGGCCGTCGAGCCGCACCGCGCGCGGCGCCCGCGTGGTTGCCAGCAGGACGATCGCGTTCGTGCTGCCGACTCCTTCCACGGTCCAGGTGCAGGCGTCCTGGTCCGCACCGGTCAGCAGGATCTTGCCGGCCGCGGCCAGGATGGTGGGTCCCGATGTCGGCACCGCATCGAGGTCGAGCAGGAACGCCCGGGCGCCCTCGGTCAGCGGGACTTCGCGCCGCAGCTTCAGCTCGGGATCAAACAGGTCCACGAACCGTCCGCGCAGCACCCGCGCCGCACCGGCCACGGGCGTTTCCTCTAGGCCGACGGCGATACGGTAGGGTCCGCGCCGGACGGCCACGTAACTGGTCTCGCGCCACTCCAGCCCCGCCCGCGCGGCGGCGGCGCGCGCGAGGGCGGTCAGCTGCAGCGCCCCGGACCAGGTCGCCGTGAAGGTCGTCGGGCTCTCCCGCACCCACCGCACCGCGCCACGACCAACTGCGACGAAGCCCCCCGGCGCGTGGTCGAGCTGGTCCTCCGTGATCCCCAGCTGCGCGAACAGGTCCTCGCGCGCCAGGCGCTGGTTGTGCCCAAAGTCGTTCCACCACTCGCGGACGTGGTGATACGGGTCGCGGTCGTCGTCGGCCATCACCAGCACTCCCCCCGCCCGCACCCAGGCGGCGAGCGCCGCGTGGACGTCGCGCGAGAGCGGCTTCTGTCCCTCGTAGCTGAGCAGCAGCACGCGCAGGCCGTCGAGGAAACCGGGCCGCGCGACATACTCCAGCTGCACCGGCTGGACAGGCACGCCGCGCTTCATCAGCGGCAGCACGAAACCATAAACCTGCGCCAGCGTCGCGTCGCTGGGCGCCGGCAGCTCGCGCTGGAACATCAGCGAGTCACTGATCAACACGCCGAAGCCGCGGGTGCCGCTGTCCCACTCGACCGAATCCTGCCGCAGGTCCGCCATGGCCCGCATCACGACCTGGAGCTCGGTGGCATAGCCCGGCGGAATCGCGCGCCGCTCGTCCGCCCGGGCGCCGGTCGGATAGATGCCGCCGAACACCCGCTCGGGCCAAGGAGCCACCTCATGCCGCCACACGTCGGTCTGCATCAGCGCACCGGCTAGCGTCGCCTCCCAGTTCAGGCGGTAGTCGGTCCAGTCGTGCTTCGGGTCGTCCTCGACCGGATCGCCGTTGAACCAGATCCGGCGTCCCGTGGCGCGGGACAGGTTGGCCATCAGGCCGTACTCGCAGAACGCGGTCTCGAACGGGCGCTCCCGGATGTCGTTCCAAGTGGTGGTCTCGCTCTGGTAGCGGTTCGGCACGCGCGTCGATCCGGTCCAAACCTGCCCGATGTAGCCGTCGCACTCGGCGACCTCCGCGAGGCTCGATTCGGCGCTGAGCACGCGCCAGTACGCGTAGTTGAGCACGCTGTGGGTGGGCACGTAGCACCGCACCTGACGGCCGGTGCGCTGGTTGTAGTCGCGGACATGACTAAAGACCTGCCGGAGCACGCGCTGGAACAGGTAGTACTTCAGCTTCGACGCCCGCCACTGGGCGTCGACCGAGCCCTGGGGCGGCTGCCACTCCTCGTGGTAATACGCGCGCCACTCGCGCTTGAACGCCTCCGCATAGCCCGTCTTCGCCCAATATTCAGATTCCTCGAGATGCACCGCCTCCACGCCCGCATCCAGTCCGCGCCGCACGCCCTCCCATAGGAATTCGCCGAAGGACTCCGTCGGACACATGTAATAGCCCCCGCCGCCGCCCGGGTGGGCCATGCGCTCACCGCTGGCCAGCGTCTGGATCTCGTCCTCGTGATTCCGTCCGTCCCAGCGCCCGTGGAAATAGTCGTAGTATTCGCCCCACGACGCGCCGGTCATCATGTGCACGCGGTAGCCGCGCTCGCGCCAGGTGCGCACCCGGTCCGGCAGGCTCGGGTCAATGCCGTACGCGATCGCCACGTCCGCCGGCAGATTGCCGGCCGGATTCCAGGGCTGCGCCGTCTGGAACGCCGTGCGTTCCTCCGCCTGCGCCGGGGCGGCCGGAAAGGGCGGCGGCAGGGCCGGGGATTGCGACAGCAGGGCGGTCAGCCCGAAAACGACGGGACCGTACCAGCGGGGTTTCATGGGGAGCGGGTCCGCGACGGCGTTTCCGCCGCGGACGATACGCCATCCAGCGAGCGCCTCCGCCCCACCCGAGTCAAACCGCGCCCTGCCCCCAGTTTTGGGGACAAGCCACGCTCTCAACCACCCTCGCCAACGGCGTGATGTTTGCCACGAAGCGCACGAAGGTCAGGCCTCCGGACCTTGGCGCTCCTCGCGGCCTTAGCGGTGAACAGGGTTGCGATCCGAACCTCGGGTTAACCGCCAAGGCCGCGACGACCGCGAAGGATGCTCTGGTCTTCGTGTCCTTGGTGCGCTTCGTGGCGAAATCTCCACGCGCGCCGGCTGGAGCGCCGCGGCTAGTGCTTTGGTGTCGGCGTTTCCACCGGCGCGATCGTGATCGGACCGAAGGCCGGCACCGCCATGTCCCGGTCGTCGACGATGTTCGCGTAGGGGTCCAGGCCCGCGCCGTAGTACAGGCGCACCGGGCTCGTGATCGCCTTGGAGTACCACACGAGCACCGCGGCCGGATCGGCGGGATCGAACTCGACCTTGTACACCATGGGTCCGTCGTGCTTGGGATCGTCGGACCGCAGCGAAAATCCCGCCGGCCGGCCCTGCGCCTGCAGGCGGCCGGTGACGCCCGAGAATTTCACCCGCAGCGTGTGATGCAGGACATCGAGCGAAGGCAGGATCTCGCACGACGCGAAGTCAAGCGGCGTGCCGTGGCCCTTGACCCCGTAAACGTGCGTGAGCGCAACCTGCGCGAGGCGACGGCCCAGCCGCGCTTGGCCGGGCGCCCCGATGTGAATCAGGTCGTCGAGCGGGAGGTCGATGGCCGGCACCATCCACACGTTCTTCCGCGCCCCGGCCAGCGTGCGCTGCTGCTCCCGGAGCGCATCCCAACCCGGCGCGAGCTCCTGGCTCTCGAGGCAAAACCGGCTGATCTGGACGTAGAGGAACGGCAGGTCGGGATTCCCGGTGTCGCGGCGCAGGCTGTCCACCAGGTTGAGGAACGCCGGAGAAAACGCGGCCAGCGTCGGCGCGCTGCCGGCGTCGCTTTCACCCTGATACCAGAGGACGCCCTTCACTTTTCCGCCCACCCGTCGGATCCGCTCGATCATCGTGCCGTAGAGCGAATGGTCGCCCAGGTCGCGCTTCGCCGGATCCCAGTCAGCCATCGACGTCGACCCGAGAGCGCAGGGCAGCAGCCCGATGCGGCGGCCGGTCGCGTTGACGATCGCCTCGGCGAATGTGCGGTCGGGTCCCGTGGTGTTGGAGGGGGTCTTGCGCTCGCCCTCCTCCATCGTCTTCCACGCCTCGTCGGTGATCCCGGGATTCTTTTCCCGGATGGTGGCCTTGTAAACCGGCGCGGCCGCCGTGAAGACGCGGTGGGTCGGCGGCGTCGGCGGCATCCACTCGTTGTTCAGGCCGAACACGAGGATGCGCGGGTCGAGCTTCTGCGGTCCGGTCAGCAATCCGTAGCCCTGCATGTTGGACTGTCCCGCCAGCACCCAGATGTCGGCTTCCTCGCCACCGGGGTACGGCGACGACGGCGGCGGATTGGCAATCGCGGCGAGGCCGGGGACCAGCCAGGTGGCACCGGACAGGACGGTGAGGAGGGAGGATTTCATGGGGAGGTGGAGGCGGAAATGGGAGCGGACGCGGTGTCCGGCGGGACGGGCTGAAGGGTGACGCGAATCACTTCGCCAAAATCACCCCGCCCACGCGCCATCATCCTAAAGCTGACTTCCACCGCCTGGTCCAGCCGCGGTGTGATCGCGCCGGCCGGCACGCGGGCATCCTGGAGGAAGGGCGTGTCCTGCTCGACGGCAAAGAGCCTTTCTTCCTTCTCCCACCGCACCGCCAAGTGAACGCCGCCGGGGTCCTCACCCGGCCGCGCGAGCCAGCGTGACTCACCGGTGTTGCCCACGGACGCCTCCACCCGCACCGGGCGGCCCGCCACCACGGGCACGACTTCGCCGTCGCGAACCTCGCGTCCGTTCAGGCGCAGGGTGTTGAACTCGGCGTTGAGGAATTTCAGGGGATTGCGGCCATTCGCTGGGCGGTTGCCGACCGCGATCATCGGGCTATTGACGGAGTCGGTGCCCGTGCCCTCGGTGCGGAGACGAGGGGGACGGCCCGCGTCGAACGCCTCCGCATACGCCCGACCGTGCACGCCGTAGACGCCCGCGTAGCCCGTGACGAAGCGGTCGCGATCGAGCACGAATTCACCGGCAGTCTTCACCGTTTCCGCCGGTACATAGAATCCCCTCGCCGCCTGGGCGATTTCCTCGGCGGCCGGTCGCAGGGTCAGGTCAGGCCGGACGACGCCGAAATCGCTTTGCTCGTCGACCCGATACCCAGCCGGCCACCACCACCCCGCGCAACCGTTCGCACCGCCGGCATGCACCATTCCGATCAGCTCGCGGAAATAGTCGGCCTGCGGCCGCAGGGTGGCCGGAACCGGATCCCCGTCGTAGTTCGCCGGCTCGACCTTCCATGCCACGGGCCGACCAAACTCCGCCCAGTACACCGCCTTGCCGCCGCTCACGAACCGCGCGTAGGCAGTCGTGAAGGTCCCTTTGAGGGACTCCATCCGCGTGGACGGATTCTCGTAGTGCTCCGGGCTGATGAAATCGAGGTGCTTGGCTCCGCTGGCCAGGTCGAACGGGAGATACTCGGCAATCCATTCCGCGCCGGTCCCGCCAAAGCCGCTGCGTGCGCCCAACAGGTGATGCGAATCGAGGGAGCGGATGAAACTCCGGACGTCACGATAGCCCCGGCTGATCGTGTCATCCCAGAACCGACGGTAGGCCGCGACATAGACCCGCCACGGTCCGTCGTGCTTCAGCTGGTCGTCGCTCGCACCGACGATCACGCCGCCCTCGCGGGCCGGGACGTAACCCCAGTCCGCCTCGGCCGACTCGAGGCTGCCATAGCGGTCGATCACCCAACGGTGCCACGCCCGATCCCGCCCCGCCCGCTCAGCCCGCAAGCCGGCCCGCACCTCCCAGCCCAAGTCGTACGCGAAGAACGCCGGGCTCTCCGCGAGGTGCGCCGCCCGGATCAGGGCCTCGGCTTGCGGGAAGTTCGGTTTCAACGGGTCGAGTCCCGGCAGGAACACATGCACGCGGAGATGGTGCCGATGCGCCCGCGCCAACAGGTCCATCACCGGGCCGGCCTGCACAAGCCGGTTGTATTGCGTGCTGACCATGCTCAGCCCGAGCCGCTCCGCCAAAGCCAGGTCCGCCTCCACGACATCCGAGTCGTAGAGCGCCGGGTCCCACTGCGCGTCCGAGAAGTCGGCCGGCTCGAGACCGATCACGTAGCGCGGCCAGTAGTTGATCCCGAACGGATACCACCGGCGTCCGGCCAGCCAGAAATCGCCGTCGTGCACGGCGACCACCTCGTCGGGCGGCAGCGGGGCGAAATCAATCGATCGGAATGGCTGCGTGATCGCGTCGATCGTCACGCCGCCGCGCACCAGCGTCGTGGTGACCTCGTATTCACCGGCCGGCAGGCGCAGCGTTTCACCCGCGATCATGGCGGCCGGTCCGCCGTTGTGAGCAGGGAGGCGGACAAGCTTGGTCGACGACTGCACGACATTTGGCCCGCTCGTGACGGTGAAGCGCACCTCGGCGTCCGCGGCGGACCCGGACAGATTCGTCGCGAAGGCTCCGAGCGTGACGGATTCCCCGCTCGCGACAGCAAAACGGTCGACACCGGCGTTGACCAAGAACAGTCCGCCCTGGATGCGTCGCACCATGGCGGACACGAGCGCGATGCTTGCGGCCGCGTTCCGCTCCACGTCGGCGGGCGACAGGCCGAGATAACCCCACACGGAGCCGGCGTACTCACCGCCTTGGTTGAGCAGGAGCTGCGCGGCGATGCCGCGCCGAGCGCCGTCCGCGTCGACAGCGAAAGCCAGCGGAATCTGCCGCCACTTCCGCACGGCCTCCGAGCCAAGCCCCGGCGACCGCGGCAACGGCGCGAAGACCGGATCCAGGACCGTCAACGGGGTCTTCGCCCCGGGCACCGTCACCGCGACGGCGTGAGGACGATGCAGTTTGTAGGCCGGACTGATCGCCTCGAGCACGGGCGCAGCGGCGCTGGCGTGATCGACGTCGCTCCAGCGATCCGCGCGTCGCGTCATGAGCCGACTGAACGGCGGGCCGGAAACCGCGACGAGATGATTGCCGCGCCGGAGAAACGCCTGCAGGGCGGGCACGGCTTCCGCCGGAAAACAGGCCGCGTTGGCGAGCAGCAGAATCGAGCCAGACCCTGACCCGGTCCCCAGCCGGCCAATCAGTTCATCCGACCCGATCTCCCTCGAGTCGATCCCGGCGGCGCGCAACGACTCGGTCCACCGCAGCGCCGAAGCCGGAGGCGCGCCGGAAAGATCGTCGCGCAGCACCCACACCTCGCCGGCGGCCAGCGCCTGCGCGCACCACCCGAGAGCCAGAACCGCGACAAGACGGCCGATGCGTCTCATACCCCACCCTCCCGGGCCCGGAGCCCAACGCCGCAAAACGAACCGGGGCTGATTGCAGCCGCGGCGTCGGTCAAAGTGGAGAGTGCAACGAAAAGCGGCGTCACCGGAACGAGGAGGGGCAGTCCAATTCCCAGAATCTTCCCGAGCCTGCGGCTCGGACGAAGGCCTGTCCAGCGACCCAATTGATGACAAATTATCGACACGGGCCTGCCGGGAGGGTCCCGATCCCCCAGACTCTAATCTCTCCCTTGGTCGCCGGTTCCGGGCTCAGGCCGCCCGCGATTGGGACTTGCCTCAGTTCCGCGGCTCGGGGACAGACTTGCCCGTGGCCCGCGACGCGCCACGCCTCCCCACCCGTCGCAGCAGCGAGTTACCGGCGCGATTCCCGCCTTCCCTCGCTCCAGGTCCACCCAAATCCATGAAGAAGATTATCGCCCTTCGCGCGCTGGTGCAGGACGGCGCCGACCAAGGCGGAGACTACCACGCCAAGCCGACCGGTCACTGGATCAACTCCACCGTGATCGCGACGCCGATGAGCAAGTATCCGGAATACCAGCAGACCCGCACCTCCTTTGGCATCGATGTCCTCGGCACCGTGCTGGTCGAGGTCGAGGCGAGCGACGGCACGGTCGGCTTCGCCATGACGACCGGCGGAGTGCCCGCGGCCTACATCATCGAGAAGCATTTTCGGCGGTTCGTGGTCGGGCAGCCGGCCCACAACCTCGAGCGGATGTTCGACCAGATGTACCACGCGTCGCTCTTCTACGGGCGAAAGGGCCTCGTCATTAACGCGATCTCGGCCGTGGACTGCGCGGTGTGGGATCTGCTGGGCAAGCTGCGCCAGGAGCCGGTGTTCGCCATGATCGGCGGGCAGCTCCGCGAGCGCCAGCCGATGTACGCCACGGGGCCGCGTCCCGACCTGGCGCAGAAGATGGGTTTCATCGGCGGCAAGATTCCGCTGCCCTACGGGCCGGCCCACGGCGACGAGGGCTTGCGCGCCAATCTCGAGCTGGCCGCGGACATGCGCGCCCGGGTCGGTCCGGACTTCATGCTCGCCTTCGACTGCTGGATGGCGCTCACGCCCGCTTACTCCCTGCGTCTGATCGAGGGACTTCGTCCGTTCAACTTCCGGTGGATCGAGGAGTGCCTGCCGCCGGATGACTACGCTGGGTACCGTCAGCTCGTGGAGCAACGCACCCACCCCATCCAGATCGCGACCGGCGAGCACGAGTACACCCGCTGGGGTTTCGAGCAGCTCCTCGGCACCGGGGTCGACATGGTGCAGCCCGACATTCACTGGTGCGGTGGACTGACCGAGCTCCCGAAAATCAAGGCGCTCGCCTCCGCGCGCAACCGGCTCTGCGTCCTTCACGGCTCGTCCGTGTACAGCTACCACTTCGCCATCGCGAGCGACGTGACGCCGTTCTCGGAGTTCCTGATGATGGCGCCGCAGGCGGACAAGATCGTCCCGATGTTCTCGCCGCTCTTCACCAACGAGACGGTGCCGGTCGACGGACACGTGACGGTTTCCGAGGCCCCCGGTTTCGGCGTGGACCTGAATCCCGCGCTCAAGTGGAGCCGGCCGTTCCCCACCGCGTAACGTGCCCCCCGAGACTGTCCGCCAAGCCGCGGGCGCGGACGCCACGCCACCGCCCGCGGCGGCGCCGCTCGAGTCCGCCCTGAGAAAGGTCACCCGCCGGCTGCTCCCGGTGCTCATGGTGCTGTACGTGATCGCGTTCCTCGACCGCGTGAACCTGGGCTACGCGAAGCAGGAGTTCCTGCGCGAGACCGGCTTTGGCGAAGCGGTCTACGCCTTTGGCGCCGGCATCTTCTTCGTCGGCTACGCGCTCTTCGAGGTGCCGAGCAACCTGGCCATGGCCCGCGTCGGCGCCCGGCGCTGGTTTGCCCGCATCATGATCACGTGGGGGTTCGTGTCCGCCGGGATGATGTTGGTCGGGTCGGTCCAGACCTACTACCTCCTGCGCTTCCTGCTGGGCGTGGCGGAGGCGGGGTTCTTCCCGGGCGTCATCTATTACCTGACCCAGTGGTATCCGCCGTCGCAGCGTGGGCCCGCGATGGGACTGTTCTACTTCGGCGCTCCGCTCGCGCAGATCATCGGGGGACCCCTCTCCGGTGCGCTGCTCGAGTTGCGCGGCGCGGGCGGCCTGGGTGGCTGGCAGTGGATGCTCATGGTCGAGGGCCTGCTCGCCGTCGTCGCGGGCTTCGCGGTCTGGCGCTGGCTGCCGGACGGGCCGCGCGACGCGCGCTGGCTCACCGAGCCGGAACGGTCCGCCTTGCACCAGCCGGACCCGACCGGGCCACGGACCCTTGCGCCATCTCTCCGGCTGTCTCCCACCCGGACCCTCCTCTTCGGCGGAACCTACCTCCTGATCCAGACGAGCGTCTACGGCGTGACGTTCTATCTCCCCGCCCAAGTCGCGAACCTTCTGGGTCGCGAGGCCGGCATTGTCGTAGGGGTGGTCAGCGCGGTGCCGTGGCTGTTCGCGCTCGCGGCCGCGTATGGGCTCCCGCGTCTGGCGCGCGCGACGCGGGCCGGCGGTGCGCTCGGCGCAGGTGCGTTGGCCTGCGCGGCGGTGGGGATTGCCCTGTCGAACCACAGCGCCCCGGCGATCGGGTTGTCGGCCCTCTGCATCGCCACGGCCGGATTCATCGGTTGCCAGCCGGTGTTCTGGAGCTATGCGACCCAGGCATTCGGTCCCGCCCAGGCACCCGCAGCCATTGCGCTGGTGAACTCCCTCGGTGCCGTGGGAGGATTTCTGGCGCCCAATCTCCGGATCTGGTCCGAGCAGCATTGGGCCAGTCCGTTCGCCGGGGTGGCAGCACTGGCGATTGCGACCGTCGCGGCCGCCGTCGGGCTGTTCCTCATTGGTCGCCAGTTTTCGCCCGCGACTCGGGCCTGACTTCCCGCAACGGAGCGCCGAGCGAGGCGCGGCAGCTCCGGGTTGGTTGTTGTGGCGTTGTAACTGATTCCGGGCTTTGGTGCGTCATAGAGAACATGCACTCGAGCAGCGTCCCGTCGTTTGGCACCCCCGTTTTCGCGTCCTGGGCCGCAAGGCTCGGCTGGGCTCAGCTGGTCCTGGCCCTGGGCCTGGTCAGCCCGCTCTCCGGGGCCCGGGTCCCGACGCCGGAGCCGGAGTTCAACATCAACGTGCGCGCCGATGTGGATCGCCCGTACAAAGGACTGGGCCGGGAGCCCCTCCGCGAGCACGGCAAGGTGTACGCGATCGTGTCGATCGAGCAGATCGACAATCCGGAGAACAAACTCGTGCGGCCGGTCAACGAGTACATGCTGCTCAAGAACCTCAAGCGGGTGCTGGCCGACCACGGCTTTCGCGAGGCCCCGGATGGCACGGTCCCTGACATTCTCCTCACCGTCCTCTACGGCCGCGGCTGGCTGCGTAATCCGTACCTGGATGACGGCACCATCAACTCGTACAATGGCGGCATCGACGGGATTTCGACCGGTGGCGCGCCGACGGTGACCATTGTCGGAGTTCCGAAGGACACCATCCGCCACAAGGACGCTTTCTTCGAGGAGAAGGCGCAGCGGGCCGACACCGAGAAGCTCATCATCAACATCACGGCGTGGCAGTACCCGGAGCCGCGGAAGGCAGGCGCCAAGAAGCAGAAGCCGCGGCAGTATTGGCGCACGACCATCAACACCGACGATGCCGACCAGGACCTGAATGCCCTGATGGAAAAGATGCTCCGGGCGGGAGCGGTGTATTTCGACAAGGTCATCGACAAGGAGGAAGTCACCGTGTCGAGCGCCCTGCCCGAGGGCCACGTGAACGTCGGCATCCCGATCGTGGTCGACCCCACCCAACCGCGCAGCCAGCCGAGCCCGTCCCCAAGTCCGGCACCCAAGCCCGCGCCGCCGCCCGCCCCTTCGCCAGAGGGCCGGCGATAGGACCTCGAGGAACTGAGCCACCACTTTACCGGTGGACCTAGTTCGAATCGGGTCGTTTTTCCTGAGGCCGATCGCTTGGCGCCAGCTTACGGAAGGTGACTAGCAGGGCCGTGCGAGGTGAGGCTGCGTAGGCGGGATACCCGGTGGTCAGCAATTCGCGCCCGCCGAGCCGCAGGGTCTTGCCGCTGTCGCGGTCGGTGAGCTCATACTGAGCGTCGGGGTCAAGACCGCGCAGGGGCAGGCTCATCTGTGGCTGGATGTTGTTTTCCCGCCGGAAGGCCTGCAGGTATCCGCGGTCTCCTCCCGGTAGGCAGAACTCCCAGGCCATCCAACAGGCTTGGGATTTGTCGTACGGGGTCAGCGGATAGAAGTCGCCGCGGAAGGCCACGTCCGCGATCGCCTCGTGGTCGGCGATGCGGCGCCGCAGGCCGGGCCAGTCGGGATGGGTGCCGTCAGTACCGACCACGTTGAATGGACAGAGATGGCTGCGAAAAGCGTAGGCATCGTCGGACATCTCGCCGGTGCCGTAGTAGGGCAGCCACAAACTCAGGCCGTAGGTGTGGCCCTGGTTGCCGTCGAAGACATCGGCGGTCATCGCCCCTTTGGGCCCCTGCTCCGGAAGTTGCGGCCCTTGGTAGTCACTGCGGAGAAGCGGCACGCTCCGCCGCACGGTCTCCAAGTCGTTGCGTCGCCCGCCGGAGGCGCAGGAGTCGATCATGAGCCCCGGATGGCCCCGTAGCAACGTGTCCCAAAACTCCAGATATCCCTGAAGATAGAGATTCTCCGTCATGCCCTGACGATCCGGCGCGTCCGCGGTCTTCCATGCGCCCAGCGGATTTGCGTTCGCGTCCTGGCGGTACACGTCGAGATGGTCGCGCTCGATGAAGTCACTGAGGTAGCGTTTCGCCCAGCCGCGCGCCGCCGGATTACCAAGGTCAAGGGCCCGGATGTGGGAATACTCCTTGTTTTCCGGCTCCCACGGCAGGAGCCACTCGGCATGCTGCCCCCAGAGCTCGCTTTGCTGGCAGGCTCGTTCCGGTTCGAACCACAGGATGAATTTCATGCCGTGGCCATGGGCAAAGTCCGCCACCTCGCGAATGCCGTGGGGAAACCGCCGCGGGTCAGCCACCCACGAGCCGATGCCGGGCGAATCGATCCACTTGGCCACCTCGTCGATCCGGTACCATCCTGCGTCCAGCCACGCGTAATCCACCCGGACGCCCTGGTCCAGGTACTGCTGGAGCGCGGCGATGACGCCCTGGGCGGACGACGGAAAATCACCCACCGCGATCGCGGTCGAAGGAGGCGGCAACTTGCCCCCAGGCCGGGGTAGATTGTGTTCCACGAGCCATTGCCGCCAGAGATTCTGGGCCGCGATCCAGTCGGGACGGCGCCAAAACAGGAGAGCGACCAGCGGGCTGCGAATCTCCTCGCCCGGCTTCAGCCTGAGATGCGACGTCTGTTGTCCGCCGACGACCCTGATCGTCCCGTCGTTCGCGGAAAACCGGGCCTCCCATTGTCCCGGCCAGCCAAGGGCCAGCAGCGTCCCCTGGGTGCCGCCATCGAGGTTGAAGTACGGCCAGGCGCCGTTGGTCGGCCGGCCTCCGACGGGTTCAAAGCGGCGGACCGTGGCATCCAGCGGGAACGCCAGCGGCTCGTAGCTGGAGGCCGAGTAGTTGTCGCCTCGGGTCGTCCGCAGGATGGTGGACGTCGACGGCGACGACAGCGTGGTGTTGATACCCTCGAGGTCCTCGATCAGCGGAGAGAGCGCCGTGCCCCGGTTGGCTACGAATACCGTCCACTCGACTGCGGGAAAGTCGCCGTAGTCGACGCTGACCAGGCGCACCTCCAATCCGGAGCGGGGATCGGTCCAACGCTGTAAGCGGCGCACGCGACCGCCGGGCAACGGCGTAAGTTCAACGGGGGACTTGGTCCACCCGCACCGCAGTTGTTCAAAAGGAATTCCGCCGCAGACGAAGGAGAACACCGCCGGGCCGTCTTCGGTCAGGTGTTCCTGGGTCCATTTAGCCTTGGACACCATCTCGTCGGCCGTGCCCGCCGCGTGAACCAGCAGCGGAAAGCCCATACCGGCCACGACGAGGCCGAACGCCAGAGGGAGAATCCGCTTCGTCATTTGCTCCCGTGGGTTGTTCGCGCGATGGGATGTGGAACGCAGGATCGTCACGCCAAGGTGGAAAGATCCACGTGGCCTTCGCCGGTGGCCTCCAACACTGGCCTGGCTACGGATTCTGTCCAACCGCCCGATTGAGGACAAATTAACGACAGACTCGCCACCCCGGCCTGCGGCAGAGAGCGAGCGAGAGCGGAGATTACATCGCCGCAGCGACTACCGCCCCTGGCTTTCCACGCATGCGGCTTCCCGTAATCGTGGCGCTGTGGCTGTCAGGTTGTGCGTCCACTTGGGACTTGTCGGCAAAGTATCAAAGCGTCCTTGGTAAGCAATTTCGCACGATTGACGACGGATGGATTTGGGAAATGGCGCGACACGAGTATGATTTGGTTCCGTACACCCTCCAAAATGCGAAAGCCGATTTGGGGCGCGCCGGAAAAAAGGTCGCCTTTGTGCCGGCCGGAACGGTACTCACCGTGAAGGAAGCGAAGAGGCGCTATTCTAGCGGTGACTGGGATTTTCTGATCGCAGAAATTACGGTGCCTGAGACCGGGAAAAAGTACCTCTTCGAAGAGTTGCTCGGTTTCTCTTCCTCAACACCAGCCGATGTTCAAAAGCGATGGCTGCCCATAAACAAGGTGCCGGATTAGTCGCCAGAGCCAACAGGCTTACCTTCCCCTATAGCCTCCCCAAAATCTGCGTTTTCGGGGGCAAAACTGTCCAAAGTTGTCCTGGACGAAAATCCGAAAAGGGAGGCTGAAATCCTCGCAATCGACTCGGCGAGACCAACTTTGGCCACAGCTGTCCCTGATCTACCCACGGGGCCCCTGGCGGAGAGGACGCGATTTTAGGGCGAACTGAAGTGACACTTATACCTTTGGATTCTGGGCTCGGCGGG
>DAOQKI010000041.1:0-26602 GCA_035334485.1 Opitutaceae bacterium
GCCGCCGCGCCGATCGCGTCGTCGGCCGGTCCCGGGAGCCAGCCGGCGCCCGGCCCGGGCACGACGGTGGTGCTCAACCCGACCCCAGCCGACGAGGTGGCGCGGTTCAACCGCGTGAAGGAGGAGATCGCCCGCCGTCGCGCCCTCCGCGAGCAGGCGGCGGCGCAGGCGCAGCAGGCGTCGCCGCAGCGGAAGTAGCGCTTCCGGCCCGGCGGAAAAATTTCGTGTCTTTCGGGTCGGCGGCCCTACCGTGACCGGGCCATGTCCGCCCCGTCGTCCACCGCCGCCGCGCCGCTGTCCAACGGCGCGCTGGTCCGCCGGCTGCTGCGGCTGACGTGGCGCTACCGCTGGGGCTGCATCAAGGTCCTGAGTATCCAGCTGGTCCTGCTGACCATGGGCCTCGCGGGCCTGAGCCTCACGGGCCTGGGCATCGACTACATCCGGCTCCAGATGCTGCCCGGCACCGCGGCTCCCGCGCGGGTGACGCACGGGCTGGACATCTCGGTGCTCCCGCACGGCTGGGCGCCGATGCACGTGATCGGCCTCATCGCGGGGATCATCCTCCTGCTCGCCCTGTGCCGGGCGCTGCTCAACTACGCGTACCTGATCTCGATCAACGTGCTCCTCCAGCAGGAGCTGGTGGTGGAGCTCCGCGCGGCGATCTACGACAAGCTCCAGCAGCTGAGCTTCCGGTTCTTCGACGCCAACTCGACCGGCTCGATCATCACCCGTGTCACCGGCGACGTGCAGGCGGTCCGGATGTTCGTCGACCAGGTGCTGTTCCAGAGCGTGATCATGGCCGTGTCGCTCACGGTGTACGTCGCGTACATGGCGAGCCTGAGTCCTACGCTGACGATCGCCTGCCTGGCGACGACGCCGGTGCTGGCGGCCGCGTCGCTGTGGTTCTCGAAGAAGATCCAGCCCGCCTACGCGCAGAACCGGACGCTGGTCGAGCAGCTCGTGCAGTACCTGGCCGAGAGCATCCAGGGCATCGCGGTGACGAAGGGCTTCGGCCGCGAGGCCGAGAACCGGGCGAAGTTCGAGGCGGCGAACCGCGCGGTGTATGACCAGCAGCTCGGCATCTTCTGGCGCGTGAGCCTCTTCTCCCCGGCGGTCGGCATCATCACCCGCGTCAACATGGTCGTGCTGCTGAGCTACGGCGGCTGGCTCGTGGCCCACCACCAGCTCCCCTTCGGCACCGGCCTCGTGGTGTTCGCCGGGCTGCTGGAGCAGTTCTCCGGGCAGGTGAACAACATCGCGGGCGTGGTGAACTCCGTGCAGCAGTCGCTGATCGGCGCGCGGCGGGTGTTCGAGGTGCTCGACGCGCCGGTTGAGGTCCGCAGCGCCCCCGACGCCATGCCCTGCCGCCGCCTTCAAGGCGCGGTGCGCTTTGAGCACGTCGAGTTCTCCTACAGCGGCATCGACCCGGTGCTCCGCGACCTCAACCTCGACGTCCGGCCCGGCCAGTGCGTCGCGATCCTCGGCGCCACGGGCGCGGGCAAGAGCGTGCTGATGAGCCTCATCCCGCGGTTCTATGACGTGACGGGCGGGCGGCTGCTGGTGGACGGCATCGACATCCGCCATCTCCACCTCGACGACCTGCGGCGAAACATCGGCCTGGTGTTCCAGGAGAGCTTCCTGTTCTCGAACACCGTCGCCGCGAACATCGCGTTCGGGCATCCCGGGGCGACGCCGGCGCAGATCGAGAAGGCGGCGCGGATCGCGGCCGCGCACGACTTCATCATGCAGCTGCCGCAGGGCTACCAGACGGTGCTGGGCGAGAGCGGGAACACGCTCTCCGGCGGCCAGCGGCAGCGGCTCGCGATCGCCCGCGCGGTGCTGCTCGAGCCGGCGATCCTGCTCCTCGACGACCCGACCGCGGCGATCGACAGCGAGACCGAGCACGAGATCTTCGAGGCCCTGGAGCGCGCGATCGCGGGCCGGACCACCTTCATCGTGGCGCACCGCCTCAGCACGCTGCGGCGCGCGGACTTCATCATCGTGATGGAGAACGGCCGGATCGTGCAGCGCGGCACGCACGAGGAGCTGATGGGCGTGCCGGGACCCTACCGCCACGTCGCCAGCCTGCAGCTCGTCGACGGCCGCGAGCTCGAGGCATTCAAGCCGGGGGAGGGGACGGCATGAGCACCGCGCCCAAGGCCCGCGCCGATCTCGGCCTGCTCGTGCGGCGCGAGCCCGACGAGGACGGGCCGCAGTTCAAGCCCCTGGAGTGGGGCCTGATCCTGCGGCTGTTCACCTACACCCGGCCGTTCGCGCGGAAGCGCAACGCGCTCATCGTGCTCACGCTGATCCGCTCGATCCAGATCCCGGCGATCACCTGGGCGATGGGCCGGATCATCTCGGGGCCGATTGCGGGCTCCGACCTCGTGACGCTGCCGTGGGCCGTGCTGGGCTTCGCCGCGCTGGCGGTCGTGACGGACGCCATGTTCCACTTCCGCCAGCGCTACGCGCTCGAGCTGGGCGAGCAGGTGGTGAACGCGCTGCGGAGCGCGATCTTCGACCGGATGCAGTCGATGCCGATGAGCTTCTTCCACCGCACCAAGCTCGGGCGGATCCTGAGCCGCGTGACGACCGACGTGGAGGCGGTGCGCTCGGGCATCCAGGACGTGCTGTTCGTGAGCGTGATCCAGTTCGGCCAGATGCTGTTCGCGGCGGTCGCGATGGCCTGGTGCGACTGGCTGCTCTTCCTCGTGGTGCTGGCGCTGGCGCCGATCCTCTGGCTGGTGAACAACCATTTCCGCATGCGCCTGAGCCAGGCCTCGCGCGCGGCGCAGGAGAGCTTCAGCCGTGTGACCTCGACGCTGGCGGAGTCGGTGAACGGCATGCGGGTGACGCAGGGGTTCGTGCGGCAGGAGACCAACCTCGGGCTCTTCCGCACGCTGCTCGCGGACCACTCGCGCTACAACATCGAGCAGGCGCGCACCTCGGCGATCCTCACGCCGCTGCTCGAGCTGAACAGCCAGTTCTTCATCGCGATGCTGCTCCTGCTGGGCGGCTGGCGGACGTTCCACGGCGCCATGACGATCGGGGACCTGATCCAGTTCTTCTTCCTCGCGAACCTCTTCTTCTCGCCGATCGCGACGATCGGCAACCAGTACAACCAGGCGCTGATCGCGATGGCGGGCGCCGAGCGCGTGTTCCGGCTGATCGACGCCCAGCCCGACTGGACGGACGACCCGGCGGCGGCACCGCTGCCGGCGGTCCCGGGCCGCGGCGTGCGCGTGGAGTTCCAGCGGGTCACCTTCGGCTACGACCCGGGCCGGCCCGTGCTGCACGACGTGAGCTTCACGGCGGAGCCCGGGCAGACGATCGCGTTGGTCGGCCACACCGGCAGCGGCAAGAGCTCGATCATCAACCTCGTCGCGAAGTTTTACCTGCCGACGGGCGGGGAACTGCGGATCGACGGCCGGGAGATCCGGACGCTCACCAGCCACTCGCTGCACCGGCAGATGGGCATGGTGCAGCAGCAGAACTTCCTCTTCACGGGCACGGTGCTGGAGAACATCCGGCTCAGCCGGCCCGAGGCGACGCTCGAGGAGGTGTGGGCGGCGGCGCGGCATCTCGACTGCCTCGACCTGCTGGAGGACCTGCCGCAGGGCTTCGACACGGTGATCGGCGAGCGTGGCGCGGGGCTCTCGGTGGGGCAGCGGCAGCTCGTGTGCTTCACGCGCGCGCTGCTGGCGGACCCGCGCCTCGTGATCCTCGACGAGGCGACGAGCGCGATCGACGCGCTGACCGAGGCGCGGCTGCAGAAGGCGCTGGTCGCGCTGCTGCGCGGGCGCACGAGCTTCGTCGTGGCGCACCGCCTCAGCACGATTCGCCACGCGGACCAGGTGCTGGTGCTCGAGCAGGGCCGCGTGATCGAGCACGGCACGCACCTCGAGTTGCTCGCGCTCGGCGGCCACTACGCGGCGCTGTACCAGCAGTTCGTGCAGGTCGACGACCGGGCTTGAGGACGGCGCGAGTCCGCAAGTCTCGCGGATGGCGAGCCAAATTTCAATCGTGGCGCGCGGGCCGCGCGCCACGATTTTTCAAGATTCTCCTAGGCAAATGGGCGAATTTCCCTCTAGAAAAGCCTTGTTATCGAAGTACAGGACCCTAAACCCACAATCACTATGGCTAAAAAATCCGCTCGTAAACCGAACGCCGCGTTCATGAAACCCGTCACCCCCGACGCCAAGCTCGCCGCCGTTGTTGGCTCGACGCCGCTTCCGCGCACGGAGCTGACCAAGAAGCTCTGGGCCTACATCAAGAAGAACGGCCTGCAGGACAAGAAGGTCCGCACCCAGATCAATGCCGACGATACGCTCAAGCCCGTGTTCAACGGCAAGAGCAAGGTCAGCATGTTCGAGATGACCAAGCTCGTCTCGGGCCACGTCTCGTAAGACCCCGGTCTTTCCCCAAACCGCCGCGACCCGTTCGCGGCGGTTTTTTTGTGCCCGGCGCCGGCGGCCCGGGCCGCGCCTTCGGAGTTGCGCGGGCCGCCGCCGCGCCTTGTAGTCGGCGCCTTGGGATCCCTCGCATGTCACCCCGCCGCCTCCGCCGCCTGAAGGACCGTCTCCTCGCGGGCATCATTGCCCTCGCGGGCCTGGCGGCCGGGTATCTCGGCCTGACGGAGGCCCGCGAGCACCGGGTGGGCGTCGTCGCCGACAACGCCCGGCATGCCGCCCTCGCCTTCGAGTCCGCCGACCTGGCCCGCATGGGCGCCGCGGACGACGCCGCGCCGGCCACCCCCTTCGTCAATGCCGCGGGCCGGCTCCAGCGCCTGCGCGAGACCGACCCGAAGGTCCGCGCCGCCCGGGTGTTCCAGTACCGCCCGATGCAGAGCCGCACCGCCGTCCTCGCCGAGGTCCTGCCCGACGACGCCCCCGTCCACCTCCAGCCGGGCGATCCGTTCCCGGCCGTCGAGACCTCCGAGGCCCTCCAGCTCAGCCTCCGCACCGGCGAAACCCTGATCGAGGGACCGCACGACGGCGTACTCACCGTCTATGTGCTCATCGGCCCGCGGCCCCCGCCCGCCGCGCCGCGCAATTTCCTCTGCCTGGAGGTCACCGTGCCGCACTGGACGCGCGACCTGGCCTTCGCCGCCTCGGAGTGGGCGCTGGTCGTCTGGGTGATCCTCGCCCTGCCGTATGCCGGCTACCTGCTGCTGCGCCGCTCCCGCGAGCAGGACGAGGCGATCCGCAATCTTGCCGAGGCCGTCGACCAGAGCCGCGCCGCGGTCATGATCATCGACCTCAACGGCGACATCGAGTACGCGAACCGCGGGCTCTGCGACCAGGTCGGCCGGCCGCGCCGGGACCTGATCGGGTTCCACTGGGCGCAGTTCCAGCTCGCGGACCCTGCCGCGCTCGACGTCACGGAGCTGCTCGCCGCCATCAAGGCCGGCAAGCCGTGGAGCGGCGAGTGGCTCAACCGCCGCCCGGACGGCACCGTGTACCCGGTGCGCGGCGCCTTCACCCCGGTCCGCCGCCGCAGCGGCCGGCTGGCCTGCTTCATCGCGACCTTCGACGACATGAGCGAGATCCGCCGGACCGAGGCGGTGCTGCGCGAGGCGAAGGAGCGCGCCGACGCCGGCGAACTCGCGAAGAGCCAGTTCCTCGCCACCATGAGCCACGAGGTCCGGACGCCGCTCAACGGCATCCTCGGGTTCACCAGCCTCCTGCTCGACACGCCGCTCACCCCCGAACAGCGCGAGTTCGTCCAGACCATCCAGCTCAGCAGCGAGGCGCTCATCCAACTCACCAGCGACGTCCTGGACTTCGCCCGGATCGAGTCCGGCAAGCTCAAGCTCGAGCCGCAGCCCTGCTCGATCCGCGAGTGCGTCGAGGACGCCCTCGATCTCGTGGCCACCAAGGCGGGGGCGAAGGGCATCGAGCTGCTGCACTGGATCGAGGACACGGTGCCCGCGACGATCTACGCCGATGGCAACCGCCTGCGGCAGGTGCTCACGAATCTCCTCGGCAACGCCGTGAAGTTCACCACCGAGGGCGAGATCGAGGTGCGGGTCGGTGTCGAGCGCAGCGGGCCCGATCCGCGCGCGCAGGTGCGGCTGGTCTTCTCGGTGCGCGACACCGGCGCCGGCATCCCGGCGGATCAGCAGGACCGGCTGTTCAAGCCCTTCACGCAGCTCGAGCACGGGCTCACGCGCCGCCACGGCGGCACCGGCCTCGGCCTCGCGATCTGCAAGAATGTCGTCGGCCTGATGGGCGGCGACATCTCGCTGCAGAGCCAGGTGGGCCGCGGCTCCACCTTCACCTTCGTCGTCCCGATCGAGCCGAACCCGGCCGTCGCCGAGCGCCGGCCGCTCGCGCCGCTCGGCCAGCTCAACCTCGCGGTGGCCGTCGACGCCGGCCCGCTGCGCGACGAGGTCGTGCGGCTCGGGCGCCGGTTCGGCGCCACCCTCATCGAGACCACGCCCGACCAGCTGGCGGCCACGCCCGGCTGGGACGTGGCCCTGATGGACCTCGACACCGACCGGATCACGAGCCTCGTCGCCGACCCGCGGCCGTCGCCCGACCTGCCGCCCGAGCGGGTCTTCGGCCTGGTGCCGCTCTCGCTGCCGGCGGTGACCCGCACCGCGCTGCGCGTCCATTTCCGGGTGCTGCTGAGCAAGCCGCTGCACCACGACGCCCTCTATTCGGTGCTGGCTGCCATTGCGGAGACGCCGGTGGTGACGCAGGCGCGCCGGGCGCCCTCGGACCTGAACGTGCTGCTGGTCGAGGATGATCCGGTGAACCGGCTCCTGATGCAGAAGCAGCTGTCCGCGGCGGGCTGCCGCTGGACGAAGGCCGAGAACGGCCGCGCGGCGCTGGAGGAGCTCACCCGCAAGCCCTTCGACCTCGTCCTCATGGACCTCTACATGCCCGAGCTGGACGGCATCGCGGCGATCGCCCAGATCCGGGCGGGCAAGGCCGGCGAAAACGTGAAGGACATCTGGATCGCGGCGCTGACGGCGGACGCGCGCAACGACCAGAAGGAGCGCACGCTTGAGATCGGCGCCAACGACTACCTCGTGAAGCCGGTGTCGCTGCCCGTGCTGCGGGTCGCGCTCGACAAGTTCATGCTCGCCCGCCGCCGGCGCGGGATCTGAGCGGCGCCCTCAGCGCCCGGGCAGGCGCATGGCCGGCTGGGCGGCCTGCGGCTGGCGGACAAGCGTGTTGAGCCAGAACCCGGAGGACTCCTTGTACGCGCGCAGCCCATGCTCGCCGAGCGTCGTGGTCAGGCGCGACTCCGCCTCGCCGGCCAGCGCGGCCAGCTGGGCCCTCCGATCCTCGGCGGACAGCGAACGATCGCGCTGGATCGTGCTGGCCCGCTGCTGGATGTCCTGCTGGACGGAGGTGACCTGCGACGCGAGCGACGTGGGGAGATCCAGCCGGTCGAGTAGCCGGGCGACTTGGGCGTAGTTTGGATCCGACATCTGCCGATAGTCGGCGGCGCGCTGCGGACCAAGTGCGGCTTCGAACTGGGCGCGGAGATCCGCCTCGGCCTGCTGGCGCTCGCCGGGCGACAGCGCGTTCGGCGTGGTAATGGAGGTCCCAAGGCGCGAGTCCTTGAAAATCCGGAAGAGGGCGCGGTACTCATCCTCCGTGGCCTCAAACCCACCCAATCGGTTGCGCAGGTTCCAGGACGCCGGGGCCATGCGCAGGTTGTAGTCCTCCAGCTCCTGGGGCGTCAGCAGCTTCTCGATATCGGCCTGCTGCTCGCGCCGCAGGAGTTCGAGTTTCTCGCGGTCCTCGGCGAGGAGCATGCCGTGACTCTCCGTGCTGAGCTGGGCCTGGAGCTCACCATAGTCGCTCAAGATGGCCCTCAGCCGCTCCACCTTATCGCCCGGCAGGAAACTCAGGTTGCCCCGGTCGTAGGACTCCGTGAGCGCCGGGTCCTTGGCGTCGGCCCCCAGCAACTGCTTCAGCGTGGCTTCCTGTTCGCGGTTGATGGCGCCGAACTCGGCGCTGAGTTTCCGGCTGAAGGCCATCTGCTTCTCGTTGGACCAATAGGGCTGGGGTCCCATCTTGCGCACGATCGCAAGCCGGCGCGCTGCCATCTGGCGGCTGAGTTCGCCGCCCACGATGGCCCGGATCTGGGCGGCGGAAAACCCGGCGGCGCGGAGCCGGGTCACCAACAGTGGCAGGTCCCGGCCGTCGAGCAGGTCCCGCGACCGCTCCAGGGCGGCGAGGTCAGGGGCCGTGAGCTTCGCGGCGGCGGCGGTCGGACTGGCCGCGGTGGCTGCGATCGAGACGACTGCGTCGGCGGCCGGGGCCGGCGCCTTCGGCCGGACAAAAAACGTGACGAGAAACGCGGCGTTGGCCGCGAGCGAGAGGGCCAGGAACACCAGCAGCTTTTTCATGGTGGGGTGACGAACGGTGGGGCGGGACCCGGAGGAACGCAACTTGGCAGGGGTCGCGGGCGGAGTGTTGCTGGTGACCCGCCTCCAGCCTCCGGGTTCCGGGTGTTCGCGAGACGCCGGCGGCATTTCACTTGGCGCGGCTCGGGCGAGGGACCACCCTGCGCGTTCCACATGTCGAACGTCACTCCGGCCCAACACCGCCAGGCGATCTGGATGCTCCTGCTGGCGAACCTGCTGTGGGGCGTGAGTTTCCCGCTGGTGAAGGCACTCGCGATCCTGCAGACGCAGCTCGCGCCCGGGAGCGGGTCGTGGTTCATCACCGCGTCGGCGCTGCTGCCGCGCTTCTCGGTCGGGGCGCTCGTGCTCGGCGCGATCTGCTGGCGCGGCGTCAGCACGCTGACCGCGCGGGAGGTGCGGCAGGGCGTGGGCCTGGGCGTGTTCGCGGTGCTCGGCATGGCGTTCCAGAACGACGGCCTGCAATTCACCTCGGCCTCGACGTCCGCGTTCCTCACCCAGCTCTACGCCGTCATGATCCCGGCCTACGTCGCGCTGCGCGGGCGGCACCTGCCGCCCTGGTCGGTGTGGGTCGGCTGCGGACTCGTACTGGCGGGCGTTGCGGTGCTGGCGCACGTCGACTGGCACGACTTCCGACTGGGCCGCGGCGAGGTCGAAACGCTGATCTGCTCGGTGTTCTTCATGATCCAGATCCTCTGGCTCGAGCGAAAGGAGTTCGCGGGCAACCGCATGCTGCCGGTCACGGTCGTGATGTTCACCGTGCAGGCGCTGGCGGCCGCCGGCCTGATGGCGGTGCTCTTCCGGCCCGGGGCGAACCTGCCGGTGGTCGTCACGAACGGCGCCTGGCTGGGCCTCAATGGGATCCTCACGCTGGTCTGCACGCTCGGCACGTTCACGATCATGAACGTCTTCCAGCCGCGGATCACCGCGACGGAGGCCGGCCTGCTCTACTGCTCGGAACCGCTGTTCACGTCGCTGATGGCGCTGTTTCTCCCGGCTTTGTTCGCGGCGTGGGGCGGCTTCGCCTACGCCAACGAGACGCTCAGTTTCCACCTCCTGGTCGGCGGTGGCCTGATCACCCTCGCCAACGTGATCGTGCAGCTGCGTCCTCCGGCCCGGCCATGAATCCCCGCGCCCGGCACTGGACCGCCTTCCTGATCCTGGCGGTCTGCACGTTCTTTTCCGGCGCGAGCTTCGTGACGTACAAGGCGTCGGTGCTCGCGCAGGCGCCGTTCGCGGCGGGCGAGAGCACGTGGTTCATCTCCGCGCACAACCTCGCGCCGCGGTTCGCCATCGGCACGCTGCTGCTCGTCGTCGTGTATGGCGCGCGGGTGCTGCAGCTGACGGCGACGGAGTGGCGGCAGGCGGCCTTCATGGCGCTCGCCTCCTTCTCGGGCTGCATCCTGCAGAACGACGGCCTGCAGCGGACGACGGCGGGCACGGCGGCGTTTCTCAACCAGTTCTACGTGATCCTGGTCCCGTTCTGGATGGCGCTGCTGCAGCGCCGGCGCCCGAGCGTCCTGGCGCTCGTGGCCACCGTGCTGGTGATCGCCGGGGTCGGGCTGGTGGCGCGCCTCGACTGGACCACGCTGCGCCTCGGCCGCGGCGAGGCCGAGCTCCTGCTGGCCACGGTGTTCTTCTCGCTGCTGCTCTGCTCGATCAACTGGCCGCCCTTCGCCGCCAATCGCGCGGAGCGGACCTCCGCGGCGATGTTCGTGATGGAGGGCACGCTGTTCGCCGTCGTGGCGGTCGCCACGGTGCGCGACCCCGCGCATCTCGTGTCACCCTTCGGCTCGCCCTCCTGGAACGTGATCGTGCTGGTGGCGACGCTGCTGGGCACGGCGGGACCGTTCCTGTTCATCAACCGCTGGCAGCGCTTCGTGACGCCGACGGAGGCGGGACTCCTTTACAGCTTCGGCCCAGTCATCGCCGCGCTCGCCGAGACGATGCTGCCGACGTCGATCGGACGCTGGGCCGGGCTGGACTACGTTAACCAGCCGCTCACCGCGGCCCTGGTCATGGGCGGCGGCCTCATCCTTGCGGCGAACATCCTCGTGCAACTCGACGAAGGCCGGGCGGCAAAGGCAGCCGCGTAGGGCAGGGTTTCAGAATCGTAGCCGCAAGAAGGCGCAGAAGGCGCAAGAGGAGCACCGATCGGCTGAAACTAGGAATCCTGCCGGCTTGGTTTTCGTGATCTTCGCGCCCTTCGTGGAAAAAACAAACCCGCGCCCGACGCCCGGGTCTGCAACGAGGCGCTAAGGCGCGGCCAGCGGTTCAGCGGCCGCGCCGTGCTGAAATCGGCCCTCGTGCAGGAAGGCGCGCACTTGGGCAAACGTGTCGTCGCACCACTGCAGCCAGGTGTGCGAATGGTGCACGACGACAAAGTCGGCCATGCCGGCGAGTTTGGTGCGTTCGACCGCGACCTTGCCGTCGTTCGGGGCCCCGATCCACGCCGAGAACAGCGGATTGAGCGAGCGATCGCCGGCGATCACGCCCAGCTCGCCCGCGTCACCCGGCCACGGGCCCAGCGCGAGCGGGACCGAGTCCCGCCCGGTCCCGAGCCGCAGCGCGTTGTCGCCCATGAACCAGCGGAACGGCGTGAAGTCGTGGAGCCGATCGGCCACTTCGCTGCCCTGGTTGGGCGGCGCGATCATCACGACGCGGCCGATCGGCGCCGCGGGGAATTCGTGCCGGTACTGCCGCACCACGATGCCGCCCATCGAATGGGTGACAAAACTGACCGGTTGGCCCGGCGCGACGCCCGCGGCCACCAGTTGCTCCGGCAGCCACCGACCCGCGATCTCTTCCAACGGCAGCGTGCGCGAAGGGTAGCTCAGGTTGACGACGCGGTAACCGTCGCGCTCGAGCGCGTGCGCGAGCCGCGCCATGGCCCAGCTCCGCAGGCCCAGGCCGTGCAGCAGCACGACCGTCTCGTCCGCCCGGGCGGCGAGGGCCGCCCCCGCCTGCAGCAGCAGGAGGAGAACGACGAGACCGGCGCGGGTGGAGCGGCGAAGGGCAGACATGGGCGGAGAACTCGTGCCGGTTCAGGCGGTGGCCGACAGCGGTGCGGCGCGGCGGATCGAGGCGATGGCGCGCAAGGTGACGGCGCCGATCACGATCGCGCCGCCGACGAGGGCCAGCCGGCCGGGGCGTTCGCCCACGAAGAACAGGACCCACACGGGATTCATGATCGGTTCGACCACCGGGATGATGACGGCCTCGAGCGCGGTGACATGGCGGATGGCCTGGCTGTAGAGCCGGTACGACAGGCCGAGCTGGACGACGCCGAGCAGGAGGAGCAGGACCAAGCCGCGCGGCGGGAGGGCAGGGGCGGCGGCGATGAACGGCAGGCCGATGATGAAGGCGAAGAGATTGCCGAGGATGATCGATTCGACCACGGAGGAGTCCTTCTGCTTGCGGAGCAGGATGGCGATGCCGGCGAAGCACACGCCACTGAGGATGCCGACGACGTTGCCCAGCACGCTCGCGAGCCGGAGCTCGTCGGCGAAGAAGAGCCCCATGCCGAGGAACGCCGCGATGATCGCCCACCAGTCGGCGCGGGTGGGCCGCTCGCCGAGGAACCACGAGCCGAGCAGCGCGACCCAGACGGGGGCGGTGTACTGGAGCAGGATGGCGTTGGCCGCGGTGGTCATGCGGTTGGCGACCACGAACAGGACAGTGCAGCCCACGTAGGCCAGGGCGGCGCCGACCTGGGTCCGCGACCAGGTGAACCGGAGGCCGCGGCTGGTGGCGAAGAGGAAGAGGGCCGCGATGAGGCCCCGCCCGCCCGCCACGGCGAGCGGCGGCCACGGGATGCCCTTGATGAGGACGCCGGCGAAGCTCCAGAGCAGCGCGGCGGCCACGAGCTGGCCGACGGCGCGGGTGTGTTCGGGATTCTTGCCCACGAGTGCGGATGACGCCACCGGGGGGCGTCCCTGACAAGGGGCAAGTGGCCGTTATGCCGTCCGGCTCAGAGCGCGGCCGCGACCCGCCGGAAATGGTGGCCGATGATGGCCAGCTCGATCGCCATCCGGAACTGCCGCGGGCGGCGGACCAGCGTGCCGATGAAGAGGCGCCAGTACGCCAGGCGGCCGCGGTGCCAGACCCCGAGCAGCCAGAACGACTTCAGGAAGGCCCGAAAATCCACGCCGGAGAGGCGCAGCCGCTCCCGGCTGGGCTGGTGGTTCCGAAGGAACACGCGGATGCGCCGGTAGTAGGCGCGCGGCTCATAGAGCCGGCGCATCAGCTCCCGGTAGCCGTTCTCGAGATAGTCGCGGTTGAGACGCGGGCGGAAGTTCAGCGAGGCCAGGGTGTTGTTCCCCGTGCTTTCGCCGAGCAGGCGATCCTCGTGCTGCAGGCGCCGGTAGAGCTTGGTCTGGGGCAGGGCGGTGAGCAGCCCAACCATGGCGGTCACCACGCCCGAGCGCTGGATGAACTCGAACTGGTCGCGGAAGATCTCCCGCGTGTCGCTGTCGAAGCCGACGATGAACCCGCCCATGACCTCGAGCCCGGCGCGTTGCAGCACCTGCACCGCCTGCACGAGGTCACGGCCGGCGTTGTTGTGCTTCCGACACTCCTCGAGCGAGGCGACGGACGGGGTCTCGATGCCGACGAAGACCTTGCGGAAACCTGCGGCGACCATCTGGGCGCACAACTCGGGCTGGTCGGCGAGGTTGACCGACGCTTCGGTGAGGAAGCCCATCGCGGCCTTGGTCGCCGCGCGCCAGGCGATCATGTCCTCCAGGAGCGCGCGGGTCCGCGCCTGGTTGCCGATGAAGTTGTCGTCGACGACGAACACCATGTCCCGCCAGCCCTGCCGGCGGAGCGCCTCAAGCTCGGCGATGAGCTGGGCGGAGGTCTTGGTCCGCGGCACCCGCCCGTTGATCACGACGATGTCGCAGAACTCGCAGTCGTACGGGCAGCCGCGCGAGAACTGCACGGCCATGCTGACGTACTTCCTCACATCGATCAGGTCGAAGCGCGGGGTCGGGGTCAGGGTCAGCGCCGGGAACCGCGGGGCGCGGTAGACGGGCTGGAGCCGGCCGGCCTCGAGGTCGGCCACCACCTGCGGCATGACCTCCTCGGCCTCGCCGAGGACGAAATGGGGAATCTCGGGAAAACCCTCGTGTCCCGTCGTGAAGAGCGGCCCGCCGGCGAGCACGGGCTTGCCGAGCGCGGCGCACCGCCGCGCCACCTCCCGCACCGACTCCCGCTGCACGATCATCGCGCTGAGGAAGACCCAGTCGGCCGCCCGCAGGTCGGCGTCGGTCAGGCGGGTCACATTCAGGTCCACCAGCTTCAGATCCCACGTCGGTGGGAGCATCCCGGCCACCGTGAGCAACCCGAGCGGCGGGAACGCGGCCTTCTTGGAGACAAACCGCAGCACATGTTTGAAACTCCAGAACGTGTCCGGAGTCGCGGGACTGACGAGCAACACCCTCATAACTGGTCGCGGCGCGTGGCGCCTGGGCCAGCGGCAGGGCTACGCCGCCGGGCCGGGGGGCGCGAGGGCCAATTTGCCCGGCGATGACGGCGTGAAGTTTTTTCATACCCCACATTCGGAAGCCTGCCATCGGGAGCCGAGGTCGGTCGTCCGCTTGAACGACCCGCGGGTCGGTCCTAGGGTTGGATTCCCGCCGCACGCGGGCCCAAAAACATCCGTTCTTCCCCATGAAGACCAAACTGATCGCCTCGCTCACCATTGTCCTCGCGCTCGGCGCGACCTCGGCCCTGGCCGCCACGGCCGCCGAGAACTGGGAAACCCACTGCGCCAAGTGCCACGGCGCCGATGGCAAGGCCCAGACCAAGCTCGGGCTGAAGATGAAGCTGAAGGACTACTCCAAGGCGGACTCGCTCGCGAAGTTCACCGATGCCGACCTCGCCAAGGCCACCGCCGAGGGCGTGAAGGAAAACGGCAAGGAGAAGATGAAGGGCTACGCGGACAAGCTCTCGGCCGACGAAATCACGGCCCTGGTGAAGCACATCCGCGAGTTTGCCGGCAAGTAAGCCGCCCGCCTTTGGTTGTGTCGTCGCCCCGCCGCCCGCGGTTTCCGCCGGGTGGTCGGGGCTTTTTCTTGGACCGGACCGACGAGGCCCGTCAGGCCGTCGTGCGCTGCAGCACGTTGCTCGTCTCGAGGTGGCCGACCCGGCGGTCGGGATCCGACACGAGCGCGCCGAGGTTCTCGGCGCTGACGTTGTAGATCATGAGTGAGTCGATCCGCGCGTGCTCGCCCGCGGTCGCGAGCAGGACGGGCCGCTTGCCCGGGGCGCAGTAGAACTCGCTGTTGCGGAGGACGAGGCGACGGACGCGGCCCGCGGCGCGGAGGTAGGGCCGGCTCTGCGGCGCGGTGCCGCGGTCCTGGATATGCAGGCCGTCGATCACCAG
Organism: Opitutaceae bacterium; assembly: GCA_035334485.1. Lineage (GTDB taxonomy): Bacteria > Verrucomicrobiota > Verrucomicrobiia > Opitutales > Opitutaceae > Opi-474. The sequence goes on from DAOQKI010000041.1 coordinate 14,769, forward strand.
CGCCTCCACGTCCGCCGGCGTGTCGCCCATGTCGGGGATGTCGGTCTTGCCCTCGAGATGGACGAGGTAGCGGTCGTCCGCGGGGTCGTGGTACTGGATGTTGCGCAGCGTGAGGCTCTGGTGCTTCCCCGACACGCGGAAAAGGAATGGCTCGGTGTAGGTGTAGTTGGCCTGGGTCTGGCGGAGGTCGACGTTCTCGATGACGATTGAGCCGAAGTTGCCGGGCATTCCCTTGGCCTTGTAGTCCCACGCGCTGAGGTAGAAGCCGAAGCTGCGGTAGTGGCCGCTGACGTTGCGGATCGTGATCCGGTCGTGGAGATGCTCGCGCGAGAGGATCCGCAGCACCTGCGCGGCGTCGTCGACCATGACCGTGTCGATGAGCACGTCGGAGATGGGCCCGACGGTGGCGTCGGGGTTCGCCCAGCTCGGCTCGCCGTTGGTCTCCTCGTCGCCGTTGAGCGCGATGAAGTCGTCGCCGGTGCGGCCCTGGATGTTGCGCAGGACGAGGAAGCGGCCCGGGCCCTGCACGTGGATGCCGTCCTGGTTGCCGGCGGGGATGAAGCCCGGCAGCTCGAGGCGGATGTTCTCCATCGTGACCTTCAGCCAGTTGGTGATGAGGAAGGCGAAGGTGCGCTGGTCGCAGACGGTGACATCGCGGACGAGCAGGTTCTCGACGCCGAAGAAGGCGAGCGCGACGACCAGGTACTTCGCCTTCGAGTAATGCACGTCGGGCGGGACATGGTGGGCCTGGTTCCGGCAGTTCTGGTTGTAGGTGCCGCCGAGGAGCGTGATGTTGCGGTCGACGATCGTGCCGCGGGACGGGTTGCCGTTCGCCAGCAGGGCGCAGTCGGAATGGTCGGCCTGGAAGAAGCCGCACTCCTTGCCGAGGCACTCGATGGTGGTGTTGGAGTAGACCTTGAGCCCGCGCACGAGCGCGGCGCCGTCGAGGATCAGGCGGACGCCGTCGCCATCCTTCGCCCGGTCGAGGACCGCCTGGAGCACCGCGGTGTCATCGGTGCCACCGCCGGTGGCCACATTGCTGTCGAGTTTTGCGCCTGCCTGCCGCGCGTGGACGGTGTGGATGATCATGTCGGAAACCCGAGAACTCAGACGAGAACCGACCGCGACACAAAACGAAAGGAGCGCGCGCCAGCCCGGGCCGGGAACCGCGGGCGGTTCCCGGCGACGCCGGATCGGGCGAGGCTCGTTCCGGTCAGTGGATGGTGAGCTTGCCGCCGGCTCCCGTGCCGGTGGTGGCGAGCCCGAGCTGGCTCAGCTCGCGGGCGCTGAGGGTGAACGAGCCGCCCGCCACGCCCACCGTGAGCACCGCCCCGCGGTTCGCGAGCCGGCTGGCGCTGCCGCCATCGCCGCCGTTGCCACCGCTTTCGTCGGTGCCGGAACCGCCGCCGCCCTCGGAGGAGGATCCGCCGTTGCCGGAGGGGTTGCCGCCGGTCTCGGCGTCATTGCCGGTCGGGCCGGTGGAACCGCCGCCCACCTTCTCGGAATCCACGGAGCCGCCATCCGAACCGCCGTCGGGGCCGCCGCCCTGGCCGGTGCCACCTGGCGAGGTGCCGCCGAGTTCGCCGGAGAGAGTGCCTCCGCCGCCCATACCGCCGACCTTGTCGAAGTCGATGGTGCCGCCGGTGCCGTCGTCGGTACTGCCGCCACCCTGACCTCCGACCTTTTCAAGATTGATGGCCCCACCATCGCCGTTGTCACCGCCGCTGCTCTGGCCGGTGGCACCAGCGACGATCTCCTGGGTTTGACCGGAATCCGAATGGGTAGAGTTGACCTTCTCCTCGTTCAGGCCGGAACCGTTGTCGGTGTCGGAATCCGACCCGCCACCGGGGCCGTCGGTGTGCTCGTGACCTGAATTGCCCGTGCCGCTCATCAAGGAGCTCGACTCAGAGTGGGTGAGGCCGGCGGTCGTCATCGAGTTGGAGATCGAAGTGGGGCTCGCCGATTGCGCGGCGGATTCACGGGTGACTCCATTGTGCTCGGGGCTCCCGAATCCCTTGCCAGTAGACGGGCCGTGCTGGTTCTTGGTTTGGCCTGCGGTGATGGGAGCGGGCTTGGCTTTTGCCGCAGCCTTCACGGGCTTGGCTCCTTTGGCGGTCGTGCCAGCTGGCCGGGCCTTGACCGCGAGCACTCCGCGGAACTCGCCGCTCGAACGGGCGGCGTCAAAACGGTGGACCTGAACTTTCCAGGTGCCGGCGGCGGTCTTGGTGGCCGGGCCCACGTCAAACCCGAGGTTGCGCAGCAGGCTCTGCACCTGGCGCTGGGTATCGCGATCAGCCGCGGCGTCGGCGGGCGTGCGGGCCGTTGCCTTGGAACCGCTGGGCGCGGACGCCTGCGCCTTGGAGGTTGGCGGAACTTTGGTCTGGGCCGGAGCCTTGACCTGGACCGGAGCCTTGGCCGGGGCCTGGACGGCTTCCGTGGTCGGGATCTTTGCAGGACTCTTTGCTGGAGCCTGCGCGCGGACCGGCGCCGGCTCCTTGGTCGCGACAGGAACGGAGGATTTCGCGGGAAGCGCAACGGGCGCGCGAACCGGGGTCGCGGCGGGAACCTTGGTCGGATTGGCGACCGGCGACTTGCTGGGTCCTGTGGCCGGGGCCCGTTCGGAAACGGCGGTTGGCGTCTTGACGACAGCAGGGGCCTTGACGGCGTTGTTCGTCACCGGCTTTGCGGCCGGAGCGGCGGCGGGTGCCGCCGGGATCGCCTTGGGCTTGGCGAGGGCGGGGGCCGGTGTCTTGGCGTCGGTCCGGGTGAGCTTGGTTTTCGTAGCCTCGTTTTGGGTGTCAGTCTGGGCAGCACTGCTGCCGGTGGAGGCGGACAGTGGTGCCGTCGCCAGCAGGGCGAGGGTGACCAGCGCCGCGGCACAACGCCGGGGGTGGAGTCGGTTTGATTTCATGGGGCAACAAAGGGCGCCGGCCGGCGGGGGGTCAGCCGGGCGTGGCGGATCCGACCAGCCAAACGGCTGCGACGGAAAAGGTCTTCATGGGTGGGGTGAGCCCCGGATGACGAACCGGTTCACGCTTGGCGCGAACCCCGGCCGAGACGACTCCCCAATGGCGGCCGGCGATGGGTTAAACATTTTGTCGCCTCAGCTATTAGCACAGCTGGGTCGGCACTGCTCGGCTCGGTCCAGCGAAGGAGGCTCGCGCTGAAGGCCGGGTCTTGCCGGAAACCTGGGCGCGCCGCAGCGTATCCAGCTGGGAAGGCAATCGCTTCCGCCGGTCGCCGGCCAAGCGGTCGCCGCGGGACGTGATCGAACGCCGGGACGCGAGGAGGTCCCGGCGGGACCTTACTTCTGCCGCAGTGCGTTCAGGACCGTGTCGGGAGTCAGCAGCTCCGGCAGGATCACGGGCTCGGACTTGCCGGGCATCCAGATCAGATTGAACGGCACGGCGCTGCGTTGGTAGGCGGCAAGCTCGGCGGTGATCTGCGGGTCCTTGTTGGTCCAGTCGCCGCGGAGTGTGGCGATTTTCTTGTCGCGGAAATAGTCGAGGACCTCCTGCGAGTGGAACACGAGTTTCTTGTTGGCCTGGCAGGTGGCGCACCAGCGCGCGGTGAAGTCGACGTACACGATGCGGCCGTCGGCGCGGAGCTTGGCGACGGTCTCGGGGCTCCACTTTTCCCAGGTCACTTCGTTCGCCGCGGGCGGCTGCGGCCAGCCGAGCCAGCCGCCGGCGAGCAGCACGAGGGCGCCGGCGACCACGCCGAAGCGGGCGCGTCCGGCCGAGGCGCCGGGGGCGTTCCAGCGGCCGTAGAACCAGACGGCCATGGCGACCAGCACGAGGCCGAACAGCGCCATGAGCAGGCCGCTCTCGGTCGTCTGGCCGGCGAGCACCCACACGAGGTAGCCGACGGTCGCGTACAGCGGGAATGCCATGAACTGCTTGAACGTCTCCATCCAGGCGCCGGGACGCGGGAGGACCCTCACGGCCTGCGGGAAGATCGAGAGCAGCAGATACGGCAGCGAGAGTCCGAGCGCGATCGCGGTGAAGATGAGGAACGACTCGCCCACCGGCAGCGCGAGCGCGGCGCCGAGGGCGGGCGCGAGGAACGGGGCGGAGCAGGGCGTGGCGACGACGGTGGCGAGCACGCCGGTGAAGAACGAGCCGGCGAAGCCGGACTTGGTCTGCAGGCCCGAGCCCACGCCGGTGGCGGACAGGCCGAACTCGAACAGGCCGCTCATGTTGAGCGCGAACACGAGCATCAGCGCCGTCAGCGTGAACACGAAGCCGGGCGACTGGAGCTGGAAACCCCAGCCGAGCTGGGCGCCGCCCTGCCGCAGCAGCGCGAGCATGCCCGCCAGCACCCAGAACGAGACGAGCACGCCCAGCGCGAACACCAGGCCGTGACCCACGACCTTCGCCTTCTCGCTGCCGGACTGGTTGACGAAGCCGAGGATCTTGATGCCCAGCACCGGGAACACGCAGGGCATCAGGTTGAGGATGAGTCCGCCCACCAGCGCTAGCGCGAGCGTGCCGAGGAGGCCGCCGGTCGTCGCGGTGCCGCCCTTGCCCGCCGCCGGGTTCGCCGCCGGCGCGGTCGCGGCCTTGGCCGCACCAAACTCGACGTCCACGCGGAGCCCGCGCAGCGATCCGTCAGGCCGCCAGCCCTTCTCGGCGGTGAGCACGCCCACCAGGCGCTTCGTGCCCGGGGTGCCGTCGGGGGAAATCGGCAGCGTCAGGACGTAGGCCCCGCCGTCGAGCTTCACCTCCTGCGGCAGCTCATACGCGATGAAGTTGTCATCTGAGAAAAAATGCAGGTCGCCCGGCGCGGGCGCCTGGGTCGGCTGGCCGGCCGCGGGCTGGACCCGCAGCGTGACATTCTTCGCGTCGTGGCTCGCCGAGACCACCCACGCCGGGTCGGCGACGGGCAGCGCTGCCACCGCGGCCTGGATTTTCGCGGCCCACCGCGCGTCGGGCTTCGGCGCCTCGGCGGAAACGGGCAGCGTGAGCGTGAGCTGGGCGCTGCCCGGCACGCACATCTCGTCGCACATGAGCCACTCGGCGGCGGCGGCGAGCTTGACGGTCGAGCCGGGCGTGGCGCTGGCCGGGACCTTGATCGTGACCGGGAAGAGCGTCTCGCCCTCGTAACCATTGCCGGAGACGGTTCCGGTGTGGTCCTTGAGGACGTGCGGGGCGGGCCACTGGATGTCGCCGGCCGAGTAGCCGTCGGGCAGAGTCCAGGCGAGCGTGGTCGCGACGCCGGTGCCGGGGTTCACCCAGTAGGTGTGCCAGTGGGGATCATGGACAAAGCGCAGCGCGACCGTGACGGACTGGCCGGGTTGGACGGACTCCTGGGACGAGACCAGCGAGGCCTGCACGTGGGATTCCTGGGCGAGGACCGGGGTGGCAGCGGCCAGGGAGACAAGACCGAGCGCCGCCAATGCGCGCCACCAGGGATGCAAGAGAGCCTTCATGAGATGGGGAATGTGTGAGAGACCCGACAGAACGCAAAGATTCCCGTTCCCTCGGCGCAAGGCGCCCTGGGTAACGGAGTAGTCAGATGCTAAGGCAAAGCCCCCGTCTTGGATATGGGCCGTTTGGGCCAAACCGGCCGGCGGCCGGTTTGGCCAGTTCTCAGTTGAGGGTTGAAAGTTGAAAGCCGGAATCAGCCCTCAGCCTCAAGAACCCCGTTTCGGCCCGCCTGAGTTCTGGGCTGCCTTCAACTTTCAACGTTCAACCCTCAACTCCCCCTCCGGCCCTGCCGGCGGGTGATATGCGCGACCATCAGGATGTAGAAGCACAGGACGAGGTCGAAGAGCAGCGTCTGCAGGGAAAGCGGCAGGGAATAGACGAGGAACACGACCGGCACCCAGATCGCCGCGTTGGCGATGAGAGTCGGCAGGATGTGGCGCCGGTACCAGCCGCCGGCGCGGAAGTCGGCGACCAGCGGGGCGAATTTCAGGCCGGCGTGGTTGAACGAGAGGCCGACGACGGTCATGGGCACCGCGTAGAGCGGGCAGTACACGACCTGGTCGAGGAAGCTCTTGATCAGGACGGTACGCAGGTCGTTGCCGTGGCCGACCAGGAAGGCGAGGAACCGGTACCACAGCTCGATCTCCACGCCCTTGTAGGCCCAGAACAGGACGAGGAACGCGCAGTTCCTCAGGCGGTAGTCGTCGCGGCCCGCCGGATCGCGGCGGAGGTAGAGGATCGGGAGCCCCCCGCCACAGAGGACCGTGCCAATGACTGGGAAGCCGAAGCCGAGCCGATCGCGCAGCCCGGTGATCCGCTCGAGCGCCGCGTGGGTCGGTGGATGGAAATAATAGGCCAGCACGAGCGCGAGGCCGACCGACCACAGGATCACGCCGGGCACGACGTTGGCGCGCGCGGCCCGCAGGCTGGCGCGCCAAGGGGCCTCAAGGGCCGGGGCGGAATGGGTCGTGGCTTCAGACATAAGGGCCGACGCTGAACCGTCGCCTTGGGTGGGGCGAGTGTGTTTTCACGGCGGCGAGAAGTCCGGCGGGGCTAAGTCGCAGCCGGACCCCGGGGCTGTTGGGCTTGATAGTGGGAGATCATCAGGCGCAGCCGCTGGCCGATGGTCTCCGCCGCCGCGATGAGTTCACCGGCCTCCGCGGGCGCGAGCCGCGCCGTGCAGTGCCGGTGCCAGAGCCCGAGCCAGGCCTGGAAATGCTTTTCCTCCAGACCGAGGGGAAAGTGTTTCATGGGCATGCCGCCGCTGTAGCGCGCCGGTCCGCCGGTCACGCCCGACCAGAAATCGGCGATCTTCTCCAGGTGGGCCGGCCAGTCGGTGATGTGGGCGGCGAAGATCGGGCCGATCTCCGCGTGCTGCCGCACATCGGCATAGAAATAGCGGAGCAGCTCGAGGAGCTTCGGGCGGCCGCCGATGCGGTCGAAGAGCGAGGCGGCAGGGGCGGTCATGGAAAATGGAAGGGCGGGGAGGGCGCGGCGGTGAATCCGAGGCAGGGCGAAGAGCGTGACGCCCAGCTTGGCACGGACGGGCCGGGAGCGCCTTGACGTGAATCAAGCCCCCTTGTGCTCGCCGAGGTTGCGACGCAGCAGGCCCTTGATGGCCGGCAGGTCGTGGACCGTGATGACCTTGCCGGAAACGTCGATCAGCCTCTGATCGCGGAGCCGGCCGAGGGTGCGGGAAAGCGTCTCGCTGCTGGTGCCGAGTTCTGCCGCCAGCACCCGCTTGGTGCCGGGCAGCTGGATCTTGCCGGTCGGACCGGTCGGCGCGTGCTTCACGAGCCAGTTCAGCAGGCGTGTCTCGACGTCCTTCAGCGTGAGGTCGTCGAGCATGCCGACCAGCACCCGCAGGTGGCCGCTCATCGAGCCGAGCATGCGCATGGCGAGGTCGGGCCGTCGTCCGATCAACTCGAGGATCGGGGCCTTCGGGATCACCAGCACGGTGCTCGGCTCCACGGCGCGGGCGTTGGCGGGATAACCGGTCGGCGCGGCGAGCGCGGCCTCGGCGAACGACTCGCCGGAGCGGAAGACATGGATCACCTGCTCCTTGCCGGCGGCGCTGACGCGGTGGACGTTAACCGCGCCGCTCTGCACGAGATAGCAGCCGCGCGACGGCTCGCCCTCGTGGAACAGGTACTCGTCCTTGGCGAGTTTCTGCACGACGACGAAGCCCGCGATCACGGCCAAGTCCTCGGCCGACAGGCCCGAGAAGAGCTGGCAGCAGCGCAGCGTCCCGATCAGCCCGGTGGCTTTCAGGTCGGAGGTGCGCGCGATCATCGGCATGGCCCAAGTCTTGGGGCCTCAGCCGGGACCGCAAGGCCAACGGCTGGAGAATGACGGATTCGCCGGTCCCAAGCCGCCCGGAGCTTGACCTGTGTCAAGGCCACCAGGCGCCCGCTGTGGCACAGTGCGGCGAACCCATCGAACCTCCATGTCCACTGACACCTCTCCCGTTATCACCCCGGAAACCTCCCTTGGCGCGATCGTGACCGCCCGGCCGGCGCTGGCCCGCGTCTTCGAGGGCCTCGGCCTCGACTACTGCTGCGGCGGCAAACAATCGCTGGCCCAGGCCTGCGACCGCAAGGGGCTCGACGTGACGACGCTGGTCACGGCGCTCCAGGCGGCGACCGCGGCCGTCGACGCCGCGCCGCCGGAGGTCGACACGGCGTGCATGACCCTGACGGAGCTCGCGGACCACATCGAGCAGACGCATCACCACTACCTGAAGTCCGAGCTGCCGCGGCTGGTCGAGATGGCGGAGCGCGTGGCCCGGAAGCACGCCTGGCGCGACGCGCGCCTGCCCGAGGTCTGGCAGACCACCGCGGCGCTCGCGGAGGAGATGTTCAACCACATGATGAAGGAGGAGCGCATCCTCTTCCCGATCGTGCGCCAGATCGATTCCGGCGCGACCGACGGCTTTCACTGCGGCAGCATTGCCAACCCGATCCGTCAGATGGAGGCCGAGCACGAGTCGGCCGGCAACGCCACGGCCCGGCTGCGCGAGCTGACCGACGGATTCCATCCGGACAACGAAGCCTGCAACACGCACCGCGCGCTGTTGGCGGGCTTGGCGGAATTCGAGGCCGACCTCCACCGTCACGTCCACAAGGAGAACAACATCATGTTCCCGCGCGCCCTCGCGCGAGCCGGCCGGAACTGACGGAGCCTGATCTCACAGGAGGTAACGGAGGGAACGGAGGGGGCGGGGCGAGGGGCTGCGGCTGAGTCTCCTCGTTTTACCGGGGTGGTTCTTACCACGGATTACGGGGATTTTGACGGATGAGCCGGACGAGGTCCCGCTGACTGCGCACCGACTGGCGTCGCTGCGCAGTCAGCGAGACGAGTTCGAGGGGACCCGTACCCGGTGCAGCCGGATCGTCTCCGATGGCCGAACGGACCTGGCCTTGCGCAACGCGCAAGGCCAGGTCCGTGAGGAATCGCCTGTCTCACCCGCGAAAATCCGTGTGATCCGCGGTAAACCAAGACTCGAGCCAACCAGCCCGCCGAGCCGCAGCCCCTAGTCCCCGAACCACCCTCCGTTCCCTCGGTTACCTCCTGTGAAAATCACGCCCCCGGTTCGGTCACCTGGGTGAGCAGCATCGAGAAGGCCTCGGGGGCGTTCACCGCGTGCGGCGCGCCGGGCGGGAGATGCAGCAGGTCGCCCGGCTTGAGCACGTGTTTCTTTGGGCCGACGGTGAACTCGCAGGTGCCGGTGAGGATCTGGACCAGCGCCCGGGCCTTGCTGGTGTGCTCCGAGAGTTCCTGTCCCGCGGCAAAATGAAACAGCGTGAGCCGCAGCGCCGGCGTGGTGAGGACAGCGCGGCTGACGATGCCGTGCGTGACGTTTTCCACCGGGGCCAGGAGGGCGCAGGTGCCCGATTCGGTCGGCGAGAGCAGGGTGTTCTTTTTCATGGCGGAGAGGATGCGGTAGCCTAGCGAAACCGGCCGGAGGCGCCTTGACCTGCGTCATGCCCGGGCGATGCGGGCGCGGAGGCGCCCTAGTCGCGCCAGAAGTTCACGGCCCAGGAGCCGTCGCTGTTCCGTTCCATGGTGGACTGGAACCCCTCGCTCTTGAGCAGCTCGATCAGCGGCGCCGGCAGGAAGGGCGCGATGATCGTGACGCCCTGGCCGGGCTTGAGCGCGTCAACCCGCGCCCGGATCAGGTCGAACGGCTCCTCGCCCCGCGCGAGGTGGGGCCGGACGTCGAAGGTCTTGAACTTGGTCGGGGTCATGGCGGCGGGGTCAGTACACGTATTCCAACTGGACCCAGGATTTTTGCACGTCCGGAAACGCCGGGCTCTCGCGACGGAAATCCGCGAACTTTACGAGGGCCGTCAGCGCCGGGGTGAGCTTCCGGGAGAGCTGCAGGTTGAACTCGTGGCCCAGGCGGACCGCGTTCACGTCGGACTCGTACCAGTGGTATGAGGTCACGAGCGCGAGGGCGCCGGGCAGGTTGGCGGTAGCCTTGACGTAACGGTCGTCGAGCCCGCCGGCGGGAGTGGCGAGGAAGAGGTCGGCCCAGCCGTTGAACGCGTGCAGGGTCGCGAGCGGCGTCTTGAAGCCGACGTTGTGGTCGGAACCGAGGAGCTCGTCGCCCAGGGTCAGGCTGCCGGCGGCGTGGGTGAGGCCCGCTTCCACGACGTGGTACCGCGCGGTGTACGAGAGCGGGCTGGAGCCGTAGTCGGACTGGGTCGCAGCCTCGACGCGGTACGCGAACTTCACCTTGGGCGTGACTGGGACCGCGCCGGCGAGGCTGGCGCCGGTCGTGGCGCAGGAGTTGGCCGCGGAGTTGTGAAAATCGAGGAGATAGACGTAGCCAGTGAGCGTGCCGCCGGACCAGCCGCGGTAGCTCGCGTTGAAAAGCTGGGAGTGCGAGGCAAACTTGCCCTGCGGGTGGCGGTCGCCGAACACGCGGTTGACCTGGCTGAGGTACGCGTAGGTGAGCGTGGTCTGGTCGAGCGTCTGATCCTGCAGCACGACCGCGTCGAACGTCTGCATGTTCTGCCGCCAGGCCACGTCACCGATGAACCGGGCGTTGTCCAGAACCAGGCGCTGCCGTCCGACCGTGACCGTGGTGTGGTCGCGCGTGTAGGCGAGATACAGCTGGTTGAGCTCGGTGGTCTCGGGATCGGCGATGACGGCCCGGCCGGCGCCGCCCGGGTTGAGGCCGGACTGGCTGTAGCTGTCACCGTCCGCCGCCGTGACATCCTCGGCCTCGACGAAGGCCTTGAAGCCCTGCCACGGCGCGGGAGCGAAGCCGACCCGGGTGCGCAGCGTGAGCGCGTCGGCGTCGCGGAGGCCGGTCTGCTCGACCGACTCGTAGCGCAGGCGCAGGTTGAGCGAGAACTTGCCGGCGGCGAAGGCCGCGGCGGGGGAGGCCGGCTCGGCGGCGCCGGCCAGGCCGGCGAGTCCGCCGAGCAGCGGAAACAGGAGACGTTTCATGGGACGGGTGACGACGGTCACTTCGCGGCGGCGACCACCGCGGCGGCGGCGGACTCGAGGCCGCCTTCCAGACCGATGCGCTGGTGGACGATTTCCCCCTCGGGATTCAGGATCGTGAGGATGTTGGAATGGGAGAACGCGCCGTCGGCCTCTTGCTTGTACTTCACGCCGAGCAGTGCCGCGAGCTCGCGCACCGCGGCATCGTCGCCGTGGAGAAGCTTCCACTGGCCGTCGAGCTGCCGCTGGGCGCGATAGCGGGCGAGGGCCGCGGGCGTGTCGCGCACCACGTCGAACGAAACGAGCACGAACACGGCGCGGTCGCGCACCGCGGCGGGGAGCTGCCCGCGGATGGCCTGCATGTTGGTGACGAGCAGCGGGCAGGCGTAGCCGCAGGAGGCGAAGAAGAGATTGATGACCACGGGGCGGCCGCGGAGCTCGCCGAGGGTGAAGACGCGGCCGGAATCGTCGGTGAAGCGCGCGTCGAGCTGGTAGATCGAGCTCTTCGAGAACGCCGCCGGCGCCTGTTCCGCGCAGCAGCAGGCCGGGGTGTCACCGCCGCGGGCGGCGAGCGCGCTGAGGAGCAGGGCAAGGGTGAGGAGATGCGGCTTCATGGGAAATGGGCTGGGTTATTTGGCGGCGGCCGGCGCCAGGTCCCGCGCGCAGCGGAAACCCAGCGAGGTGGTGGTGTTCTTGGCGTTGAGGGAGGAGCGCAGCGCGCCGCGCATGAACGCCGCGTAGTCGGTCGTGTCCTTGGCGCCGACCGCGCCGGCGCCGCAGAAGAGATTGCGGTCGAGCCCGGAGTCGGCGCGCGACTCGCCGGTGACCATCGCGCTGTTGAAGTCCTCGACCCACTCCCACACGAGCCCGTGCAGGTCGCGGGCGCCGTGCAGGTTCGGCCGGCCGCGCCCGGCGGCGGGCAGCACGGCGGGGACGGGGCAGGCGAGCCAG
>DAOQKI010000042.1:0-25812 GCA_035334485.1 Opitutaceae bacterium
AACGGGGATAATCTCCGTAAGGTCTTTTGGAGCGATGATGATGCCGGCGGCGTGCTTGCCGGTGTTGCGGACCATGCCCTCGAGCACGAGCGCCTGGTCGAAGATCTTCTTGGCGACTGGGTTTTTCGCGATCTCGTCGCGGAGCTCGGCGGACTTCTTCTGGGAGTCGGCGAGGGAGATGTTGAGCTCGTCCGGGATCATCTTCGCCAGGCGGTCGGCCTCGGCGAACGGCAGGTTGTGGACGCGGGAGACGTCGCGGATGACCATCTTGGCGCCGAGGGTGCCGTAGGTGATGATGTTCGCGACGCAGTCGTTGCCGTATTTCTGGCGGACGTAGTCGATGACCTCGCCGCGGCGCCGCATGCAGAAGTCGATGTCGAAGTCCGGCGGCGAGACGCGCTCGGGGTTGAGGAAGCGCTCGAAGAGCAGCTTGAACCGCAGCGGGTCGAGGTTGGTGATGCCGAGCAGGTAGGCGACGAGGCAGCCGGCGCCGGAACCGCGGCCGGGTCCGACCGGGATGCCCTGGCGTTTGGCCCAGTCGATGAAATCCCAGACGACGAGGAAGTAGTCGATGAACCCGGTCCGGCCGATGATCCCGAGCTCGTAGTCGAGCCGCTCGACGAGCGTCTGGCCGAGCGCAGGATCGGCGGCGCGGGCGGGCTCGGCGTAGTCGACGCCGTAGCGGCGCTTCAATCCGGCGATGCAGAGATCGCGGAGGTAGCCGGCGCGGTCGGTCTTCACCTCGGCCGGCAGCGGATACTTCGGATAGCGCTCACTGCCCTTGGGGAAGGGGATCGCAAGCTCGCACATTTCCGCGACGAGCTGGGTGTTCAGCACGGAGTCGGGGACCTCGGTGAAGAGTCGCGCCATCTCGTCGCGAGACTTGAGGTAGAACTGCGACCCCTCGAACCGCATGCGCTGCGCGTCCTCGATCTTGGCTCCGGTCTGGATGCAGAGCATCGCGTCGTGCGGACCGGCGTCGGTGTTCCGCACGTAGTGGACGTCATTCGTGCAGATGACCTTGAGGTTGAACTCCTCGGCGAGCTTGAGGAGCCCGGGGATGATCTTGCGCTGCTCGGCGATGCCGTGGTCCTGGATCTCGACGAAGTAGTTCTCGCGCCCGAAGATCTCGACGAACCGCGCGCAGGCCTGCCGGGCGTCGTCGTAACGGTCGTGGAGCAGATGCTGCGGGACCAGCGATGCGAGGCAGCCGGTGAAGCCGATGAGGCCGTCGGCGTATTTCGCGAGCGTCTCGAGGTCGGTGCGCGGCTTGTAGTAGAAGCCCTTGAGGTGGGCGTCGGAGACGAGCTTCAGGAGGTTCTGGTAGCCGGCGAGGTTTCGGGCGAGGAGCCCGAGGTGGAAGATGCTCTTGCCCTCGTCGTCCGAGCGCCCGTGCTTCTCGAGCCGCGACGCCTCGACGAGGTAGAGCTCGCAGCCGATGAGCGGCTTGATGCCCTTCGCCTTGGCGGTGTTGTAGAACTCGATCGCGCCGTAGAGATTGCCGTGGTCGGTGAGGGCGAGGGCGCTCATGCCCAGCTCCGCCGCCCGGTCCATCAGCCGGTCGATCCGGCACGCGCCGTCCAGCAGGCTGTAGTCCGAGTGGACATGGAGGTGGACGAAGTTCTTGTCGGCGGACGGCACGGCGAGGGAGTTAGCCGAAGGCGTTCCATCGCGCGGTGCAAGCGGGGAAAGCGGTTCGAGTCGTGGGGGCGATGTGGGTTCGGGGCCGTGAGGTACTCGGGGTTCTTTTTTGACCACGGAATTCACGGATCGCACGGATCAGGCCACGATCCGAATGTTCGCGGACCAAGGAACGGCGATCCGCCGTTCCTCGGTCCGCGAACACTTGGGGAGCTAAATACCTGAACTCGGTTGCCGGACTATTGGCGCCGGTTGGCGTCAGGTCTTCAGCTCCACCCGGCCACGCGGAACCGGGTCTGAGCAACGCTCAGGCCCGGTTCCGCGTGGATTCGCTCGGGGATTGATCCGTGCGATCCGTGAATTCCGTGGTCAAAGTCCGAACCCAAGCACCGCAAACCAAGCCGCCCGATTCGTGATTCCGGGCGCGGTTCACCGCGAAGTTTCCGAGATTCGCGCGCTTTCCCATGTCACGCATCAGTCACCGTTTAGCGCACGAGTTCGGCGTCGCCATCGATCTGACACCACCGCCGAAAAAACGCCATTGACGCAGGCGTTGGGTCTTGGCCTATTGGTCGGCTTTTACTTTCACAAACACGTCCGTCCACATGCCTATCGAAATCAAGATCCGCAAGAACGAGCCCGTTGACCGTGCGCTGCGCCGCATGAAGAAGAAGCTCGATCGCGAGAACATCATCAAGGGTACCCGCGCCCGCCGCTACTACGAGAAGCCGTGCGAGAAGCGCCGCCGCAAGGAGAAGGTCCAGGCCTTCACCCAGATGCTGCGCCGCCGCTACGCGGAATAAGTTCTCCGCCCGACCTTTACGGTCGTTCCTTTCGCCGCGCCTTCCACCGGGAGGCGCGGCTCTTTTTTGGTGCAATCGGGTCTGCGCGGTGGCTTCGTGGGGGGCCGTGGCGTCCGTCCAACCGACCCTCTCCCTCTCCACCTGCTGGTGCTCGTCGCGGCATTCCGATGGCTACGCGATGGCCAAGGAAATGGCGGACCTGGGCTTCAGCCACCTTGAGCTCAGCCACGGCATCCGGATCACCCTCGTCCCGGGCATCCTCCGGGCGGTCGAGGAAGGGGTCGTCCGCATCAGCTCGACGCACAATTTCTGTCCGCTTCCCACCGGCATCGTCCACGCCGCCCCTAATCTGTTCGAGCCGTCGGCCGAAGGGCACCAGGAGCATGACCAATGGCTCCGTCACACCCGCCGCTCCATCGATTTCGCTGCGCAGGTGGGCGCCAAGGTTGTGGTCTGCCACCTTGGGAGCGTGCGGTTCTTCTGGTTCAATCCCGCCGACCGCCTCCGCGCCTACGCCGCCCGCCACCCGGCCGCCAACCTGACCACGGATCCCGGCTACCGGCCCGTGCTGACCAAGGCGATGGCCCGCCTGCGGAAAAAGATGGGGCCGTTCTGGTCGCGCACTCAGGACAGTGTCCGCGAGGTCCTCGCCCACGCCGCCGCCAAGGGCGTCAAGCTGGGCTTCGAGAACCGCGAGAAATTCGTCGAGCTCCCGGTCGACGATGACTTCCCGTCCTTCCTCGCCGGCCTGCCGCCGGACGCCGCCGCGGGTTACTGGCACGACATCGGCCACGCCGACCTCAAGCAGTCGATGGGCGTGATCGACCACCGCGCGCACCTGGAAAAACTCGCGTCACGACTCCTCGGTTTTCACCTGCACGATGTCGACGCCGACGGTCACGATCACCAAGCGATCGGCACGGGAAAGATCGACTTCCGGATGGTTCGCGAGTTCTGGCGTCCCGAGCACCTGCTCGTCCTCGAGCTTCACCCCCGGCTGCCTGTCGATGCCGTCCGCGCCTCCAAGGCGCGCGTCGAGGAACTGCTGGCCGGATAACCGCGGCGCGCGCCGAGACCGCGGAGTCCCACTCGGGAGGCAGCCACGACTTCGCGTGTTGGGCGCGCGTCGCGGTCAAATCTCCACCTCGCGCATCAGCGCCGTGATCCAGCGGCGATGCGGGCCGGACAACGAGATCGATTCCAGTTCGTCGAACGGGATCCACTTCAGGCCCGGCGGGAGTTTTCCCCGTGGCGGCTCAACGGCGTGGATCGACTCGGTGATCTGGTAGCGGGTGATGCCGCGGCGTTTTTTCGCGAGCAGTTTCCCGCGAGCCGCCTTGGCGTCGGTCAGGCCGGCCTGCGTGGCGGTGGGCAACTCGTGGATGTTCGCGAAGCGGCGCGCGCCGGCGTCGGTCAAGTGCAGCAGCAGCGCGCGACGCCGGACGCACCACACGCGGGTGACAGCGACCTGCTCGATCCGCTTCGGGGCGAGACGCGGGTAGGACTCCGGGTCGCCGTCGCGGGCGGCGGCGCAATAGTCGCGGACCGGACACGTGAGACACAGGGGATTCCGCCGGAAACAAACCGTGGCCCCGAGCTCCATCATGGCCTGGTTGTGGTCGCCGGGCTGATCGGCCGGCAGCAGGGCGGCGGCGAGCGGGGCGAAGGCCTTGGCGGCGCTGGCGGAGTCGCGGTAGGCCGTGCCATCGGCGGTCAGGCGGGCGAGGATCCGCACGACATTGCCGTCGACGCAGGCGGCCGGGGCGCCGAAGGCGATGCTCGTGATGGCCGCGGCGGTGTAGGGCCCGACGCCCGGCAACTCGCGCCAGGCTTCGGGCGTGCGGGGCGGGGCGGGGAGGGCGGCGACGGCCTGGGCGAGACGGTGAAGATTCCGGGCCCGCGAGTAGTAGCCGAGGCCTTCCCAGAGCTTGAGCACCCGGGACTCCGGCGCGGCGGCGAGCGCGGAGAAATCGGGCAGGGCGGTCAGCCAGCGGTCGAAGTACGGCAGCACCGTCTTCACTTGCGTCTGCTGCAGCATGAACTCGCTCACGACGGTCTTGTAGAGCGAGGGCGCCTCGCGCCACGGCAGCCGGCGGGCGTGGACGCGGTACCAGGCGGACAGCGCGCGCTGGAACGCGGCCTGGTTCGCCAGGAGATCGGCTGCACGGGAGGGGACCACGGGGAGGCACAAAAGGAGGAAAAACGCCCGAACTGAAGTCTGGGTTGAGAATTTTTGTGTGTTTTTGCGCCGTTTTGTGGCCAGCTACGGGCATGCCCAAGAAGCCACCCGCCGAAGACGACGCCCCGAAGGCGCTCGCGTCCTACACGGTGAAGCTCGACGACGCCCAGATGGGAAAGCTCCACGCCATCTGCGAGGCGCGCGGCTTCACCCCCTTCGAGGTGGCCTACGCTCGGTTCGCGTACAAGGCGGACCACCTGCGGATCAACGTCACCGCCTACACCAGCGGCAAGGTGGTGGTCGCGGGCAAGGGCACCGCGGATTTCGTGACCAACACCATCGAGCCCGAGGTGACCGGCGCCGCGAAGCTGGGTTATGACGAGGTGCTCCACCCCGACTGGTTCGAGGCGCACGCCGGCCTCGACGAGAGCGGCAAGGGCGACTTCTTCGGTCCCGTGATCGCCGCGACGGTCATCGCCGACAAGCCCGCGATCGACGCGTGGATCAAGGCGGGCGTGAAGGACTCGAAGAAGATCGCCGAGAGCCAGATCATCAAGCTGGACCGGCTGATCCGCGAGACGAAGGGCGTGGTGGTGCGGACCTGTTTCTGCGGGATGCCGAAGTACAACGAGCTGATGGGCCGTCCCGGTGCGAACCTCAACCGCCTGCTCGCCTGGCAGCACGCCACGGCGCTGGAGCAGGCGCTGACGCAGCGGCGCGTGCCGTGGGGCCTGCTGGACCAGTTCAGCGAGACGCCGCTGGTGCAGCGCGAGCTGGCGCGGAAGAAGGTCGAGGCGTTCGACCTTCGGATGCGGACCAAGGCTGAGGAGGACCCGGTGGTCGCAGCGGCGTCGGTCGTGGCCCGCGCCGAGTTCGTGCGGCAGATGCACGCGCTGTCGAAACGCTTCGGGGCGAAGCTGCAGAAGGGCGCCGGCCCGCTGGTGAAGGAGCAGGCCGCGCAGATCATCGCCCGCTTCGGCGCCCGCGCGCTGACCGAGTACGCGAAACTCCATTTCCGCACCGCCTACGAGGTGGTCGCGGCGGCGGGCAAGCTCGACGAGCTGCCGCTCAAGCCACCGCCGCCGAAGCAGGAGTGGTGAGCCGCCGCGAGTCGCCATGGGGAAACGCCGCCAGCTCCGCGGATTCGACCTCAAGCAGATCGAGGGCTATGCCGGCCTGATCGGCGTCGACGAGGCGGGGCGGGGTGCGCTCGCGGGTCCGGTGGTGGCTGGCGCCGTGCTGGTGACGCCGGCGTTCCTCGAGGGCCGGTGGGCGACGACCAAGGCGGGCCGGGTCAACGACTCGAAGCAGCTGACGCCCACCGAGCGCGAGGAGCTGTGGACCGAGTTCGAGGAGCTCGTGGCCACCGGGCAGATTCACGCCCAGTTCGGCGTGGCGGACGTCGCGGAGATCGAGCACCTCAACATCCTGGGCGCGACGAAGCTCGCGATGCGACGAGCGCTCGAAGGCATTTACCCGCCGGAGGCGTTTCGCCCGCGTCCCGAGCCTGACCTGTTTGCCTCGGCCGAGGAGATCGCGGCGTTCCAGCCGACGGTGTCGGCGCGAATCCTCATCGACGGTCTCGCGCTGCGGAACTTTCCTTATCCGCACACCGGCGTGGTCAAGGGTGACGCCCGCTCGCTCGCGATCGCCATGGCGAGCATCGTGGCAAAGGTGACGCGGGACCGGCTGATGAACGACCTCGACCGGCAGTTCCCCGGCTACGGCCTGGCCCAGCACAAAGGCTACGGCACCGAGGAACACCGCGCCGCCGTGCTGAAGCTCGGCCGCTGCGTCCAGCACCGCGACCTCTTCCTCCGGAAACTCTTCGCCCGCCGCATCGACCCCGCGCAGATGAACTTTCTGTAGCGATCCAAGGGCGGATCGCGGTCGAAGGTCGCAGGTCGAAAGGCCAAGGTCATCCAGCGGCGGCGGAGCCGCGGACGAGACCTGTCACCTGCGACCTGTGACCTTCGACCTCCCGCCGCCGGCGCGCCTGAATGTTCGGGGCTTTTTTCTTGTTCGGACGGAGGGCGGGAGCATGGTTCGCGCTGGCGCTCCGGTCGCGCAGTCGAGCCGGGGCCGCGCCTCTTCCCCATGATTCTTCCGAGACTCCTGCGCGCCGGTCTGGTCCTTGCCCTCGGGACCCTTCTCGGCCGGGCCGCGGAGCCGCCGAACGACTGGTTCGCACCGTGGGTCGACAAGCCGCCGCTCAAGGTGGGCGTCATCCTTCCGCCGCACGTGCGCACGCCGCAGTGGCCGCTCAAGGACGCCCGCACGCTCGTCAGCGACGAGGAAGTCCGCCAGGCGCGGGCCAACGTCGCGCAGTACCCGGCGGCGCGCCAGGTCGCGGACGACATCCTCCGCGGCGCGGCCTACTGGCTCGACTGGGACGATGCCGCGCTGCGCGACCTGATCGCGTCGGCCGAGGTGCCCCGGGCCTTCGACCTCTGTCCGGCTGGCTGCCCGAAGTGCGGCAAGCGGATCTTCGAGGTCGCGAAGAGCACCTACCCGTGGATCATCGACCCGAAGCGGCCGTTCAAGGTGCAGTGCCCGATCTGCAAGACGGTCTTCCCGAGCAACGACTACGGCCGGTTCTACCGCAGCGGCTTCAAGGATCGGAGCGACTTTGACGGTCCCTACGTCGACGACGGCCGCGGCTGGGTGGGCCCCGACGGCGAGCGCTACTGGTTCGTGGCGCATGCGAACCACTGGACCTGGTACTGGCACCCGCAGGCCGACCACCCTTCGATCATGCGCGCCTGCGAGTACCTCGGCCGCGCGTACCTGCTCACCGGCGACCGGCGCTACGCGCACAAGGCTGCGGTGATCCTGCACCGCATCGCCGAGGTCTACCCGAACATGGACCACGAGTCGCAGTCCCGTTACGGCGAGATCTACCCGGTCACCGACCACCAGCGCTACACGGGCAAGGTGATCAATGCGATCTGGGAGTCCTACCTCACGGCGCAGGTTGCCGAGACCTATGACTTCATCTGGGAGACGATCGACTCCGACCGCGCGCTGCAGGCGTTCACCGGCCGCGATGGCCGTTCGATCCGCGCCTTCATCGAGGCCAATTTCCTCGAGGACGCGATCGACGCGTATTACTGGGTCAAGACCCGCGGGAACTACGGGATGCACCAGCGCTCGCTCCTCACGCTGGCCGTCGTCCGCCAGCATGCCGACAACCGCCGCTACCTCGCCGATGTCGTCGACAAGCCCGACGGCGCCATGTTTCTCGGACTGCGCCATGCGCTCTACAGCCTGATCTGGCGCGACGGCCAGCCCTACGAGGTCGGCGACTACAATTTCACCTGGGTCCAGAACATCACCTCGGTCACCGGCCTGCTGGACAAGCTCGGCTACGACGTGCGCCGGGAGCCGCGGCTGAAGCGCCTGCTCGACGCGCCCCTGGACGCGATCATCGCCGGGAATTTCACGCCGGCCATCGGCGACAGCCAGACCGTGTACGGGTCGGCGGTGGGCAAGGATGCGGGCCTGTACCAGCAGGCGTGGCGCACCTTCGGCGACCCGCGGTACGCGCGGTTTCTCGCGGGCTTTGGCGCGACCGGCGCCGGTTCGTTCCAGAGCTTCGCCTCGCTGCTGCACCCGCCGGTGCCGACGCCGGCGGACGCCCCCGCGCCGGGCCGGCTGCTCGAGCCGCAGCCCAGCCGGCTGATCTCGGGCTTTGGGCTCAGCCTGATGAACAACCCGGCCGACACCACCGGGTTCTCCCTCTATCACGGCTTCCACGTCTCTCACTTCCACTGCGACCGCCTGCACTTCGACATCTTCGCCCATGGCCAGGCGATGATGCCGGATCTCGGCTACCCGGACGGGGCCAACACCATGGTGTCGGGCATCCACACCTGGTCGCTGAGCTCGGTGGCGCACAACACCGTGACGGTCGACGCCGGCATGCAGCCGGGCAACGCGCCGGGGATCGTCGAGCTGCAGGCCGACGGCCCGTGGGCGCGCGCCGCGGTGGTGAACGCGCCGGGCACCTACCCGCAGTGCGACGTCTATCGGCGGGCGATGGTGATGGTCGATGTCGACCCGGCCCGCAGCTACTTCATCGACATCTTCGAGGTTCGCGGCGGCCGCCAGCACGACTACAGCGTGCATGGCCCGCCGGGGGACTTCCGTCTGTCCGGCGAGGCCCGGTGGAGCGATCCGGCTCCCGGCACTCTGGCCGGCGAGCACGTGGCGGTGGGCGAGCTTTACGACGATCCCGTGCGCGCCGCCAACGGACCGAAGCTGGGTTACTTCGGCTACCGCGGTTCCGGGTTCCAGCACCTGGTCAACGTCCGGCGCCTGCAGTCCGGCACCTGGAGCGCGGACTACACGCACGAGCGCGATCCGCACGCCCAGCTGCGCCTCCGGGTGCTCCCGCAGGCCGGGCAGGAGACGATGCTCGCCGAGGCGCGGGTCTCGCCGGTGAAATTTCCCCAGCTGCTCCGCTATGTGATCGCGCGCCGGCAGGCGTCGACCGGGCCGCTGGCCAGCACCTTCGTGAGCGTGATCGAGCCCCACGACGGCACCCCGTATCTGAAGTCCGCGCTGCGGCTTGACCTTGCCAACGGCACCGCGGTCCTGGTGCAGCGCACCGACGGCCGGACGGACGTGATCATCGCGGGGAGCCCGCAAGCGACCAAGCGCCTCGACGTGGCCGGCCATGCGCTCGTGACCGACGCGCGCCTCGCCGTCTTCACCCTCGACGCCCAGGGCGCGGTGGAACGGGTGTGGTTCGCCGACGGCCGCCAGGCCGAGGCCAACGGCATCAGCTTCATGGCGGCGCCCGCGTGGCAGGGCACCGTGACCGCGGTCGATCCCGCCGCCGGCACCGTGCGGGTGCGGCCGGAGACGGGCGCGGCGGGCCGGGATGCGTCGGCGCTGGCTGGGAGGGTGGCGAGCTTTGTCGCGGGCGGGACGCCGACGGCGAACTCGGTGACCGCGGCGCGTTGGGACGGTGACGAGTTGGTGGTCAGCCTGCGCGACGATCTTCGCCTCGGGCTGGTTTCGCTCACCTCAGTGGCGCCGCAGCGCCTGGAGACGGCCTCCAAGCTGATCCTGGGCCGGGCCTGCCTCGGAGCCGGGTTGCGGAATCCTGCGGGCAAGGTGGTGGGCCGCATCCGCGACACCAGCGACTACGCGATCGTGCCGCAGCAGCCATTCGCCCCCGACGCGCTCCGGGCGGGCGACGAACTGTGGCTGACCCAGGTGGAGGCAGGGGACCGGTTCGAGGTGCCCGCGGTGCTGAACTGGAGCCGCTAGCGTTTTTTTTCAGACCTAGTCACGGAGATCACAGAGGATTCACCGAGACCACCGAGATGCCCAGGTGCTCTGATCAGAGACTGTCTTATTCTCGGCTCTGCGATCTCTGTGCCTCCTCCGTGTCCTCGGTGTCCCAAACCCAACCACCACTTTACCTGTCCGCTCCCATGAAAACGCTCGCGACCATTTTCCTCTCCGGCCTCGCCCTGACGGCCTGGGCCGGGCCGCTCTCGGGTCCGCAGCCGAACGACGACTGGGCGGCGCCGGGCCCGGCGCACCCGCCGCTGAAGGTCGGGGTGATCCTGCCGCCGCGCGTGCGCACGCCGCAGTTTCCGCTGAAGGACAAACGAACCCTGTTCACCGACGAGGAAATCCGGCAGGCGCGGGACAACGTGGCGAAGTACCCGGCCGCGCAGCGCGTCGCGACCGACCTCATGAAGGAGGCCGACTACTGGGTGGCGTGGAAGGATGCCGACCTGCGCGACCTGATCGCGACGGCGGAAGTGCCACGCGACGCGGAGGTGTGCCCGGCGGGCTGCCCGGTGCACGGGAAGCAGATCTTCGAGAAGACCGGCAAGTTCTACCCCTGGATCATCGACCCGAAAGTGCCGTTCAAGGTGAAGTGCCCGATCGGCGGGGAGACCTATCCCAGCAACGACTACGGCCGGTTCTACCGCAGCGGCTTCAAGGACCGCAGCGACTTTGACGGGCCCTACGTCGATGACGGCCGCGGCTGGCTCGCGCCGAACGGCCAGCGCTACTGGTTCGTGGCCTATGCGACGCACTGGATGTGGACGATCCACGACACTTCGCCGCACCCGAGCATCCGGACCGGCCTCGCGGCGCTCGGTCACGCCTACCTCCTGACCGGCGACCGGCGCTACGCGCACACGGCGGCGGTCATGCTGCACCGCGTGGCGGAGGTCTATCCCAACATGGATTACGAGAGCCAGTCCCGCTACGGGCAGATGATGCAGGAGATCGACGGCTCGCGTTACCAGGGCAAGGCGGTCAACGCCATCTGGGAGACCTACCAGGGCGCGCAGTATGCCGAGACCTACGACGCCATCTGGGAGACGATCGACGTAGACACGGCGCTGCAGCAGTTCCTCGGGAAGGACGGCCGGTCGATCCGGTCATTCATTGAGGCCAACCTCCTTGAGGACAGCATCGACGCGATCTACGAGAAACGCTCGCGCGGCAATTACGGCATGCACCAGCGGGCGCTGCTGCTGCTGGCGATCGTGCGGCAGCACGCCGACACGAAGCGCTACCTGTCCGACCTGCTCGACCGCCTCGAGGGCTCCTACTACCTCGGACTGCGCCCGGCACTGTACACGTTGGTTTGGCGCGATGGTGAACCGTTTGAGTCGCCGGGGTACAACCTGCTCTGGGTCCAGAACCTCACGGCGCTGGTCGGCCTGCTGCCGAAGCTCGGCGTGGACGTGTCCACGCTTCCGCGCCTGCGGCGGCTCTACGACGCGCCGCTGTCCGCGATCGCGATCGGCCGGCACACGCCCGCGATCGGCGACACCACCAGCATCTACGGCGGCGTCGTGGGCGAGGACGCCACGGTTTACCAGCAGGCGTTCCGCACGTACGGCGACCCGCGGTATGCGAGCTTCCTCGCGGATTTCGGCGCGGCCGGCGCCCAGGGTTTCCGTGATTTCAACTCGCTGCTGCACCCGCCGGTGCCGGCCGCCGCCGCGCGGACCGACGGACGGCGCGGGCCCCCGCTGCCGTCGCGCCTCCTGTCCGGTTTCGGTCTGGCCCTCCTGAACGACGCGGCCGACGAGACCGCCGTCTCGATCTATTTCGGCCAGCACATCAACCACTGGCACTTCGACCGGCTGCACTTCGAGGTGTTCGCGCACGGCTGGCCGATGATGCCTGACCTGGGCTACCCGGACGCGATGAACGTGTTCGTCTCGGGCGTGTGGACGTGGTCGGTGAACACGATCGCGCACAACACCGTGACGGTCGACGCCGCCGCGCAGCCGGGCAACGTGCCGGGCCGGGTCGAGCTGTTCGCCGACGGGGGCTGGGTGCGCAGCATCGCGGTCAGCGCGCCGGGCACCTACCCGCAGTGTCAGGACTACCGTCGACAGCTCGTGATGGTCGAGCACGGCGCCGAGCGCTACGTGGTGGATTTCTTCAACGTCGCCGGCGGCCGCGAGCATGACTACTCGCTCCACGGCCCGACCGGCACTGCGACGCTGCAGGGGACGGAGTGGACGGCCCCGGCGCCGGGCACGCTCGCGGGCAAGAACGTCAAACTGGGCGAGCTTTACGACAACCCGCAGATGGCCGCGGAAGGTGAGAAGACCGGCTATTACGAGTACCGCGGCTCGGGGTTTCAGCACATCTTCAATGTCCAGCGCCGCCTGGCCGGCGACGCGATCGTCGACTACGTGCACGAGAAGGACCCGGCCGCGGCCCTCCGCATCCGCACGCTGGCGGCGCCGGGCGTGACGCTGATGGCCGCCGACGCGCGGGTGTCGCCAGTGAAAAATCCGTCGCGGTTGAAGTACGTCATCGCGCGGCATACCGCCTCGGCCGGCGAACCGCTGGTCAGCGAGTTCGTGAGCGTGGTCGAGCCGCACACCACCGGCACGCCCCTGATCGCGGCCGTGGACCGGCCAGGCGAGGGGAGCGGCGGGAAGCCGCTTCGGGTGAGGCGCGCCAACGGCGACTGGGACCTGATTCTGCGCACGGGAACATCGGCGGTGATCGACGGCCACCATGTCGGTCACGATGGGAAACTGGCGGTGGTGCGGTTCAAGGCCGACGGGACCTTGGACGGCGCCTTCGCCGCGGGCGGCAGCTGGCTCGAGGTGGACGGCCGGAAATTCACCGCGGGCAACGGCCTCCGCGGGCAGGTGACCGCCATTGATCCGGCGCACTCGACGATCCGGGTCCGCACGACTGCGCCGGCGGAGGGACTCGTTGGCCGCGTGGCGAAGTTCTGGCAGTCGGCCGCCAGCACCGCCCACACGATCAAGTCGGCGCGGCGCGAGGGCGACGAGCTGGTGATCGAGACGCAGGACGATCTGGTAGCTGGACTGATGCGGATCACCGGGGTGAAAGGCGCGCGCCTCGACACGCGGATGCGGCTGCCGTTCGCACCGAGCTACGTCGGTGCCACCGTGGTCGACGCGAACTACCGGACCATCGGTCTGGTGGCGGCAGCGGACCAGGACCACCTGGAACTCGCGGAGCCACCGGGAGACCCGGCGGCGCTGGTGGGCCGGGATGCTTGGATCAGCAGCGTGGGGGTCGGCTACGAGTGCGAAATTCCGGCGGTGGTCAGCTGGCAGCGTTGACCGGTCGCGCGCGGTGGTGCACAACCACCGGCGATGGCCGGAAAGAAACACTCCACGCTCGACCGGGTGCTCGGGCGGCTCGACAGCCTGGACTCCGTCAACCTCGCGAACCTCGTCCAGCGGCTCGCGCGGGAGCGCGGGTTGTTCGAGGATATCTTCAACACGCTCCAGGAGGGCGTGCTGGTGATCACGGCGGACGGCGCCATCGAATACGCCAACGCCGCGGCGCAGCGGCTCGTGGGACTCGGTGCGGAGGGCGTGGCGGGCGAGACCCTGTGGCGGCTGGTGCCCGGGCTGCGGGCCTCGCTCGAGGCGGCGCTGGACACCGACCCGTCGGCGTCGCCGGTGATCGCGCGCGAGTTTGAGCTGACCTACCCGGAGACGCGGAACCTCCGCCTGTACATGGTCCCGTTCCGCGGCGACCGGGAGTCCGGTCCTCGCCGGTTCGCGGCCATCCTGTCGGACATCACCCGGGAAAAGCAGACGACCGAGGCGCGCATCGAGAGCGAGCGCACCTCGTCGATCCTGCTGCTGGCGGCTGGCGTCGCCCACGAGCTGGGCAATCCGCTCAACTCGCTCACGATCCATCTCCAGCTGATCGAGCGCCGCCTCAAGAAACTGAAGGCCGCCGCGGGCAAGGACGGCGAGGCGCTGGGCGACTCGATCCGGGTCTGCCAGGAGGAGGTGCAGCGGCTCGACGGCATCATCAGCAATTTCCTCGAGGCGATCCGGCCGCGTCCGCCCGACCTGGCCGAGACCAACGTCGCGGACGTCCTCGCCGAGGTACTGCGCTTCCAGCAGAACGAGTTCGTCGACCGCGGCATCACGGTCGACGCCGAGACCCCGGCGGACCTCCCGCTCGTGATGGCG
Organism: Opitutaceae bacterium; assembly: GCA_035334485.1. GTDB lineage: Bacteria > Verrucomicrobiota > Verrucomicrobiia > Opitutales > Opitutaceae > Opi-474. The sequence goes on from DAOQKI010000042.1 coordinate 14,094, forward strand.
GACGGCAACCAGCTGAAACAGGTCTTCTTCAACATCACGAAGAACGCCGTCGAGGCGATGCAGCCCGGCGGGCACCTGCGGATCCGGACGCGCGCGGACGACGACAACGTGTACCTGCTCTTCGGCGACAGCGGGGTGGGGTTCAAGCCCGAGGACCTGGCGCGGCTGTTCGAGCCGTACCACACGACGAAGCCCGGCGGCACGGGGCTGGGCCTGATGATCGTGCAGCGGATCATGCGCGCGCACGGCGGCCAGATCGGCGTGGAAAGCAAGGAAGGCCGCGGCACGGTCGTGACCCTCCAGTTCCCCCGCAAGGACCGCCGGGTGAGGATGCTGAAAAACTAAGAGAGCGCGCAGCGCGCTCTGGTAGATAGTAGCTGGTAGTTGGTAGCTGGTAGGGGAACGCGCTTAATTCCACGTGTTCGACGGACGCGCTGGTGCCTTGGCCGCAAGAATCGAATGCCAGCTACCAGCTACCAACTGCTGTCTACCCGCGCCGGCCGGCTTGAAAGATCAACGCCGGCGCGGGCCGCCTCACACGGTTTCCCTTGCGGGGGGCGGGTCTTCGCGCTTCCTCGGCAATGCCCCCGATGAAGACGAGTCTGCCCCTCACCACCGCGTGGAAACTCATGCATGCCGAGCCCAACCTGGGTCCGACGCTTGCGTGCTCGGCGCTGCCGCTCGAGGAACGCTGGGTGGATGCCCAGGTGCCGGGCGACGTGCATCTCGACTACCTGCGCGCGGGGCTCATCGCGGACCCGTTTTTCGGCATCAATCACGACAAGCTGCGCTGGATGGAGGAAATGGACTGGTGGTACCGCGCCGAGGTCACGCCGCCCAAGGTGGGCGAGGGCCAGCGCCTGCACCTGCTGTTCGAGGGGCTCGATGTCTTCGCGACCATCTTCCTCAACGGCAAGGAAGTCGGCCGCCATGCGAACATGTTCACGCCGCTGCGGATCGACGTGACCGACCACGTGCAGGCCGGCGCCAACCGCCTCGAGGTCTGCCTCGGCGCCCCGCTGTTCCCGCCGGACCGCCCGGCCCGGCAGTCGGACGTGCGCGGCTACGGGCAAATCACGCGCCTGCAGGTCCGCAAGTCCCAGTCGTGCTACGGCTGGAACATCTCGCCGCGCATGGTCACGACCGGCATCTGGAAGCCGGTCTCCTGGCTGCTGGTGGAAGAGGTCGAGATTGCCGATGTGTTCGTGAACACGATCGCGGTGGCGAAGGACGGCACGGCCGAACTCGAGGCGCTGGTCGAGCTGCGCCACAACCACGGCCGGCCCGGTGCCGCCGAGGTCGACCTCGTGGTGGCGGGCCAGGCCCGGAAGATCTGCATCGCGTGCGACCCGAGCGGCGGGCGCCACGTCGAGCGGTTCAAGGTGCCGCAGGCGAAGCTCTGGTGGCCGCACGACCACGGCGCGCAGCCGCTGTACGAGTGGAGCGCGGCGCTGCGGCGCGGCGGTCGGGAGTCGGACCGCCGGAGCGGACGCTTCGGCATCCGCACCGTGACGCTGATCCAGGAACCGGATGACGACGGTGGCATCTCGTTCGTCTTCGCGATCAACGGCCGGAAGATCTTCCTGAAGGGCATGAACTGGACGCCGGCCGACGCGATCTTCGCGCGGGTCGACGACGCCCGCTACGCGCAGCTGCTCGCGGCGGCGAAGGACACCAACATCAACGCCATGCGGGTGTGGGGCGGCGGCGTGTACGAGTTGGATTCGTTCTACGCGAAGTGCGACGAGCTCGGCATCCTCATCACGCACGACTTCATGTACGCCTGCGGCTGCTACCCGCAGGACCTGGCGTTCCTCGACGAGGCGCGCCGCGAGGCGGAGTTCCAGGTCAAGCGCCTGCGGCACTTCGCCTGCGTGATCGCGTGGTTCGGCGACAACGAGAACGACGTGCTCGCGGACAACAGCTTCAATTACCCGACGTACCGTCACAACCGCCTCAGCAAGGAAGTGCTGAAGTCCGTGGTGCACACCCACGCCCCCGGCACGCCGTACGTCCCGACCTCGCCGTACTCGCCGCTGACGTACGACCAGAACGCGCCTATGGAAGGCGACTGCCACATCTGGGGGCACGGCATGTCGTACAAGTCCGACTTCTACGTGAAGCAGAAGCCGCGCATGGTGACCGAAATCGGCCACCTGAGCTTCCCGTCGGAGGAGGTCATCCGGAAGTTCGTGAGCCCGGAAAACCTCTGGCCCGTCTACAACGAGGAGTACCTCACCCACGGCGCGGACTGCATCCGGCTCGACCGGGTCGCCCGCTACCGCCTGAACTTCGACAGCATTCGCGAACGCGGTTGGCCGGCGCCGACCAACCTGGCCGACCTGATCGAGAAGACGCAGGTGCTGCAGGGCGAGGCCTCGAAGTTCTGGGTCGAGTTCTACGGCAGCCAGCCGAACTGCTGGGGCATCTTCCTCTGGAACCTGGCCGACAGCTGGCCGCAGATGTCCGACGCCTACATCGCCTATCCCTTCCACCCAAAGAAGAGCCTGCAGGCCGTGAAGGAAGCCTATGGCGCGCTGCGGCGCTAGCGCCGTAGCGCGCAGGTAACAAGTAGCAGGTACAAGGTTCCAGGGTGGTTTGAACCCGCCGGGGGAGGGGTGTGCCATGGGATAGGCTGCGCCGGTCTATCGTTCGATGTCCGGCGTTGGGCGTCCGATGTTCGACGTTCAGCTCGGTTCCGAGAGCCTACTCGGGTAAATTGTGCCAAAATTTCCCGGTTGACCCTCGGACCGGTGGGCTGAGATTTCCAGCTGCATGGTGCCGAGCGTCTTGATTGTGGATGACGAAAAGCACACCCGCGAGGGTCTGCAGCAGGCTTTGTCGGAGAATTACGACGTCACGTTGGCGGCCAACGCCGACGAGGCGTTCAACCTGCTGGACGCGCAGTCGTTCGACGTGGTGGTCACGGACCTCCGGATGCCCGGCAAGTCGGGCCTGAAGGTGATCGACAAGGCGCTGGCGCTGCCGAACCGGCCGGCCGTGCTCATGATGACGGCCTACGGCAACATCGAGACCGCGGTCGAGGCGATGAAACGCGGGGCGGTGGATTTCCTCACGAAGCCGGTGAACATCGAGCGCCTCGAGGTGCTGATCCAGCGGGCGCTGAAGACCAAGACCCTGGAGGTCGAGGTCAGGCAGCTGCACGAGCGGCTCGACGAGAAGTTCAGCTTCGAGGGCATCATCGGCTCTTCGCCGCGCCTCCGCGAGGTGATCGACCGGGTGAAGCTCGTGGCGCCGTCGCGGGCCACGATCCTGATCGAGGGCGAGTCCGGCACCGGCAAGGAGCTCATCGCGCAGGCGCTGCACCAGTCCAGCCCGCGGGCCCGGGCCCCGTTCGTCGCCGTGCACTGCGCGTCGTTGTCGGAGAACCTGCTCGAGAGCGAGCTGTTCGGCCACGAGCGCGGCGCGTTCACGGGCGCGACCGAGCGCCGCATCGGCCGGTTCGAGTCGGCGGACGGCGGCACGCTGTTCCTCGACGAGATCGGCGAGATTTCCTCGTCGACCCAGGTCAAGCTGCTGCGCTTCCTCGAGACCCGCGCGATCGAGCGCGTCGGCGGCTCGAAGCCGATCATGCTCGACGTCCGCCTGGTGGCGGCGACCAACCGCAATCTCGAGCAGATGGTGCGGGACGGAAAGTTCCGCGAGGACCTGTTCTTCCGCCTGAACGTCGTGCCGATCACGCTGCCGCCGCTGCGCGAGCGCGCGGAGGACATTCCGCTCCTGCTGAAACACTACCTCCGCGTCTTCAGCGACGAGAACAAGCTGCCGCTGCTCACGCTCGAGCCCGGGGCGCTGCAGACGCTGCAGGCCTACCCGTGGCCAGGAAACATCCGCGAGCTCCGGAATTTCTGCGAGAACGCCGTCGTGCTCCACCACGGCGGGGCGCTGACCGAGTACGACCTCGACCCGAAGTACCGCGGCGCGACGGGCCCCGCGGGTGGGCCGGCCGGCGCGGCGGCCCCGGCGAACTCGCTCTCGGTCGAGGAAAACGAGAAGCGCCTCCTGCGCGAGGCCCTGATCAAGGCGCGCGGCAACCGCACCAAGGCCGCCGACCTCATGGGCATCAGCCGCCGCACCCTGCACCGCAAGCTGGCCGAGTGGCCCGAGCTGGACGTCACCGACAAATGAGCCTGCGACCGTTCGCGTGTCCCGCGGCGCTGCCATGAGCCGGCCCAAGAACCTGCAGGAGCTGATCCACTGGCTCGAGGTCGGCGCCGGCGCGCGCTGGGTGCTGCTTGGCGCGGTGGTTGTGGTGACGGCGGTGCTTTCGCTGCGCGTGGCCTGGGTGCAATTCCACGGTCCCTCGAGCGAAATGGTCCTCGTGCAAGCCGACACCGCGCGGCAGCTCGCCCGGGGCGAGGGCTTCACGACGCTGGTGAGCTATCCGCAGACCGCGGCCTTTCTCCAGTCGCAAGGCGTGCGGTTCGACCCGCGCCGGCCCTATCCCGAGCTGCACCAGGCGCCGCTGTACTCGATCGTGATCGCCGGGGCGCTGCGGCTCCTGCCGGCGGGCGCGCGCGAGGCCCTGTTCACGGCGGCGCCCGTGCCGCCGGACGGATTCCGCGCCGACTATTTCCTGCTCGGGCTGAACGTTGGGATGCTCTGGCTCGCGGCCTACCTCACGTACCGGCTGGCGCGCCAGCTGTTCGACGCGACGGCGGCCTGGGTCGCCGCGCTGGCGCTGCTCGTGTCAGTGGCGGCCTGGCAGCAGACGGTGGCGCTGACCGGCACGACGCTGATGATGGTCCTGGTCCTGGCGCTGTTCCTGGTGCTGGCCCGGATCGAGGGCGACGGCGAGGCGGAGCCGGATTGGCGGCCGGGCTGGCTGCTCGGGCTGGGCGCCTTGGGCGGGCTGCTTTTCCTGGCGGAGTATTCGGCCGGCGCGCTGACGCTGGTGGCGATGGGCCACGTGGCGTGGCGTCACACCGGACGGGGCCGCGGGCTGGCGCCGCTGCTCGTGGCGGCGGGTTTCATGGTGGTCGCGGGACCGTGGATCGTGCGCAACCTCGAGCTGACAGGCTACCCGGCCGGGCTGGCCGTGCAGAACGTGGCGCTGAAGGCGGGCGACTCGACTGCGGAGCCGGCGGCGCAGCGCGCGATGCTGACGGCGATCCTGCCGTCGATCGACCTGAACAAGCTCGGGAACAAGGTGCTGACCTCGCTCCAGGAAAACCTGCGGACCCGGCTGTGGTCGGGTGGGGGACTCTGGCTCACGGCGTTTTTCGTGGCGGGCTGGCTCTATGCGTTTCGCGCGCCGCGGGTGAACCGGCTGCGGTGGACGTTTACCGTCGCGCTGGCGGTGATGCTGGTGGCGCAGGCGACGTTCAACTCCGGCGAGAGCGAGCGGCTCGCGCCGTACTGGCTGGCGCCGCTGGTGATGGTCTTCGGGACGGGTTTCTTCTTCGTGCTGCTGGCGGCGAACTCCGTGCTGGGGGCCTGGCCGCGGCTGGCGGCGACGGTGCTGCTGCTCGCGCAGGCGCTGCCGCTGGCGCATGACGCGCTGGAGCCGCGCCGGCTGCATTTCTACTATCCGCCGTATTTCCCGGGCCTGTTCATCGGCATGCGGCAGGAACTGGAGCGGCGCGACGCGGCCGGCCGGTTCGGGCTGATGGCGGACGTCCCCGCGGGCGTCGCCTGGTACGGCCGGCAGCGCGTGTGGGCGCAGCCGGTCCGGATGCGGGATTTCTACGCGATCACGCTGGAGCAGCCGATCGGCGAGCTGCTGCTGACGCCGCGGACGCTGGACCGGCCCTTCTTCACGGAGCTGGCGTCCCGTCCGGCGCCGCCGGGAGCGCTGCAGGTCCAGAATCGCTTTGGCGACTGGGGCCTGGTCTACGGCGGCCTGTACACCGGCCAGCTCCCGCGGGAGTTCCCCCTGGGGTTCCCGCAGCGCCTGGCCGAGAACCTCTACGTGCTGCTGAATCCGGCCCTGCCGCCCGCCCGCTGACGTGCGGCGGCGGACGGAACCGCCGGCGAATTAGGCGGTGAAAGGAATTGCCTCATCTTAGGGGATATACCTATGGTGGCGGCCGAACCGAGTTAGCTGCACCCCCTACTATGAATCTTGCGCGCGTATTGATAGTGGCCGGAATGGTCACGGCATGCCCGGTTTGGGCCGTCTATGCGCCCATCCCCGAGCAGGAACAGGGCAAGGAATGGACCGTCACCCTGCGGGGCGACATCTCGCACGACTCAAACATCTTCGGTGCCGCCACCGGCGCGATCTCGAGCATGGTGTACACCGCCGCCCCGAAGGTCGCGTTCAACGCCTCCGTCTCCGACCAGACGTTTGCCTCGGCCTCCTATGAGCTCGTCGTGGACAGCATGCCGGATCGCCCGGGCGACAGCACGCTCGACAGCCACAATTTCGAGGGTCGGCTGGCCCACGCGTTCTCGCAGGTGACGTCCGTCGACCTGAGCGACGCGTACTCGATCGCGAAGAACCCCGAGTCGCTCCTCGCCGGTGTGCCGATCAACACGGATCAGTCCTACAAGCGCAACGAGTTCAACGGCCGCCTCACCACCAGCACCGGCCCGAAGATCTCCACGACGATCAAGATGCGCAGCGTGATCTACCGGTACGACGCCTCGGGTCTCGCCCAGGACATCGACCGCACCGAGAACCTCTACGGCCTCGCCGGCAGCTACGACCTCGTCCCCGAGGCGAAGGGCGTGCTCGAGTTCCGGCGCGAGGACGTGAACTACCGGACGGCCGGTGCGAACAAGGACAAGCACACCAACTTCCTGATCGGCGGCGTCGACTACTCCGTCGCGAAGCAGGTCACCGCCACCGGCCGCCTCGGCTACCAGTGGCGCCACCGCGACCTCGAGCGCAGCTCCGACGCCCCGTACGCCGAGTTCTCCGCGAAGTTCGACTATGCGCAGGGCTCCTACTTCAGCGCGGGCTATGTCTACACCTTCGAGGAAACGACGAATGTCGACGTCTACACCGACACGAAGGTCAACCGGCTCTTCCTGAACCTCCAGCATTCCCTGACCCCGCTGATCGTGGCGTCGGGTTCGCTGACCTATGAGCCGTCCGTCCTCCAGGGCCGCCGCGGCGTGGCCAATGCCGACGAAACGACCACCCGCCTGGGCCTCGCGCTCTCGTACCTTTACTCCAAGAACTGGATCATCACGGCCCACTACGACCGCGACCACGTCGTCTCGGACGCCCCGGGCCGCGGCCAGAGTCGCGACCGCGTCGGCGCCGGCGCGACCTTCTCGTTCTAAGCGGCGCAACCGCGCCCCAGGTATCAGGGCTAGGGCCCGGAACCAGAAAGCAAGCGGCCCTCCGCTTCGCTCCTGGATCGACGTCTGCCTCACACCGCCGGATTACTTGTCACTCGTCCCTCGTCCCTGGTCACTCTGTCTAGCTTGCGCCCGGCGCGGCCTTCGTTTCGCATCGCGGGATGGCCCATACCCATGTTGGCAAGGAAGGCGCGACCCTCGCTGATTTCCTGCACCTGCTGAAGCAGCGCCAGGCGCTGATCTTCCTCGTCCTGGGCCTCGTGATCATCACGACGGTGATCGTCACGGCGCTGCTCCCGAAATGGTACCTCGCCACGACCAAGGTCCGCGTCGAGAAGCCCGAGGGCGAGGTCCGCCTGTTCCAGAACCAGAGCAACACCGGCTACGACCCGTACTTCCTGCAGGATCAGTTCAAGATCATGCAGTCCGAGAAGATCCTCTATCCGGTCATCCAGAATCTCGGGCTCAACACCAAGCTGGCGACGACGCTGGGGGCGAGCGGGTCGCTGCCGCCGGCGATCACCTACCGCTACCTCCTCGACAAGATGCTGCGCGTCGAGTCGCAGCGCAGCTCCTCGCTGATCGAGATCAACGTCTACGCCCAGGACCCCGAGCTCGGTGCCGCGATCGCCAACGAGATCGCGCGGGTCTACTCCGACGACCGCATCTACCTCGCCACCTCGGAGCAGCGCGAGGGCCTGGCCAAGCTCCGCGACGAGCTCACGGCGCAGGAGCGGGTCGTGTCCGCGCAGCGCGACGTGGTCGAGAAGCTGCGGAAGGACCTCAACATCTCGGGCGTCGACCTGAACGCGCGCTACTCGGACATGGAGATCGAGACGCTCCGCCAGATGCAGAATTCCCTGATCGCGCTGAGCGTCGACGCCATCGGCCGGAAGACCCGCTGGGAGCGGTTCCGCAGCATCCCGTTCGAGGAGCGCCTGAGCCTCGTCAACTCGGAGCTCATCCAGGATCCCAACATTCAGAATCTCCTGCAGGCCTACCTGCTCGCCGACCAGAACGTCACGAAGCTCCGCGCCCGCCTCGGCGAGGCGCATCCCGACCTGATCTCCGCCGTCCAGAACCGCGCGAAGATCAAGGAGCAGCTCGACGCCCAGCTGCGCGGTTACGAGAGCGCCCTGGAGATCGCCTACAAGGAGGCGGAATCCCGCGTGACGGAGCTCAAGCAGCAGCTCGGCCAGGCGAAGATCGACCAGATCCTCTCGGCCCGCGACCGCATGCGGCCGTTCGAGGAGGCGGCGCAGAAGCTCGAGGACGAGACGCGCCTGCTGACCACGCTCAAGCTCACGCTACGGCAGCGGGAAATCGATTTCCAGGTGCCGAAGCGGACGATCGAAATCCTCAACAACGCCGAGCCCGCCCGCATCGCGAGCCGTCCCAGCTGGACCCTCAACCTGGTGTTCGCCGTGCTCTTCGGCGCGCTGCTCGGCATCGGCGTCGCCGTCCTGCTCGAGTACTTTGACACCAGCTTCCGCAGCGTGGCCGACGTCGAGACGCGGCTGAAGCTGCCCGTGCTGGGCGTGATCCCGTTCCAGTCCGACCCGCTGGACGACACCGGCGACCCGGCGGAAAGCGAGCCGTACCGCGTCCTGCAGACCAACCTGAACCTCGCGCTGAAGCCCGGGACGTCCTCCAGCCTGGTGCTGTTCTCGGCGGGACCGGGCGAGGGCAAGTCGACAACGCTGCACCATGTCGTGCGCATGATGGCGGCGGCGGGCGAGCGGGTCATCCTGATCGACTCTGACGTGCGCCGTCCCACGCAGCACCACCTGGCGCAGCGCCCGCGCGTGCCGGGCCTTTCCGAGTACCTGCTCAACCAGCAACCGCTCGAGGGCGTGATCCAGTCCGCGGTGGCGCCGAACCTCGACTTCATCCCGGCGGGCGAGGTCAGCGGCTTCACCCTCGGTCTGCTGCACCTCAACAAGCTCAAGCTCATGATCGGCGAGCTGCGCGGCCGGTACGACAAGATCGTCTTCGACTCGCCCCCGATCATCGGCGTCAGCGACGCCAGCGTGCTGGCCAGCGCCGTCGACGGCGCCATCCTCCTGATCCAGCACCGGCGCAACCCGCAGAGCATGGTCGTGCGCGCGCAGCAGATCGTCGAGGGCCTCAAGACCCCGCTGCTCGGCGTGGTGCTCAACCAGGTCCCGGTGAACTCCGGCGACGACTACGGCTACTACACCAGCAACTATTCCTATTATCACGACTCGCACGGCCGGCGGAAAAAGAAGCGGTCGTCCAAGCCCGAGTCCGGCGACCGGGGCGGCGATCGGCTGGAGCTGAAATAGCGGGTGGGGGAATTGCCAAACGCCAAAGCGCCAAACGCCAAACTGGGGTTTGCGCGGTGGAAAGAGGGCATGTGACTCGGTGCCGCTGGTCCTTCCGCGCGCTGCAGTTCTTCGCCGTTTGTTTGGCGTTTGGCGGTTTGGCACTTGGCGTTTTTCAACCCCTCGCCCTGAGGCTGGACCTAGATTCGAGCGGCTCAAAAAATAGCTGTTGACGGCACCGGGGCGCACCCTAGTTCTGACACCCTGATTTTGCGGGCGTAGCTCAGTTGGTAGAGCACCACCTTGCCAAGGTGGACGTCGCGCGTTCGAGTCGCGTCGCCCGCTCCATTTTACGAACCCCCTCCACCAGAGGGGGTTTCGTATTTTCCGGGGACCGCACTCGTGTCCCGCCACCGGCCAAGTCGGGTTTTGCCTTGGCGCGCCGCTCCCGGTATACTGCGTGCATGAACACGATCCTTGTCCCCGTTGACTTCTCCACCGTCACGAAGTCCGTCGTGGCGCAGGCCGCCCGGATGGCGCACGCGGAACAGTCCCGGATTGTCCTGCTGCATGTGACCCAGCCGCCGGCGGTCTCGAGCGAGTACGCGCCGTACCTGGAGAGTATCGGGGAAATCGTGGAACTGAGCCAGCGGTCCGCCCACCAGCACCTCCGTCGGCTCGCGGCCGAGCTGCGCTACGACGAGATCCCGACCGCGTTCATCAACCCGGTAGGGGTGCCCGCCCCGACGATCTTGGCCAAGGCCCGGGCCCTGCACGCGGACTACATCGTGATGGGGTCGCATGGTCACACCGCCTTCTACGAGTTGCTGGTCGGGAGCACGACCCATGGGGTCCTGCACAAGGCGGCCTGCCCCGTTGTGGTCGTGCCGACGGCGCACAAGCACCGTCATCGCCATGCCCCCGCCACCGCGACGTCGGCCGAGGGCGGGTTGCGGCACCTGGCGCTGTTCTGAGCGGCTCCGGTTTCCTGTTACCTGGTGCTTGGTCCCTGTTACTTCCCTCGCTAGCGAAACGCCGGCCTCATCCCGCCCGTCACGAGTGCCAACGTGATCAGGGAATTCAGCGGCATCAGGATCGCGGCGACCAGCGGGTTCATGTGGCCCGCCACGGCCAGGCCAACCGCGAGCAGGTTGTAGCCGACCGAGAAGATCAGGATCGTGCGCTGCGCGCGGCGGCGAATGTCGTTCACGAGGAAAAGCGCGCGTAGGCCGGCGATGCCGCGACCCAGATAGTAGAAATCAGCCTTCTGACCGAGATGGCCACGGTGGATCACCGGCGTGCCGCGGCAGAGGGCCTGATCGAAGGCGAGGCTGTCGTTGGCGCCGTCGCCCAGCATCATCGTCTCGTTCGCGCCGTTCTGCTCCAGCCACTCCGCCTTCTGCTGCGGCGTGCGCTCGCCGAGGGCCCGGTCCGCCGGCAGGCCGAGTTCGGCCGCCAGATGCGCCACCTTCGGCTGGTGGTCGCCGCTCAGGATGTACGTGGCGAAGCCCAGCCCGGAAAGGGCGCGCAGCTCATCCCGCGCATCCGGCCGCGCCGCATCGGAGAAGTGGAAGGTCGCGAGCAGGGTGCCGTCGCACGTGAACTGGGTGCCAATCTCCGAGTCGTCAGCCGAGCCAGCCACCTCGGCGTCGCGCGCCGGCGCAGCCCAGCCCGGACGGCCCAGCCGCCAGGTCCGGCCGTCGGCGGTCAGGCTCACGCCCTGACCGATGGTCTCCGTCACGTCACCCTGCAGCGGCTCCGCGGGTCCGGCCGCGAGGAGGTTCTCCAGCAGGCATTGGCTGACGGGGTGGGGATTGTCGCGCACGAGCGCGAGCAGCGCGCGCCGCGCCTCGGGCGCCAGCTGCGCCAGCGCCGCCGGCTCGCGGAGCACCGGGTTCTCGAGCGTGAGCGTGCCGGTCTTGTCGAACACGAGGCGCCGGACCGCGTGGAGTCGCATCCAGATGTCACCGCTCCGGACGAACACCCCGCGACGGCGCAGCGCGATCGTGGCCATCTCGTCGGCCAGCGGAAACGCCAGGCCGATCGCGCAGGGGCACGACACCACCAGGATCGCGGTCACGACCGATCCGGTACGCAGGGCGTCGTGGCTCCAGAACCACCAGCCCAGGCCGGCGAGCGCCGCGACCGCCAGGATGCCGATC
>DAOQKI010000043.1:0-25694 GCA_035334485.1 Opitutaceae bacterium
GCTGCCTGACCCCGGCTGCGCCGGTGTGCGCCCGACGGAGCCGGCCCCGCGGCCGGCCGTCCATGACCGGGCCACGCCCTGACCCCCTCCCCGCCCCATGCATTCGCTCACGCCTCTCGACTACGGAATCATCCTCTCGTACCTCGGGCTGAGCCTCGTCCTCGGCCTCCTCATGAGCCGGCGGGCGAGCGCCAGTCTCGACCACTACTTCCTCGGGGGACGCTCGATTCCGTGGTACCTGCTCGGCGTGGTGGGCATGGCCAACTGGTTCGACCTGACGGGCACGATGATCATCACGTCGTTCCTCTACATGCTCGGGCCGCGCGGCCTGTTCATCGAGTTCCGCGGCGGCGCCGTGCTGGTCCTCGCGTTCATGCTCGTCTACACGGGCAAGTGGCACCGGCGCTCGGGCTGCATGACCGGCGCCGAGTGGGGCATCTACCGCTTCGGCGACAATCCGGTCGCGCAGGCGATGCGCCTCCTCTCGGCCTTCATCAACATCCTCACGTCCGTGATGATCCTCGCGTACCTGGTGCGCGGCGCGAGCCTGTTCCTCGGCATGTTCTTCCCGTATCCGCCGATGTACACGACGCTCGGGCTGCTGCTGCTGACGACGCTCTACACGGTGAGCGCGGGCTTCTACGGCATCGTGCTGACCGACCTGATCCAGGGCCTGATCATCATGGGTTCCTGCCTCGTCGTCGGGTTCATGGCGTGGCAACATGTGCCCGACTCGGCGAGCCTGGCTGCGACGGCGGAGCGGGTGACGGGCAATCCCGACTGGACCACCTCCCTGCCGGCCTGGCACACGCCGATGCCCCAGGGCTACGAGTCGTACTCCGCGCTAATCCTGTTCGCGGCGTTCTACCTCCTGCGCAACGTCCTCGGCGGCCTCGGCACCGGGGCGGAGTCGCGCTACTTCGGCGCGCGCAGCGACCGTGACTGCGGCCTGCAGTCGTTCCAGCAGGGCCTGCTGATCGCGTTCCGCTGGCCGCTGATGATCGGCTTCGCCGTGCTGGGCGTGTACTTCGTGGCGGCGCACTTCCCGGACCCCAACGTCGTGCGGCAGGCCGCGGACCTGATCCACGCGCAGTTCCCGCAGACGGCCGAGCCCTATTGGCACGACCTGACCAGCGACATCGTCAACGCGCCGGCCAAATACCCGCCGGCCCTCATCGCCGGCCTGCAGCAGCTCCTCGGGCCCGAGTGGGCCGGAAAGCTCGCGATCATCGGCTACCACGGCACGGTGAATCCCGAGCAGGTGCTGCCCGCGGTGCTGCTCAACGTCATCCCGGCCGGACTGAAGGGCCTGATCGTCGTGGCGATGTTCGCCGCGATGATGTCGTGCAAGAACGGCCTAGTGAACGGCGCGAGCGCGTACTTCGTGAAGGATTTCTACCAGCATTTCCTGCGGCCCCGCGCCACGAACCGTGAGCTGATCGCGACCTCGTACGCCTCCACCATCACGATCGTCATCCTCAGCTTCGTCATCGGCATCGCCAGCACCAGCATCAACGACCTCTGGGGCTGGATCGTGATGAGCCTGACCGCCGGCCAGCTCGCCCCGCTGGCCCTGCGGCTCTACTGGTGGCGCTGCAACGCCTGGGGCTGCGTCGGCGGCACCGTGGCCGGCGGCGTCGGCGCCGTCGCCCAGCGGCTGCTCGCGCCGCACCTGAGCGAGCCGCGCCAGTTCCTGCTCACCGCGGGCCTCTCGTTCGCCGGCACCCTCCTCGGCTCGCTGCTCACGGCACCCACGCCGCTGCCCGTCCTGCGCAATTTCTACCGCACGACCCGACCGTTCGGATTCTGGGGCCCGCTCCATCGCGAGGTCCAGGGCGCCGAGCGGGTCGCGATGGACCGCGAGAACCGGAACGATATCATCGCCGTGCCGTTCACGCTGGTCTGGCAGGTGACGCTCTTCCTGCTGCCGATGCAGCTCGTGATCAAGGCCTACTCGGCGTTCTGGTGCACCCTGCCGATCTTCGTCGTCGGCGCGGCCGGCATGTACTGGTTCTGGTGGCGCCCGCTGCGCGACCGCGGCAGCGCGCCCGAGCCGGTCCCGCCCGAGCCCGATCCGAATCCCGTCGGCTGAGCCGGATTCAGGCAGTTGAAAGTTGAAGGTTGAAAGCTGACAGGCCTGCGGCCCAGCGAATGGGTGACGCAGGCTACACCGACCCGAATCCACCGAACGACAGAAGCAGGCACCCCACGAACCGCAGCAGCGCTGCCGTGGGCTGCGGCTTTCAACCGCAGTCTCTCAACCTTCAACTCTGCCGTCCCGGCCGAGCCGCCGCGTCAGTTCACGACGTTGTACAGCGGCTCGCCCCGCACCGCGATGCGGGCCAGCCGCGCGGAACTGCGCCGCATCTCCTGCTTCGACTCCACGCTGCAGAACGCGGCGTGGCACGTGACGATGAGGTTAGGCGTGGCCGCCTCCTCGGCGGTCTGCAGCGGCTCGCCCTCCACCACGTCGAGTCCCGCGCCGGCCAGCCGGCCTTCCCGCAGCGCCGCCAGCAAGGCGGTCTTCTGGATGACGGCTCCGCGGGCGGTGTTCACCACGAACGCCGACGGCTTCAGCAGGGCGAGCTCGCGCTCGGCAATCAGGTGGTGCGTCTCGTCATTCAGCGGACAATGGAGCGACAGCACGTCGGCCCGGCGCAGCAGGTCGTCCAGCGTGCCGACCCGCTCCACGCCGACGGCCTTGTCGACGCCGTTGGCCAGATAGGGGTCGTGGAAGCACACCCGGAAACCGAGCGCCTTCGCCCGCAGCGCGGCGGCCGTGCCGATCCGGCCGAGACCGACAACGCCAAAGGTCAGCTCGCGCAGCCGCCGCAGCTTCGACTGTGCCGGGATCGTCCAGCGGAGGCGCTTGGCCTCCGCATCGAGCGGGAACAGCTGGCGGCATTGGGCCAGCGCCAGCGCAATGGCATGGTCGGCGACCTCCTCGGTGCCATAGTCCGGCACATTGCATACCGTGATGCCCCGCGCCCGGGCGGCCTTCACGTCGACCGAGTCGAATCCGACGCCGTTGCGGACGATCACACGGCAGTCCTTCAGCCGGCTGATCCCGGCGGCGGTGATGGGCGTGTTGTGCCACACGATCAGTGCCTGGACGCCACACAGCTCCTCGGTGAATTCCGCGTCACTGTGGCACACAAAGTACTTCACGTCCGCAGCATCCCCGATCACCTCCCGCTCCAGCCGGCACTCCGGCTCGCTTTGGGGCGACTTCGCCCAATCGATGATCCCGACGACGGGTTTGGATGGTTTCATGGGAGGAATGGAGCTGGGACCGCCGATGCTAGGCTCTGACCGGGACCCGACAAGCCGCGCGACCCCTCGCCGACCCGGAAGTAGGCCGCGAAATCCCGCCCATCACGGCCCGAACGATAGGGATTTTCCTAATCCCGCCTGCGTCTTCCTCTACCACCCGCTGCTAGCGTAGTTCCCGCACTTAAGCCGGCGCCTACCGTGTCGACAGTTAAGATTAACTATATCGTGAGCGTCGCCGCCGCATCCCTCCCTTCCCAGTCGCAGTCCAACTGCGCAGACATCGTACGCAATTACCTCGCGTCGGGTTCATTGCCGCTGTCGCGCTCGGTCGCCCGGGTGCAGGAGCTCCTGAACACGTCGGAGTACAACGCCGCGGACCTCGCCGAGCACATGCGGACGGATCCGACGCTGACGGCGCGGGTGATGGCGGTGGCGAACTCGACGTTTTTCAGCCGCCAGCCCTGCGCGACGATCGCGGACGCGGTCAACCGTCTTGGCTCGGCCCAGCTGGCGCGGATCTTTGCCCAGGTTCTGGCCCGGGCCTCGATGGTGACGCCGCTGCGGGCCTACGCGATGCCGAGCGATGCGCTGTGGCGCAACGCGGTGTATGCCGCCGTGGGCGCCGAGATGACCGCCGCCCGGCTCGGTGCCGACCGCCCGGGCGCCTACATGGTCGGCCTGATGCACCAGATCGGCTCGCTGGTGGTCAATCGCCTGTGGGTCCAGGCCCACAATCCCCGCTGCCTCGCGTCCACCGGCTTTGCGGAGGAGTACTCCGTCGACGAGCGCACGCGCTACGGCCACGACCAGAGCAAGTTCAGCTCCGAGGTACTGACCCAGCTTTCGTTCCCGGAACACGTGGTCACGACGGTCGGCCGCCAGTACCGCAAGCCCTCCACTCCCCTGGCGCAGGCCCTCTACGTCGGCCGGCTGGCCCGAGCGATGGCGGCCAGCGGCCCGCGTCCGGTTCCGGACCAGGAGATCCTCCTCGAACTCGACCTGCACCGCCCGAGCAAACTCGAGGCATTCTTCGCCGACATCCAGGCGGAGGCTCAGGCCCGCATTTCGTCCTGAGGGCAACTCCCCGGATTGCGGGGAGTTCGAGGTGGTGCCCAAGCCGGGACTCGAACCCGGATGCTGTTAGGCACAGGCTTCTGAGACCTGCGTGTCTACCAATTCCACCACCTGGGCATTAGCGGGAGGGGAAAGAGACACGCGTGCCGGACGCGGGGCAAGAGAAAATCTTGGGGCCCGGTGGAACGGCGGGAGCGAGCTACGGAAAGTCCGGGCGAACGCCGAACATCGGACGTCGAACGCCGGACGCCGAAGTCCTGGCCGGAACCGAGATGCCGACGCGGGACGACCAACACAATCGTCCAACCCTCGCTCTGTGATGGGCTACTACCGGCGGGCGGGCCGCAGTTTTCTCTGTTCCCTCCTGTAAAAATGGATTGGATTGGGGGCCGCATGAAAAAAGACGCCGTCCTCGCCAAGATCAAAGCTGAGAAGGTCATTGCGCTCATCCGCGCCGAGAACCCGGACGGGCTGCTCGACTGCGCCAAGGCCCTGGCCGACGGCGGGCTCACGAGCATCGAGCTCACGATGACCACCCCCGGCGCGATCCGCATGCTGGAAAAGGCCACCAACGAGCTTCCCAACTTCCTGTTCGGCCTCGGCACGGTGCTCGACGCCGAGACCGCCCGGGCGGGCATCCTCGCCGGCGCCAAGTTCGTCGTCACCCCGGCCCTGCGTCCCGACGTCATCACCCTCTGCCGCCGCTACAGCGTGCCGGTGTTCAGCGGTGCGTTCACTCCGACCGAGATCGTGCAGGCTTGGGAAGCCGGCGCCGACGCCGCCAAGGTTTTCCCCGCCGAGTTCTTCGGCCCCGCCTACATCAAGTCCGTGAAGGCCCCGCTGCCCCAGATCGAGTTGGTCCCAACCGGCGGCGTCACGCCCGAGACGGTCGGCGAGTACATCCGCGTCGGCGCCTTCGCCACCGCCGCCGGCAGTTCCCTCGTCGAGGCCAAGGCCCTCAAGGAAAAGAACTGGGCCGCCATCACCGCCCGCGCCAAGGCGTTCGTCGCCGCGGTCGCGGCGGTGAAGTAGGCGGTTTTCTCGATTCCGGATTTTGGATTCCGGAGTCCGGGTTTCTTGGGCTAGCGGTTGGCTGGGGAGCGAATGCGCCCTGCCCGTGGCCCTGCTCGCCCCACCCTGTCATCCTGAGCGCAGCGAAGGATCCAGTGCGGCGCGGCTAGTCCTGCGGCGGAGTCTCACTGGATCCTTCGCGTTGCTCAGGATGACAGCATGTGGGTTTCGAATTTCGGATTTCGAATCCCACGCACCAACTCTCGAATTTCGAATTTCGCTCTTCGAATTTCCCCTACCCCACCGGCGGTAGAAACTTCGTGATATCCGGGATCTTCTTCACGCGGCGCAGCGCGGCGTCGCGGGCGAAGTACGGATCGACCTCGGGCGTGGCCTCGACCTCCTCGTCGCCGTCCGTCTCCTCATCCTCGTCGATCTCCTCGCCGTCGGCATCGGTGAACACCCAGTCCTGCTCGGCATCGAAGGCGTGGGACAGCCGTCGCGCCGCGGGATCGAGCACGAGCGCCGGGTTCTTCACCTGGCCGTCCTTCACGAACTCGAACAGGCACGGGTAATACTGCTTCTCGAAGTGGCCGCGAAAATCGCTGAGCCACTTGTTCGCCACGCCCTCGCGGCGCGTCAGCAGCACGACGTCCGAAAAATGCACGCAGGCCTCGAACCACGCCAGCAGCGGCGCGTGCTTCTCGCCCAACTGGCAGTTCACCACGCAGAGCACCCGCCCCACCTCGGCCGCCTGGGCCTCCACCCAGGTCTTGAGCGCCTCGAGCTGTTCCACGGGATTCCGCCGGCCGTCGGTGATGAAGAACACGTGCGTCGCACCCTTCGGCAGCGTCGCCAAGATAAACTCGTCCTCCGCCTTCCAGCGCGCCAGCCCAGGCAGCCGGCTGTCCGCCGGGTCCGCGGCCTCGGTCTCGGCCAGCAGGACCGCCGTCGTGGCGCCGTCCAGCCCGGCCTCAATCAGGTCGGCGACAATCGCCCGCCGGCCCGAGCCGGCGGCGCCAAGGATGATGTAGACCAGCGGTTTTTCGGTCATGAGAGGGAACCACGAAGAGCACGAAGCGCGCGAAGAGGCAAACCGGACCGGCTGGAGAATTCCTCATCGCGGCGGCGGCGGGAGTCCCTCGGACTCAATCCTCGGTCACAGAGAACACCGAGCTGCCACAGAGACCACCGAGTCAAATCCACGAAATTCACGCCAACCGCCGCCAACGCACCTGTCTCTGTGACCTCGGTGCACCCTCCGTGATCTCCGTGACCCAGCCCCAGCCGCCGCGCCCGCTCAGAACTTGAACGTCCGGTTCTGCGCACTCTGGCGCAGCCAGTGATCGAGCAGCACTAGGGCGGTCATGGCCTCGACGATCGGCACCGCGCGCGGGAGGACGCAGGGATCGTGACGGCCGCGGGCCGCGAGCTCCGTCTGGGCGCCATGGATGTCCACCGTCTGCTGCGGCTGGAGGATCGTGGCGGTCGGCTTGAACGCGATGCGGAAGACAAGCTCCTCGCCGTTGCTGATGCCGCCCTGCACGCCGCCGGAGCGGTTGGTGACGGTATGGACGTGGCCGCCGCGCATCACGAAGGCGTCGTTGTGCTCGGAGCCGCGCAGGCGCGTGCCGGCGAAGCCGCTGCCGATCTCGAAGCCCTTGGTGGCCGGCAGCGAGAGCATCGCCTTGCCGAGGTCGGCCTCGAGGCGGTCGAACACCGGCTCTCCGAGCCCGGGCGGAAGGTTGCGCACGCGGCACTCGATCACGCCGCCGACCGAGTCACCCTCGGCGCGCACCGCCTTGATGCGTTCCACCATGGCCGCGGCCGTCGCGGGATGCGGGCAGCGCACCGGCGAGGCGTCGATTTCGGCCAGGGTCGGAAACGCCTGCAGCACGCCCGCCGGCACCACGATGTCGTGGACCTGCGTGACGTACGCGCGGGTCTCGACGCTGCCGGTGAGGGCGAGAATCTTCTTGGCGATCGCGCCCGCTGCGACGCGGCCGATCGTCTCGCGCGCCGAACTGCGGCCGCCGCCACGGTGGTCGCGGATGCCGAACTTCGCCTGATAGGTGTAGTCGGCGTGCGACGGACGGAATTTCTCCTTCATCTCGTCGTACGCGCCCGGTCGCTGGTCGGCGTTGCGGACCAGCAGGGAAATCGGCGTGCCGGTGGTCTTGCCCTCGAACAGGCCCGACAGGATCTCGACCCGATCCTCCTCCTTGCGGGGCGTCACGATGTCGCTCTGTCCCGGCCGGCGCCGCTCGAGTTCGCTCTGAATCTCCGCCGCCGTCAGCGGCAGTCCCGGCGGGCAGCCATCCACGACCACGCCGACGGCCGGCCCGTGGCTTTCACCCCAGGTCGAGATCGTGAAGAGCTTTCCAAAGCTGTTCGGCATGCGGTCGCAAATCGTTGGGCGCACGCTCCTGACCGGCAAGCGGCAAATCCGGCAGGCGATTTTCGGTTTACGAATGACGACTTACGATTGCCAGCCGAGCGCGCGGCAAAGGCCGGCCGGGGCAAACCCGGGCTGTCGCGGGGTCCAACGATCGCAAATCGTCATTCGTAAATCGAAAATCCGCTCTCCTAAACCTCACTCCCGAGGCAACTTTTCCCCGGGGAAGCCGTCATACCACAACACGGTTTACAAGGCCGGTCGTTTCACCTCTGATCTCCACTCCCGGCCCGGCCTATCTCAACCTTCTGACTCCCGCATGAGCCCGCGCATTTTCCGTCTGTGCCTCGCCGTCGCCGCCAGCCTGCCCGTTGTCGGCGTCCGGGCCCAGACTCCGCCGGCCCCCGCGGCCGCCGCCGAGGAGCTGGTCGGGCCGATCAAGCTGTCCGAGGTCGACATCGACTCGGTGCTGGCGCTGATCGAGAGCTACACCGGGCGCACGATCCTCCGGCCGCAGGCCCTGCCCGCCTCGACCTACACGCTGAAGCTCAACCGCGCCGTGCCGAAATCCGAGGCGGTCACCGCCCTCGAGACCCTCCTCGCGCTCAACGGCGTCGGCGTCTCCCCGCTCGGCGACAAGTTCCTCAAGGTTGTCCCGCTCGTCCAGGTGAAGACCGAGGCGCCCGAGATGATCGACGGCTCGACGCTCGGCCTCCCCGCCAGCGGCCACATCGCCACCAAGCTCTTCCAGCTCGAGTTCCTCCGGGTCGGCGAGTTCGTCCCGCAGATCACGCCGCTGATGTCGCCCGGCGTCGCCAACGGCCTCGTGTCCCTCGAGAAGGCCAACGCCGTGCTCGTCACCGACACGGTGAGCAACCTCCAGCGGGTCGAGCTGCTCATTCGCCAGCTCGACAAGCCCAACACCAACGGGCTCCTGCCGAAATTCTACCCGCTGTCTTACGCCAAGGCCTCCGACCTGGTGAACCGGCTCCGCTCGCTGTTCCAGGGCCCGCTGGCCAGCCAGCTCGGTTCCGCCACCACTTTCAACGCCGACGACCGCACCAATCAGGTCATCCTGCTCTCCGACCCGCGCCAGCACGCGCTGTTCGACGAGCTGATTGCCAAGCTCGACGTGAAGGGCGAGCTCAACACGCGCAACGAGGTCATCTACCTCAAGCACGCCGCCGCCAAGGACGTCGCCTCGCTCCTGTCGCAGCTCGTTTCCGGCCAGAACTCCGTCGCCCAGAAGAGCGGCACCACCGCGGCCGGTGGCCTGCGCCCGGTCAACGGCGTCCCCGCCGCGCCCACCGCCCCCGCGCCCGCCGTGCCCGGCGTGGCCGTGTCTGCCGAGGAATTCAGCTCCCTTATCACCGTGCTGCCCGACGAGCGCAGCAACGCCGTCGTCGTCTCCGGCACCGTGGACGACCTTCGCCTGATCCACGGACTCGTCGACCAGCTCGACATCGTCCTCGCCCAGGTCCGCATCGAGGTCGTCATCGCCGAGGTCACGCTCACCGACTCCGACAAGAGCGGCATCAGCGCGCTCAACCTCACCGTCGGCCCGGGCAGCGACGGCCGCACCATGATCACCAACTTCAGCGCCGACGCGGCCGCCGCGGGCGGCGGCATCGCCGGCTGGAATGTCACCGGCGGCGTGGTCAGCCCGCTCAGCTTCCAGGCCGCCCTCGGCAACAACGGCCAGCGCCACAACGTGAAGGTCCTCCAGGCCCAGACCATCGCCACCATTCACAACAAGGAGGCCAAGATCGCCGTCACCCAGCAGCAGCCGATCATCACCGGCTCCACCGCCACCCCGGTCGGCGTCACGACCACCACCAACACCGGCTTCTCCACCAGCTCGCAGGTCACGTACAAGGACATCGGCATCACGCTCAACGTGACGCCCCTCATCGGTGACGACGGCAGCATCGAGCTCAAGATCGACCAGGTGGTCGACGACGTGATCGGCAATGTCACGGTCGACGGCAACCTCCAGCCCATCATCGGCCACCGCGAGGCCAACTCCTACCTCAACGTCATCGACGGCCAGATGATCGTCCTCGGCGGCCTGCAGCGCACGTCCCAGACCCGCGACCGCACCAAGGTCGGGTTCTTCTGGGAACTCCCCATCATCAGCCACCTCTTCGGCGGCCGCACCCACGAGACCGACCGCACGGAGCTCCTGCTTTTCATCCGGCCCCACGTCCTGCGGCCCGACGAGGCCACCTCGGACACGACGAAGAAGATCACCGACATGTCGAACGGGGAGCAGATCATCCAGTATCTCAAGGACCCGACGAAGGTCGCGCCGGAGAAGCTGAGCGAGAAGGTGAAGTGAGCCTCGCGTCCTCATGATCGCGACTGCGTCCGCGCCCCTCCCGCCCTCCCTCGCCGCCCGCCTCAGTCCCGAGCAGACGCAGGCCGTGCTCGAGGCGCCGCGCGAGAAACGTCTCGCCGCCCTGGCCGCCGCCCTCGGCCTGGCCGAGCCGGACGCGCTGGCCGCCACCGCCGAGGCCGCCGGGCTTGATGTGGCCAGCAATCTCGAGCCCGATCCCGGCGCCCGCGGCCTCCTGCCCGCCCGGCTCGTCCACGATTACCAGCTCATCCCCATCCGCTTCGGTCCGCCGCCCGCGGCCGATGCCGCGCCCGGCCCGTCCGATCCGCTGCATCTCGCGACCGCGTGGCTCCCGGACGACGTGATGACCGACTGGCTCCGCACCTTCACGCCCCGCCCGCCCGTCTGGCACCTCGCCGTGCCCGAGCGCGTCCACCAGCTCATCATCGAGAACCACGGCGTCGGCTCCGGCTCGCTCGACGACTCCGACGAGGGCTACATCGCCCCCGAGGCCGCGGCCGCCGCCGAGGAACTGGTCGACGAGGACGCCGCCGTCGTCCGCTTCGTCACCGATGTCATCAGCCAGGCGGTCGAGGACCAGGCGACGGACATCCACTGGGAGCCGCAGGAGGGCGAGCTCCGCATCCGCTACCGCGTCGACGGCCTGCTCGTGCCCGTCCCGGTGCCCGAGAACCTGCTGCGCTTTCAGGACGCCATCATCTCCCGCCTGAAGATCATGGCGAAGCTGAACATCTCGGAGAAGCGGCTGCCGCAGGACGGCCGCATCAACTTCAAGGCGAACGGCACCACGCTCGACATCCGCGTGTCGACCATCCCGACGATTTACGCCGAGTCCATCTCGCTCCGTCTCCTCAACCAGAAGAAGGAGGCGTACACCATGGACCGCCTCGGCATGAGTCCCGAGGAGCAGGCCCAGATCACCCAGTTCCTCGACTACCCGCACGGCATCATCCTGGTCACCGGGCCGACCGGCTCCGGCAAGAGCACCACGCTCAATGCGTTCCTCCGGAAGATCAACGCCACCGACCTCCGGATCATCACCATCGAGGACCCGATCGAGTACGAGGTCCCCGGCGTGAACCAGATGCAGGTCCGGCCGGAAATCGGGCTCACCTTCGCCGACGCCCTCCGTCACGTGCTGCGCCAGGACCCCGACGTCATCATGGTCGGCGAGATTCGCGACAAGGACACCGCCGAAATCGCGATCCGCGCCTCGCTGACCGGCCACCTGGTGTTCTCGACCGTGCACACCAACGATGCGCCCGGCGCGATCACGCGTCTCGTGGACATGGGCGTCGAGCCCTTCCTCGTCGCCTCCGCCATCGAGCTGGTGATCGCCCAGCGCCTCGTCCGCCGCCTCTGCCCGCAGTGCTCACGCTCCGCGCCGGTCTCCAAGGTGAAGCTCGTGGAGAGCCTCGCCATCCTCGGTTGCGACACCGCCGAGGCCGACACCGTCACCGAGCTCAAGGTCCCGGTCGGCTGCGACCGCTGCCGCGGCACCGGCTACCGCGGCCGCATCGGCATCTTCGAGATTTTCCGCCTCAACGACGAGATGCACGAGCTCGTGCTCCAGCGCGAGAGCACCCGCACGCTCGCCGACGCCGCTCGCCGCCACGGCATGCGCACCCTCGGCCAGAGCGGCTGGGACAAGGTCCGGGGCGGCCACACCACCCTCGACGAGGTCCTCCGCGTCATCACCGCCGCCGAGAAATGAGGCCCGGCCAGTGATCCGGTCTTCCATCTCCCACCTCCCATCTCCCAACTTCGCCGGCCGCGCCACGGTCGGCCAGCACGATGCCTCGCTTCAACTACAGCGCCCGTGACCGGTCCGGAAAGAGCGTGACCGACGCGCTCGAGGCGCCCTCGCGGAAGGATGCGCTGAGGCTGCTGACGGCCCGCGGGCTGCAGGTCATCGCGGTGCACGAGACGGGCGCCGGTGCCGCGCCCGCCGCCGCCACGGCGCCGGCCAACGGCCGCACCCGCGTGGTGCCCGTCACGCGCAAGCACCGGCTGCCCTTCCTCGAGGCGCTGCGCGACCTTCTGACCAGCGGGCTCTCCGCCGGCGAGGCCGTCCGCCTGCTCTCCATCCGCATCAAGGAGCCGGGCCTGCGCACGCTGTGCGTCGGTTTGTGGGAACGCCTGAGCGAGGGCGCCCCGCTGTCCCGCGCCATGGCGGATTTTCCGGAGGTGTTCGAGACCTCGACGGTCAGCCTGGTCCAGGCCGGCGAGGCGACCGGCTCGCTGACGGACACGCTGGAGCGCCTGATCGCGCACCTCCACGAGCAGCGCGACCTCCGCACGCAGCTCCTGACAGCCCTCGCCTACCCGGCGCTGCTGATCACGATGGCCGGCGGACTGGTGGTGTTCTTCCTGTTCTTCCTGCTGCCGCGGCTCCAGACGCTGTTCAAGTCGCTGCATGGCGACATGCCGCTGTCGACCCGCCTGCTCGTCGCCGGCGCCAACTTCACGGTCCACTACGGACTCATTGTCGTCGCCGCGGTCGTGCTGGGGCTCATCTCCTTCTGGCGCTGGCGCCAGACCGAGACCGGCCGCGCCACCAGCGACGCGTGGCTGCTCCGCCTGCCGCTCGTCGGCCCGTTCGTGGTGTCGCAGACGGTCCTCGCCATCAGCCAGACCCTCAGCGTCCTCCTGGCCAACGGCATCACGGCCGTCGAGGCCCTGCGCATGACCGAGCGGCAGGTGGCCAATCGCGTTCACCGCCGCGCGTTCCACGAGGCCACCGACCGCGTGATCGAGGGCGAGTCGCTCTCGAGCGCACTCACCCGCACCGGATGCTTCCCCGACCTCGTGCTCGACCGCCTCACCGTCGGCGAGAACACCGGCAACGTCGTGCCGAGCCTGCGCGAGATCGCCCGCACCTACCGCCGGATGATCTCCGGGCAGCTCAACATGTTCGTCAACGTGCTCGCGACCGGCGTCCTGATCGGCGTGTTCGTCATCGTCGGCTTCATCGCCTTCGCCATCGTCTCCGCCGTCTTCCAGGTCAGCTCGAGCTTCCGGATGAACTGAGGCGGCAGCGCTCGAAAGTCGAAGGTCACAGGTCGCAAGTACCAGGACTGTGTCCACGACGCGGCGGAGCCGCCGGACCGATCCTGTTACTTGCTTCCTGCGACCTGTTACCTGCGCGCGCCGCCGCCTACGGCACCTCGTAGACTTCGACGAGGGTGATGCCGGACGTGTTGTTCACGCCCGTGACCTTTGCCGAGTAGACGCCCGGGTCGAGGGTCACCAGCAGCACGGCGTCCTTGCCCGCGCCGTCGGTCAGCGCGAAGGCGCCAACGCTGTTGCCCACGTTGGTCACCAGCGTCGAGCCGCCCCAATTGTCGTTGCTGTAGCTCGCCGTGGACTGGCCCGAGCGGATGATCTCCAGGTAGGGATCCGGCATGGCGGCCGTCACGCCGTAGGGGATCAGCGCCGGTCCGATCGCGCGGATGAGCAGCGTCTTCGCGGTGGTGCCGCCGACCACGAAGCCGGCGATCAGGGGATTGTCGTTCGCCATCGTCGCGCGCGCCGAGATGTTGACCAGGCGCGGCGTCGACGCGCTGTAAACTCCCGGGTTCGCGTCGTAGATCTCAGCCAGCACCGTGCCCGTCGTGTTGTTCTTGCCCGAGACCTTGGCCGAATAGACGCCGGGGTTGAGGGTCGTCACGAGCGCGGAGTCCTTGCTCGTCGTGCTCGGCAGCGCGAAAGCGCCCACCGCGTTGGCCACCGTGACCACACCGGCGTCGCCGGACCAGTCGTCGTTGGTCACCAGCGGCGTGGACGCACCCTGCGGGATCACGTCCAGGACCGGGTCGGCCATCACGTTCAGCACGCCATACGAGCCGAGGGTCGGGCCGATGCCGCGGATCAGCAGCTGCTTGCCGCCGCTGGTGCCATTCCCGCCGGTCACGAAGCCCATGAAGAGCGTGTCCGCCCCGGTGCCCGAGACGATGCGCACCGACACGTTGATCAGCCGGCCGGGATCGCTGCTCGTGACCACGCTGAGCACGGCCGCGTTGCTGGTCGCCGTGCCGGAGCCGTTGGTCGCCGCGACCGTATAACTGCCGGCGTTGCCCGCCTGCGCATTGGAGATGAACAGCTGGCTGCCGGTCGCCCCGGGGATTACCACCCCGCCCTTGTACCACTGGTACGTCAGGTTACCGCCGGACGCCTCGACGCTGAACACCACCGAGCTGCCCGTCGCCACGGTGTGGCCGAGCGGTTGCGTGACGATGGATGGCGTCGATGCAGTGCCCAGGGTCAGGGTCGCCGAGTTGGTGGTCGCGATGCCGCCGGTGTCGACGACCTTCATGTTGTAGCTGCCGAGGTCGGCGTTCGTGATGTTGTTCACGGTCAGCGTGAACACGCCGTTGTTGAAGCCCTGGGTGTACTTGGTGGAATTGTTGCCGGTCGAGAGCTCAAGGCCGTTGAGATACCAGAGCCCGCGGGGATTGCCCGGTCCCCCGAGGTTGACCGTCGCGGAAAACGTCACGCTGCCGCCGAGGCTGCCGGTCCGGTTGGACGGATGGGCAGTGATGGCCGGCGCGGCCATCGCCGTCGTTCCGGGCGCGAGCGCCGCCACCCAGACTTCCAGCTGGTTGGTGAAGAGTGCGACCGAACCGGTGCCGGCGTCGAGGGTCGTGAGGGTGTCGAACTGGAGATCCAACCGGTAGACATTCCCGGTGGTCAGGGTGCCCGCCGGCATTGTTACGCTCGTCAGCGGCGTGGCCGACGCGGTGAGGCCGAAGATGGCCTGCGTGGCAATTTCCTGCTGGAAGCCGTTGCTCGTGCCGGTGTCGACGTTGAACGACTCGTGGCCGGCGACGCCGGTGGAGGCGTACGTGGTGAAATTGCTCAGGTTGAACGTGTAGCTCTGCGCGGGATTGATCACGAGCACGCCGTTGGTCCAGGTGCCGTTCGTGATCTCCGGCGCGGCCGTCGGATACCGGTCGGGTGTCAGCGAGAACGTGCGCGTGGGCTGGCCGGAACCCGTGATTGTATAGGTTCCGTTCGGGTACGCGGCATCCAGCGCCGCCTTTGAGCCGTACGGCACCACGACCTGATAAGAGTCGTCACCCGCATCGTAGGGCAGCGACTGCGCCGAGCCGCCCGGCACGTTCAGCGTGAGGCCGGTGGTCCGCCCGGTCGCGGCGAAGACATAGGGCGCCGTGGAATGCAGCACCGCGCCGCTGGCGCTCGTCTGCAGGTAGAACTGGGCCTTGCGGACCAAATACGGATCCTGGGCCGAGACACCGGCCGCGAACGCCGTGAGCACTATCGTGACGGCGGAAAACCAAGCCTGCCTTTTCAGCATGAGGTTCATGAGGAGGGAGTGTTGAGCAGCTGGAAACACGACGCGCACCAGCCTGATTTACCTGGATGCTCGTCCGGGGGTTCGATCCGCATGGGGGGTGCGGGTGGCTCCATTTTGCCGAACCAACCCCGACCGTCAACGTCCCCGTGGGAACCGTCGTGTTTCTACCCAGACGTCTCCTCACGTCGGCGCTACGCTTCCGCAGTCGCAGCCACTCACCCGTAGCAGTCGACGTCAGGAGGCCGCCCTTACCAAAAAACTCGGCTGGAGGCGGCCCTGCGCGCCCCCAGCCGAAACCAACTTGCCCACAACCAAAACTTGCTCAGGGCACCTCGTAGACCTCGATGAGGGTGATGCCGGAGGTGTTGTTCACGCCTGTGACCTTCGCCGAGTAGACGCCCGGGTCGAGGGTCACCAGCAGCACCGCGTCCTTGCCCGCAGCGTCGGTCAGCGCGAACGCGCCGACGCTGTTGCCCACGCTCGTCACCAGTGAAGAGCCGCCCCAGTTGTCGTTGCTGTAGCTGGCGACGGACTGGCCCGAGCGGATGATCTCCAGGTTCGGATCCGGCATGGCGGCCGTCACGCCGTAGGGAATCAGCGCCGGTCCGATCGCGCGGATGAGCAGCGTCTTCGCCGTCGTGCCGCCGACCACGAAGCCCGCGATCAGGGGATTGTCGTTCGCCATCGTCGCGCGGGCCGAGATGTTGACCAGGCGCGGTGTCGACGCGCTGTATGTGCCGGGAGCCGCATCGTAGATTTCCGCCAGCACGGTGCCGCTGGTGTTGCTCTTGCCGGAGACCTTGGCCGAGTACACGCCGGGGTTGAGAGTCGCCACGAGCGCGGAGTCCTTGCTCGTCGTGCTCGGCAGCGCGAAGGCGCCGACGGCATTGGCCACGCTGATCACGCCGCCATCGCCGCCCCAGTCGTCGCTCGACTGCAACGGGATGGTCGAACCCTGCGGAATCAGGTCAAGGATCGGATCGGTCATGACGTTCGGCACGCCAAACCCGCCCAGCGTCGGGCCGATGCCGCGGATCAGCAGTTGCTTGCCGCCGCTGGTGCCCGCGCCGCCGGTCACGAAGCCCATGAAAAGCGTGTCCGCCCCGGTGCCCGAGACGATGCGCACCGACACGTTGGTCAGCCGGCCGGGGTCGCTGCTCGTGACCACGTTGAGCACGGCGGCGTTGCTGGTCACCGAGCCCGAGCCGTTGGACACCGTCACGGTGTAGCTGCCGGCGTCGCCGCCCGTGGCATTGGACAGGAGATACTGCGCGCTCGTGGCGCCGCCGACCGGTGTGCCGTTCTTCTTCCACTGGTAGGAGAGCCCGCCGCCCGAGGCGGTGACGCCGAACACGACCGACGAGCCGGCGGCGAGGGTGTGGCCCTCGGGCTGGACCGAGATGGACGGCGCGGACGAGGTGGTGACCGTAAGGACGGCGCCGTTGCTCGTGGCGGTGCCCGCGGAATTCGTGGCGACCACGGTGTAGGTTCCCGCGTCGGAGGATTGGAGGTTGTTCAGCGTGAGCGAGGTGTTGGTGGCGCCTGAGACGTCGGTGCCGTTCTTCTTCCACTGGAGGCCTGGCGTGGGGTTGCCACTCACCGCCACCGTGAAAGTCACGGACCCGCCGGTCACGCCGGCCTGGCTCGTCGGCTGGGTCGTGAACGACGGCGCGGTGGTACCTCCACCGCCGCCGCCTCCCCCACCGCCGGCCGTAACCACGATCGTGTACGAGTACTGCAGGGAACCGTTCGCCGAGACCTGCGTGCCGTTGGCGCCCTCCCAGGCAGTGATGCTGAGATTGTAGGTGCCCGCGGTGGTTGGCGTCCCGGTCCAGAGCAGGTTCTGGATGTTTACGGTGCCGGAGGCGGTGAGGCCGGAGAAATTCGTGCCGGGCGGAATGGTGCCGTTGACCGTCCACGACAAAACCGGGGTCTGGGTGCCGTTGACGGTATAGCCCACGGACACGGCAGTGCCCGTGGTCACGGCGATGCCGCTCGCGTCGCCGCTCGACGGCACGAGCGGCGTGGCGCCGGCGAGGGAGTTCATCGCGCCGAGTGCGGCGACGGCGCTGGCGACGGACTTCAGCACCGCGCCGATCGGCGAGGAGATGATCATCTCTTCGGCGACCGCTGCGACCCGCACCGCGGGGGTGCGCTGCAGCAGGCCGATCAGGACGGCGGTCGGAAGATTCAGCCAGGGAAGAACGCGCAGGAGGAATGAGGGCAGCTTCATGGTGGGACGGGGTTGTGTCGCGCGCGGCGACGGCGCACAAAATCCGCCGATCGGGCCACCGGGAAAAGCCGGGGTTAGTAACAGCACTGTTACCGACGCGGCGGGCGCGTGCGCCCGCCGCGTCGAGTGACGAGTGACAAGGGACGAGTGACGAGACGGGTAGCGCGGTTCGCTGACCGCTGTTTGCTGGGCGCTGTTTGCTGAGCGCTGATTGCTGACGGCTGAGCGCTGTGCGCTGACGGCTGACAGCTGAGGACCGAAAGCTCTGCGCGGCCCTCGCGGCTAGAAGCGGACCGTGAATTGGGCGGCGACGGTGTGCTGGTAGGCGTGGCCGCCGAGGTCGTCGGGCTGCAGGCTGTACTGGAGCTTCAGCTGGGCGTGCGGTGTGAGGCGATACGTCGGTGCAAAATCGAGGCGCCAGGTGTTGTAGTCCCAGCGGATCGGGTCGCCGATGCCGTCGATCACGTCGCCGAAGGTCTGCTGGTTCCAGCGCACCGCAGCGAAGAACTGCGGCGTGAACTTGTATTTGGCCTCCGCGTACCACGAGGTCGTCGTGGCGTCGCCGACCAGCGGGATGGTGAAGCGGGCGACAAAGACCTCCGCCCACACCTGCCAGTGGTGCCACGCGAAGCTCACATCCTGCGCGAGCACCAGCTCGCGATAATCGTCGAGGCCGTGGCCCGGCGCCACCGTCGGCTTCGCCGAGGGCAGCAGATAACTGCCTGCACTCGCGGAGAGGCCGAGGTCCCATCGCTCGTCGGGCTGGAATCCGATCCGGCCGGAGAACGTCGGATGATCCCAGTGGACCTCGTCGACTTCCCAGTACTCGGGCCGCGACGACAGCGAGCCGTTCTTGATCTCCGCGGCGTACGTCCAGCGGCCCATCTCGCCCGCCACCGAGGCGCCGGCCGCGTAGCTCGGGCCCCACACGATCGGCAGGCGGAAGCGGCTGTCGGCGAACTGCTCGCCGACAAATGTCTTCGGCCGCACGTGCGACCAGCGCAGCAGGGTCGCCGTGCTGCGCACCGCCGCGACGTCCCACATGCCGGTGAGCTTCTCGTAGGCCAGCGGCGCGGTGATGAACGGATTCTCCCAGGTGCCGTGGCGCCGCACCCAGCTGCCGACGACCGTCGCGAACTTGCCGACCTGAAGATTGAAGCGGCCGTCGTCCCACGGCGTGATCCGGATCGCATACTCGTCGAACCGGCCCTCCGTGGTGCCGTCGGACGGATCGAAGCCGCGATCGACCCGGCCCTGCACAAAGAGATAGGCGCGCGGCCCGAGCTGCACGTCGAGGAAGGTCGTGAGGCGCGGGTTGAACAGCGTGGTGCCCGACGCGACGATCAGTCCCGGCGTCGGCTGCTGGAACGAGTAGGCCTCAAGATCCAGCGTGCCGCTCAGGCGCGCCCGCACCGCGCCAGTCGCCGAGCTGACGGTCAGGTGTTCGTCGAGCCGGTCGAGGAACTCCTCCTGGCCC
Source organism: Opitutaceae bacterium (assembly GCA_035334485.1). Lineage (GTDB taxonomy): Bacteria > Verrucomicrobiota > Verrucomicrobiia > Opitutales > Opitutaceae > Opi-474. Next base: position 19,137 of record DAOQKI010000043.1, read on the forward strand.
CACCCCGTCGTGGCCAGCGCCAGCAGCATCCCCGCGAGCCGGGCCCCGCGGTTCACGCGACACCTCCCGCGGCCACGGGGACGGCCGGAGCGGGTTGGGCCGCCTTGAAGCGTACCTCGAATTCCGTCCATTCGGAGTCGGAGCGCACCAGCCGCAACTCGCCCTGGTGGAGCCGCGCCAGCTGGCGCGCGAGGTTCAGGCCGAGGCCGTAGCCCGGCACGTTCTCGCCCACCGAGCCGCGATGGAAGCGTTCGAAAATGTGCGCCTGGCTCTCGGGCGAAATGGGCGTGCCGGTGTTGCCGATCGCGAGCCTGACCTGGTCGCCGTCGGCCCGCGCCTCGATCCGGATCCGCCCGCCGCACCGGTTGTACTTGCGGGCGTTCTCCAGGAGGTTCTGCAGGATCAGCGCCGCGTAGCGCTTCTCGCCCGCCACGTGGAGGTCCGGCGGAAAATCCGTTTCAACCGCCAGCTCGAGGTCGTCGGGCAGCGCGCTGAGGTCGTCGAGCGATCCTTCGATCAGCTGACTCAGGTTGACCGGCGCGAACTCGATCTTCAGGCGCCCGGCGTCCATGCGCGAAAGCAGCAGCAGGTCCTCGATCACGCTCGAGAGCCGGTAGGTCTGGTGCACGAGCGCGGAGATCTCCCGGCATTCGGCCGGGCTGAGCGTCTCATGCGCGAGCAGCTCCTCGAGTCCGGCGCGCAGGACGGCGACCGGGGTCTTGAGCTGGTGCGACGCATCCGCCGAGAAGCGCGCCGCGCGCTGCAGCTCAGCGCTGGTCGACTCCAGCGCCGCCTCGACGCGCGCACGCTCGGCGCGGTTGACCTCCGAATCGACGGCGAGCTGCTCGACCGGCCGCGCGAGCCGCCGCGCCAGGAGCTGGCTCGCGACAAATCCCGCCAGCAGCGCGAGCACGCCGGCCCCGACCACGCGCCAGCGGAGCCGCTCCTGCTGCGCCTGGAGCTCGGCGAGGGAGCAGACCGCCACATCGTACGCCGGCGGATAGGTGGAGTCCGGGTTCAGGCGCTGGAAAAACAGTCGGCTGGGCACGCCGCCCACGTCATGCGTGAGCCGACCCTGCGCGCCCGGACCCGCGAGCCCGGCCGCGATCACCTTCCCCAGCACGGCCCGTTCGTCGGCCGGCAAGCCCGCCAAGTGTACCCGGCCCTCCATCCAAAGTCCGCTGCGCATCGCGCCCGTGGCCGGGCGGCCGACCGGCTGAAAACCCAGCACGATCGCGGCGATGACTTCACCGGTCTCGCTTGAGACAATCGGCATCGCGATCACCTCGGTCACCTCGTCCGTCGCCGGCCGGTACAGGTAGCCCAGCTGCTGCCGGTCCGGGAGCCGCGGCAGCGCCAGCTGACTCTCCTCCGCTGGGGAAAGCGCGCCGACCACCGCCGGGTTGGGTGCGGGAATCACGGCGCCCGTGTGGTCGAGGAAACGGTAGAACTGCGCGTGCAGCGCGTACGCCGCCTGCTCCGGCGAGAGCCCGGCGTCCGCCTCCATCACGTCGCGCAACTCGTCGCGGGCGCTGGGGTACAGGAGGTCGAGCGCGCCGTCCTCCAGCGCCGCGTGGATGCGCGGCTTGCGCACAAGGTCGCGGCATCGTTCCACCAACGCGGCGTGACGCAGCTCACGGAGGGTGTGCCGCGCGTCCAGCTGGTCCTGAAACGCCCGCTCCAGGTCGCGCTCGGCGGTCACCGCCAGCTGGTGCTGCGCCAGCACCAGCGTCAGGCCCGTCGCCGCCGCCACGACCACCATCATCGCCACCAAGAGCCTGGTGCGAAAGCTGGCGACGGTGGCGCGCGCGGGCATGGCGAATCAGGGCAGATCCACCGTCACGGTACCGTCCGCCGCCAGCTCCACCGGCCGCTCGCGCACGGTCCGGCTGTCGACCCAGGCCTTGAGCACGTACCGCCCCGCCGGCAGGCCCGTGAGGCGGAACCGGCCGTCGGCATCGGTCACGGTGAAATACGGCGTCGCCAGCACGAGGATCAGGCCCCGCATGTGCTCGTGGATGTCGCAGCGCAGCGTGACGAGCCCGGGCACGTCGAACACCTGCGTGGGCACCGGGCGCTCCTCCGGGCGATAGCGGCCGAGGTCGAAGCGCTTGGTCGGGGAGTACGAGAACACGTCGTGATAGGTGTCGTCCAGGTTCGGGAACTCCACCCTCGTGCCCACCTGCACGGGCAGGAGCAGCGGCACGAACGTGAGGTCCTTCTGGCTCATGGTCGCGACGGGCGCGGTCGCCGGCGCGGGAAAATTGCCCTCGAGGTAGACGACTGCGAGCGGCGGGTTGGTCGCAACCACCCCGCCCTTCGAGACGACCTCGTAGCGCTTGTTCACCACTGGCGCGGTCCGGGTCTTCGGCAGCGCCACGCGGCCCTCGATCTCCGCGGCGGAGGCGCCCGCGGCGAGCGCAGCCGCGAGGAGAAAGAGGAGGGTCGGCTTCATGAGGCGGTGCGGATGGTGTAGCCCACGGAACGGATGGTGTGGATCAGGGGCGAGGCAAACGCGGAGTCCACCTTCTTCCGCAGGCGGGTGATGAAGATCTCGACCGTGCGCGTGTCGTACTCGTGGTCCCGCTGCCAGACCCGCTCGCACAGCTCCGTGCGGGAGAACACCCGGCCGGGCTCCTGCATGAGCACCTGCAGCACGTCGAACTCCCGCGGCGAGAGCGCGACGTTTTTTCCGGCCCGGACCACGCGGCGCCGCTGCACGTCCATCTGGAGATCCGAGACCTTCAGCAGGTCCGCCGCCGTCGGCGTCGCCCCGCGCCGGCCCAGCGCCTCGATGCGGGCCACAAGTTCATCGAGCGAGAACGGCTTCGTCAGATAATCGTCGGCGCCGGCGTTCAGGCCCTTCACGCGATGCTCTACGTCGCCTCGCGCCGTCAGGATCAGCACCCGCGCCGGGCACGCCGCGGCCTGCAGGCGGGAGAGCACGGTGAGGCCGTCGAGCGTCGGCAGGTTCAGGTCGAGCACGATGAGGTCCGGCGTATCCGTCAGCGCCGCCCGCAGGCCCTCGGCGCCGTCATGCCGCGCGCTGGCCAGGTGACCGTGACGCGTGAGCGCGCTGGTCACGTGGCGGGCCAGCTGGGGTTCGTCTTCAATGACCAGGATGCGCATGGAAACTGGGGAACGGAGCCAAGGCGCCGCCGAGGATTCAGCGGGGCCGGATCAGCCGGAGGGAGACAGTTGAAGGTTGAAGGACATCAGTTGAATGCGGCGGACTCCGGGCCTCAGGTGCGGCATTTTGGTGAGGGATCGCACCTCACCGTCCGCGGGATCTGAACGCTGCCGTGGTGGATGACTCCATCGTTTGGTTCGCAGGTCCTTCAACTTTCATCCGTAAACGTTCAACTGCCCGATTCCGGATCAGTTGCAACCGCATCCGCTGCCGCCGACGCCCCGCCCGCCGCTGGCCGCCTCGCGCGAGAAGTACACGTGCTCCGCCATCGCCGTCGCGAGCGGATCGCGGTCGGGCCGCATCGCGTACCCGGCCAGCGTCGCCCGCTCCCACGGCTGGACGTTCACACCGGCGCAGCCGGCGAGCAGCACCGTCAGGAGGGCGAGGATCAGGAGGCGGGAGCGGCGCATGGCGGGAAAAGGGTCAGGGTTTCTCGGCGAGCAGCGCCTCGATCTGCGTGCGCAGCTCCTGCTCGGTCGTGGCACCATGGAACCCGACGTGCACGTACCGCACGCGGCCGTCGCGGCCCACAACATAGGCGGTCGGCATGGTCGGGACCTTCACCGCCGCGACGAGCCGCTGCCCCACGTCGCGCACGGTCGTGAACGGCGGGTGCCACTTGCGGACAAACGTGTCGAACTCGCTCGGCCGCTCGTCGACGCTCACCGCGACGATCACCAGCCCGCGTCCGGCGTAGGCCTCGTGCAGGCGGGAGTACGCGGCGAACGACGCCTTGCACGGCGCGCACCACGAGGCCCAGAAGTCGATGACGGCGACCTGGCCGGACAGCGCCGGGACCGGGCCGGACAGCGCGGCGGAGTTGAGCGCGGGAAACGCCTGGCCGACCTGCAGCTCCGCCCGCAGCGGGGCGGATGCGGCCAGCGCGAGCAGGGCCAGGAGGAAGGTCGCAAGACGGGGCAGCGAGGCGGAGCGGTGGTTCATGGGGGGATGGGACAACCGGAAACGGGCGGAGTTCAGGCGGCGACGTAATTGAAGAACGCGCGGGTCTGGGCGCGGGCCTGGGCGGTGACGAGGAGTCCCTCGGCGCCGGGGCAGGACTGGATGAACTCGACGCCCTTGGGCACGCCGAGCACGAACGCGGTGGTGGAGAGCACGCCGGCCTGGAGACAAGTGCCGGCCACGACGTTGGCCTGGAGGCAGCCGTTCGCCACCGGCCAGCCCGTGCGCGGGTCGATGATGTGGCCGTAGCGCTTGCCGTTGAGCGTGAAGCTGCGGATGTAGTCGCCCGACGAGGCGATGCCGCGGCTGCCGTGCAGCGCGATGCTCAGCGCCGGCTGGCCCGGCTTCGTCGGATCCTCGATGCCGATGTGCCACGCCGGCCGGCCCGGCGGGGCGCCGAGCGCCCGCAGGTCGTGGCCAAAGTCGACGAGCGCGTCGCGGATGCCGTGGTCGAGCGCCAGCTGCGCCACCACGTCCACCGCGTACTCCTTGCCGAAGCCGCCAAAGTCGAGCGCCATGCCGGGCAACGGAAGGAACACCTTGCCCGGCGCCCGCTGCACCTTCGACCAGCCCACCAGCCGGCGCGCGTCGGCGATCTGCTGGATCGACGGGATCACCGGATTCGCCGCCTTGTAATTCCAGAGCCGCAGGAGCGGCAGGGCCGTCGCGTCGAGCACGCCCTGGGTCATGAAATGCAGCGTCTGGCAGAGCTGGAGCATCTGCTCCATCTCGGCATCGACCGGCACCCAGTCGCGCCCGGCCGCCTCGTTGATCCGGCTGACCAGGCTGTCCGACCGGAAGCGCGAATATTTCGCCTCGAACGCCTGCACCCACGCGACCACGGCGCGCTCGAACCGCTGCGACAGCGCCGCGTCGACGCAGGCATACTGGACCTCGCAGGTCGTGCCGAGCGCCGCAAAAGTCAGGCGGCGCAACGGTCCCGCCGGCGCGGTCGACGGCGCCGGCGCGGGGGGTGGACGCTGGGATTGGGAGATCAAGGCCATGCGGTTACCAGGTAAGCTTGAGTCCGACCGTCACGATCGTGGCAGCAGGATAGACGTATGGCGAGGTCGCGCCGTCACGTCCATGCATCTCATATTTCTCGATCGCCGCATCCAGCTGCCAGTTCGCCGCGAGGTCGACCACGGCCTTGAGCCCGTACTGGACGCTCCGGAAGGCCGACAGGCGATAGTCGGCCGAATAGAACGGCCCCGCGGGATTCAGCTGGTACGTCGGGGTGAACGACGCGCCGGTGAGAGTCACGACATAGAAGTCCGCCGCCGTCTGCTCGTACCACCGGACCGACGGCACCAGCGTGAGGCGCGTGCCGCAGGTTTGGAACCAGGCGAGTTCCACGGTGTGGGCGGTGGTCCCGAAGGTGTCGCGGTAGAACCGGTAGCTCGCCTCGGCCGCCCCGTTCCAGTCCGGGACCGCGCGGTTGAGGGAGCCGAGCACGGTCCATTTCGAGCGGTGGTCGGGACGGTTCTCCGGGAAATCGAACGGCAGCACGATCCCGGGCACGATCTGGATGCGCTGCTCCACCAACCGATAGGGATCGCCGAGGTAGCCGGTGGACCGGCCGAAGCCGAGGTTGACCGAGGCGGAAGTCCGCGGGTCGAGCAGCTGGGTGACGCCGGCGACGAGGTCGAGCCCGCGCTTCTTGGCGACGGTGCGCAGGTAGCGGATCGACACGTCGTCATCGGTGCCGGCGACGCCGAGGAGAAGCGTGGTGTTCTTCTGGTTGAAGTCGGTCCGGGTGTTGAGCGACCAGCCGTTGGACACGTAGTCGCTCTCGCGGCTGTTGGCGACGCCGAGCGCGACGTTCACCAGCGGGAGCTGATGGGAGAGCTCGGCGCTCCACGCCTTGCGACGCTCGGTGAGCTGCGAGAGCGGCACCGGTCCGCCGGGGGTGGCGGGCGGCTGGCCATTGGGCGTGGCGCCGGCGATGGCGTCGATCACGCCCTGCGCCTTGACGTGCCAGTCGGTGCCGAGGTCCTGCTCGACGAGGCCGTACTGGGCGCGCACGGCGATGCGGCCGTCAGCTTCGCGATAGTCCTGGTACTTGTAGGCGACGGAGTTCTCGGCCCTGGCCGAGCGGGGCTGCCACCACGCCAGCACAGTGGCGAGGAACGCCGTGCGGGTGATGGTGGGTCGTAAAGTCATGCCTCCGGAGGCCCACCGATGGCGGACCCGCCCGGACGAGGCGAAAACAGGATCGTAACAGAACTGTTAGGAAAACTCGGAAGGACGAAACCTGCTCACAGGAGGTAACGGAGGGAACGGAGGTGGGTGGCGGAGGTGGTGGTGCTGAGGGGCTCGCTGGTTTGGCGGAGACTCTTTTTACCGCGGATTTCACGGATTTTGGCGGATGAGACGGAGGAGTCCTCACGGACCGTCGCGTTGCGCTG
>DAOQKI010000044.1:0-25668 GCA_035334485.1 Opitutaceae bacterium
CGGCTGGCTGCTGGCCCGCAATCGCACCGCCCTCGTGGCGCTGGGCGCGTGGTTCGCCATGTCGTGGGGCATCTTCATCCTGTTCTACGCCGGCGGCTACTTCTACGGCGCCAGCTCGCGTTATGGCGTGATCTCCTGCGCGCCGGTCGCCGTCTTCATGGGCATCGGTGCCGCCAGCCTGTTCGCCGTCCTGGCCAAGGCCCCGCTGCTGCGCTACGGCGCCGTCGCGTGCGCGCTCGTGAACTGGGTCGCGGGGTACCACTACGTGCCGACGCTCAGCCGCGAGGCGATCGAGGCCGTGGATGACGTGACGTTTGTCGCCGACGTCGCCCGCGTCCTGCCGCAGGGCTCGCTGGTCCTGTCGTCCGACCCCTGCCTCTGGATGCTCCGCGGCGTGAACTCGTCCCAGTTCTACATCGTCGACATGATGATCCGGACGAACCTCGCGGAGCTGGCCAGCCAGTACCCCGGCGGCATCTACATCCACTGGGGCTTCTGGCAGAACGCCGAGCCCGGAGCCGCCGCGGCCGTGGCCCAGCTGCTGGCCGAGAGCGGCGCGACCGAGGTTCGCCGCGCGCAGAGTCAGGCGTTCAAGATGGGCGTGTACCGCGTCGATACGCCCGCCGCCTATGCCCACTTCGGCGGCAAGGCGCCGGTCCACCGGCCGGACTCCGACCTGGATGTGCTGTTGAACGCCGCCCGCGAACGGGTCGCCCACCCGACTCCTGCCGGCCGATGAGCATGCGCGTCTACTCCTGGACCCGCCTGGGCCTCCGCACCGCCGCGGCGGCCGCCGGCGTGGGCATCCGGCCGACGAAGCTCGTCTTCGTCGTAACCAAGCGCTGCCACTCCCGCTGCGTCTACTGCGACATCTGGAAGGTCAAGGACACCCCGGGCGGACTCGACGGCGAGCTCACCCTCGAGGAAGTCGGACAGGTGGCCGCGGCCAATCCGTTCCTGCAGTGGATCGATTTCACCGGCGGCGAGCCGACCGACCGACCGGATTTCGTGCAGGTCGTCCAAGCCTTCGCCCGGTCCTGCCCTGACCTGCTGCTCGTCCATTTCCCCACCAACGGCATCGCCACCAAGCGCATCACGGCGGTGGCGCAGGAACTGAAGGCGACCGTGCGGGCCAAGCTCGTCGTCACGGTCTCAATCGACGGCCCGCCTGAGCTGAACGACCGCCTGCGCGGCATCCGCAACGACTTCGCCCATGCAGTCGACACCTTCGCGGCGCTGCGGCGCGTGCTGCCCGCCGGCCAGGTGTTTGTCGGCATGACGCTGCACGGCCACAAGGGCTCCTGCGGGCTCACGACCTCCGAGCTCGTCGAGCAGACGTTTGCGGCAATCAACTCCGCCCTCGCCGACCGCGGCGAGCCCGCGATCGAATGGGGCACGTTCCATCTCAACATCCCGCATCTGTCCCAGCATTACTACGGGAACGCCGCCGCGGCCGACTCGAGCGGCTTTGGCGGCCCGGCCCACCGCGCCGAGGTGGCGGCCGCACTCCAGCTGGCGGCGTCCAAGCCGAAGGGCGCCGTGAGCGGCATGCGCGTGGTGGAACGAATCTACCGCTCCGAGGCGCTGCGGTACCTCGACACCGGCCGCACTAACATCCCGTGCTCTGCCCTGCTCTCGACGGCCTACCTTTCCGAGAAGGGCGCCGTCTATCCGTGCACAATCTGGGACCACCCGCTCGGCAACGTCCGCACCACCGGTTACGCCCTGATGCCCCTGGTCGAGAAGGCCCGGCGCGACGGCACCCGACAGGCGGTCGCCGAGGGCCGCTGCCCGAACTGCTGGACGCCGTGTGAGGCCTACCCGGCCATTGGCGCCGCCCCGCTCCGCTCCCTCGCCGCCCTTGTGCGCGGCTGATTCCTTTCCATGAACGAACCCCGTCGCTCCTCCTCCCCGGTCATGGACCAGGTCCTCTCGGCCCTGGTCATTGGCGCCGTCCCCCTCGCCGCCTTCCTGTCCTTCGTTATCCAGCCCCTGATGGGCAAGCGGCTGCTGCCGATCTACGGCGGCACCGCGGCCACGTGGCTCGGCTGCATGGTGTATTTCCAGGTCGCGCTGCTGCTGGGCTACAGCTGGGCCGCCTGGCTCGTCCGCCGGCCGTTCCGGCAGCAGTTCCTGGCGACCACGATCCTGGCCCTCGTCGCCGTGGTGACGTTCCAGCTCCCGTCCGACCAGGCCGATGCCACCGCCAGCATCCTGCGCGTCGTGTGGCGGCTGAGCTACACGACGCTGCCGGCGATGCTGCTGCTCTTCAGCACCTCGCCCCTCCTGCACGGTTGGCTCCGCCGCCGCGGCGAGGACGTGCCCTACTATCTCTACGCGATTTCCAACACCGGCAGCCTCGCCGCGGTCCTGCTCTACCCGTTCGCGTTCGAGCCCAACCTACGGCTGAGTGAGCAGACGACGATCTGGCATGTCCTGCTCGTCGTGGTCGCCGGCCTGCTCGTGGGCGCGGGTTACCTGCTCCGCCGGCTCACCGGCGACGCCGCCGGTCCGGCCGCGACGGCTGCGGCCGAGCCGCTCGAGTTCGGGCGCACGACCCTCTGGCTGTGGCTTAGCGCCCTGACCTGCGTGTCGATGCTGGGCGCGACGTATCACCTCGCCGCCGAGCTCGGCTCCACGCCTCTCGCCTGGGTCGGTCCCTTCAGCGCCTACCTCCTCAGCTTCATGGTCGCGTTCTCCGGCCGCTGGCGCCCGTGGATGACCGGCACGACGATCGTGTGGCTCGCGATCAGCCTCACCGGCTTCATGCTCGCCAAGGGCTTCACTGCCGCGACCGTCAATGCCACCGCGGCCTGGTGGCTGCTCTCGCTCACGGCCAGCGGCTGCTTCCTCGGCAACGCCCTGCTGCATAGCACGCGGCCGGCCGAGCGCTTCGAGCGCTACTACCTGGTCCTTGCCGCCGGCGGCGTGCTCGGCGGGCTCGTCTCGAGCACCATCGTACCCTACCTGCTCGCCCGTCCGATCGAGTTCGAGCTGGCCTCTGTCGCCCTCCTCACCACCGGCTTGCTCTGGCAGACCGGCCGGCGCGACCCGGCCACGGTGGTTGTGACCGGCCTCGTCGTGCTCGTGCCGGTGCTGGGCCTCGGCCTCCAGCAGGCTGGCTCCGAAGTGCCGGCCACCGCCAAGATGGTCCATACGCGCGACCTCTACGGGCACATCATGGTGCGGACCGACGCGCGGAGCGTCGTGCTCTCCAGCGACACCACCACCCACGGCTCACAGCTGATCAGCGACGTCGCCGCCCGCCGTCGTCCCACGCTCTACTATAGCGAGAGCACCGGCGTCGGCCGCACGCTTGAGAAGTTCCAGGCCACTCGTCCCGCCATGCGCGTCGGCGTGGTCGGCCTCGGCGCCGGCACCCTCGCCGCCTACTCACGCCCCGGGGATATCTACGATTTCTGGGACATCGACCCGAAGATCCTGCAGGTCGCCCGGACGCGGTTCACCTACGTCGCCGACGCCGCCGGCCGCATCAACCTCGTCGAGCGCGACGGCCGCCGCGCCCTGGAGTCGACCACCGCCGACTACGACGTCATCGTCATTGACGCCTTCACCGGCGACGGGGTCCCACCGCACCTGCTGACGACCGAGGCGCTCAACCACTATTTCCAGCGTCTCAAGGCCCGCCACGGTGTGCTCCTGATCCACGCCTCGACGCGCTACTCCCGCCTCTTCCCGGTGCTCGCCGCGACCGCCCGGTCAATCAACAAGGGCGCGCTCCTGGTCGCCACCGACATCACCGAGTCGCTGACGGCGCGGGACTGGGATCCCACCCACACCGAGTACATCATCCTCGCCGCGCCGGACCAGATGGAGGAGATCACCGGATGGTTCCCCACCGAGGAAGAGAAGGGCCGCGTGAAGCGTCTCATCACGGTGGCCGACACGCCGCTCATCGACCAGCAGCTGATCTGGACCGACGACCGCAACGCCGCCCTCGATACGCTCGACGTCGGTCGGTTCCTCTTTCAGCCGTGAGGCGGCGGAGTCGGAGTTGAAAGCGGTCGGGTGAAGGTTGAAGGGACGGTCGCGCCGGCAGCTTTCAATCGGCTTCCTTCATCCTTCAGCTCCACCAGCCCGCCACCAGGCGACCAGGCGGGCCCAGGCACGGCCCCGGTGGCTGATCGCGTTCTTCGCCGGTTCGTCGAGCTCAGCAAAGGTCTGGGCATGGCCGTCCGGAACAAACAGCGGATCGTAACCGAAACCGGCGCCGCCCACGGGATCGTCACGCAGGTGACCTTCGCACCGGCCCTCGAACACCCACTCGCGCCCCCGGCGGTCGATCAGCACGAGCACGCAGACGAAGTGGGCGCCCCGACGCCCAGCGGGAACGCCGCGCATCGCCCCGACCAGCTTGCGCAGGTTGGCAGCGGAGTCGCCCTGGGGTCCCGCGTAATAGGCGGACTCGACGCCAGGATGCCCGTCCAGCGCGTCCACGCACAGGCCGCTGTCGTCAGCCAGCACCCACGAGTCGGCCGGCAGCGTGGCCCGCAGCGCCCGGGCCTTCTTGGCAGCGTTGCCGGCAAACGTCCCGGTATCCTCCTCGACCGGCGGCATCCCGCCCGTCTCCCGCGCGGAGACGACCTCGAACGGCAGCCCGGCCCCGGCGGCCAGCGCACCGAATTCGGCGACCTTGTGCGCGTTAGCCGAGGCTAAATGTAGTCTCATCGATGAACATCGGCGTCGGATAGGTCACCCGGCCGCGCGTCAGGGTGTCGTCCCCGAAAACTTCGTGGCGCACCTCGCCCAGCCGAATCGCGTTGAGGAGTTTCTCGGTCCGCAGCCCGCTCAGCATCGGCTTGGACCGGTCGTCGGCGAGCAGAACCGGCGCGCGATACACGAAAAGGTAGTCGAGCTGCTTGTCCTGCAGGATCTGGCTCACCAGCTGCGAGCCGCCCTCGAAGTAGACGCCCGTGATCTTCTCCTCCGCGCAGCGCTTCCGGAACTCGCCCATCGGCACGCGCTGGGTAGCCGACGGCAGGATCCACACCTGCACGCCAAGCTCGCGGAGCTTGCGCACGTAGCCCATGCCGCCGTGCGGGGTCGTCACCACGATGGTCCGCTCGCGAAACTCGTCGGTGTAGACCGCCGGCATGCCGCGGTCCGCGACCGTCCGCAGCAGGCCGTCGAACACGAACCGCCACGGGCACCACTCAGCCTCGCCTGGCCGGCGGGCGGTCAGACGCGGGTTGTCGGTCATGACCGTGCCGGCGCCGACCGCGATCGACGGGAACAGCCGACGCCAGCGCATCACGTCGGCGCGGGCGGCCTCGCCCGTGATCCAGCGCGAGTCACCGGAGCGGCATGCGATGCGGCCGTCCAAGGTCACCGCGGCCTTCGCCGCCACGAGCGGCGTCTCATGCTCGATCCAGTGGTTGAAGATCAGGTTGAGGTCGGCGCATTCCTCCGCGAGCACGCCTTCGATGACCTCGATGCCGGCGGCGCGCAGCACCTCGAAGCCGCGGCCCGCGTGGTCCGGGTTCGGGTCCTTCGCCCCGATGACCACCCGCTTGAGGCCGGAGGCGATGATGGCCTCGGTGCAGGCGCCGGTGCGGCCCGCGGTGCAGCAAGGCTCAAGGGTCACGTACATCGTCGCGCCTTCCCGCGGTCGGTGGCCCAAGGCCAGCAGCGCCAGGCGCTCCGCGTGGGGACCGCCGTCCTGGGCATGCGCGCCCTCGGCCATGATCCTCCCGTTCTCGACGATCAGGGCCCCGACCATCGGGTTCGGGTGCGTGCCACCCCACGCCTGGCGCGCCACTTCGAGGGCGCGCCGCATGTAGGTCTCGTGTTCAGCCACTGACATAGGGATTCGATTCCTTTTCGACTCCCACCGTAGTATCAGGCCCGTGGCCCGGGTAAACGATAGTTTCGTCGGGCAGCGTGTAGATCTGGCCCCGGATCGACTTCTCCAGCATTTCCATGCTGCCGCCCGGGAAATCGGTGCGGCCGACCGAGCCGGCAAAGAGCGCATCGCCGACAAACGCCGCCTTCGCCGCCGGGAGATAGAACAGCACGTTGCCAGGGCAGTGCCCCGGCACGTGCCGCACCTCAATGGTGGTGCCGAGCACCTGGAACGTCGCCCCGGCGGTCACCCACGCGTCGGGGTGCACCGGCTCGAGGGTCAGGCCCGGCATCAGGAAAGCGCTCATCACCTCCGGGGTCTCGTACAGGACCCGGTCGTCGGCATGCGCGCGCACCCGCGAATGCGCCCGGCGCACGACCTCCGCGGCGCCCTGGGTGTGGTCCCAGTGCCCGTGGGTCAGCCAGAGCTCCGTGAGGCGGCAGCGCTCACGCTCAAGGATCGGCGCAACCTCCGCCCAGATGCCGCCCGGGGCGTCGACGAGGACCGCTTCGCCTCGGCCGGGATCGGTAAGCAGGTACGCATTCGTCTGGATCGGCCCGGCGGGCAGGACATGGAGATTCATTCGGCGGGAGTTTCCGAAGGCCGGGTGCTGACGCGCAACCGCGAAAAATCCCCTTCCCTTTCCCAGCCCGGCGGCTAGCTCATACCCCCTATGTCCACGCTCAAGTTCGCCGTCCTCGCCGGAGACTACATCGGGCCCGAGGTCATGACCGAGGCCCTGCGGGTCCTGGAGGCCGTCGCACGCCTGGAGAACCTCAAGCTGGACTACACCGCGGCGGACGTCGGCGGCGCGGCGATCGACCGCCATGGCTCCGCACTGCCGGAGTCGACCGTGAAGACCTGCGCCGCAGCCGACGCCATTCTGTTCGGCTCGGTCGGCGGTCCGAAATGGGAAAAGCTCCCGCCTCACCAGCAGCCCGAGCGCGCCGCGCTCCTCCCGCTGCGGAAACACTTCACGCTTTTCGCCAATATCCGCCCGGGCCTCCTTTACCCGGAGCTGGCCGACGCGTCCCCGCTCAAGAGCAACCGCATTCCCAACGGCATCGATATCGTCTGCATCCGTGAGCTCACGGGCGGGCTGTACTTCGGCCAGCCGAAGACGACCACGACGCTGCCCGACGGCGACGTCCAGGCGGTCGACACGATGGTCTACCGCCGCAGCGAGATTGAGCGAATCGTCGCCACGGCGATCGTGGCCGCACGCGCGCGCCGCGGGAAGCTGACCTCGGTTGACAAAGCCAACGTCCTCGAGACCTCGGTGCTCTGGCGCAAGACCGTCACGGCCTACTGCGCCCAGCACGCGCCGGACCTCGCCCTCTCTCACATGTACGTGGACAACGCGGCCATGCAGCTGGCGCGCGACCCAAACCAGTTCGACGTGTTCGTCACGGAGAACATGTTCGGCGACATCCTCTCGGACGAGATGGCCGTCATCTGCGGCTCGCTCGGCATGCTGTCGAGCGCCTCACTCGGCGCCGGGAAGAACACCCACGGCCTGCCCTTCGGCCTGTACGAGCCGGCGGGCGGCACGGCGCCCGACATCGCGGGCAAGAACCTCGCCAACCCTTGCGCCCAGATCCTCTCGGCCGCGCTGATGCTCCGCTACAGCTTCGGCCAGGAGCGGGCGGCCGCGCGCATCGAGTCCGCGGTGAAGCGGGCCGTGGTGGCCGGCACCCGCACAGCGGACATCGCGTTCGGTGGCGCCTCGGTCGGCACGCGCCAGATGGCCGACGCCATCCTGGCTCAGCTCGCCTGAGACAGCCAGGTCGGCGGCGGGGCCGCGTCCGCGGCTTGCCTGCCCGCCCGTAATGCTGTCTCCTCCGCCTTTCGCATGACGTCCGCCCAGATCCGCCAGTCCTTCCTCGATTTCTTCGCCCGGCACGGCCACACCGTCGTGCCCTCGGCCTCGCTCATGCCGACGGCGCCGAACCTGCTCTTCACGAACGCGGGCATGAACCAGTTCGTGCCGTATTTCCTCGGCGAGCAGGCCGCCCCGTGGAGGCGCGTGGCCGACACGCAGAAGTGCATCCGCGCCGGCGGCAAGCACAACGACCTCGAGGACGTCGGGTACGACACGTACCACCACACGATGTTCGAGATGCTGGGCAACTGGTCGTTCGGCGACTACTTCAAGCGCGACTCGCTCACGTGGGGCTGGGAGCTCATCACCAAGGTCTGGGGCATCCCGCCGAAGCGCCTGTTCGCGACCGTCTACGCCCCGGACAAGGCCAAGGGCGATCCGTCGGAGTTCGACCAGGAGGCGTACGACATCTGGGCCGGGCTGTTCCGCGCCGCGGGGCTCGACCCCAAGGTCCACATCGTGAACGGCAACCGGAAGGACAACTTCTGGATGATGGGTGACACCGGCCCGTGCGGCCCGTGCTCGGAGATCCACTTCAACCTGCTGCCGTCCGACGACGAGGCGGCCGGGCGCCAGCTGGTCAACTCCTCCTCGCCGCGCTGCATCGAAATCTGGAATCACGTCTTCATCCAGTACAACGCGAACGCCGACGGCACGTTCTCGCCGCTGGCGGCGAAGCACGTCGACACCGGCATGGGCTTTGAGCGCGTCGCCGGCATCCACGCGTCGAGCAAGGGCTTCACGGACTTCTCCGCCGAGCCGTCGAATTACTCGGCCGACGTCTTCGCGCCGCTTTTCGCCAAGGTCGCCGCGCTCTCCGGCCGGACCTATCACGCCACCGTCCCGACGAAACGCGAGGGCCTGAGCGAGCAGGAGCGGACCGACGTCGCGTTCCGCGTGCTGGCCGACCATGCGCGCACCATCTCGTGCGCGATCGCCGACAACATCCTCCCCGGCAACGAAGGCCGGAACTACGTCATTCGTCGCATCCTCCGCCGCGGCATCCTCTACGGCCGCAAGCTCGGCCTGCAGGTTGGCTTCTTCGAGCAGCTGGTCACGCCTGTCGTCGAGTCCCTCGGCAACGTCTTTCCGGAGCTCAAGGAACGCCAGGACACAATCCGCCGGGTCATCCGCTCCGAGGAGGAGTCGTTCGGCCGGACGCTCGACAAGGGTCTGGCCCAGTTCGAGTCGGCGCTCGGCCAGATCTCGGGCCAGAAGGTCTTCCCCGGTGCGCAGGCATTCCTCCTCTACGACACCTACGGCTTCCCGCTCGACATGACCCAGCTGCTCGCGACCGAGCGCGGGCTCACGGTTGATACGGCGGGCTTCGAGGCGCTCATGCAGCAGCAACGCGACCGCGCGCGGGCCGCCCAGAAGAAGGAAGTCATCGTCGCGGCGACGGAGGACAGCGCCGACGCCAACCTCAAGCCCACGACCTTTGTCGGCTACACCCTCAGCCCGACCACCGCGGTCCACGCCCGGCTCACCGATGTCATCAAGACCGAGAAGGCCACGTTCCTCGTGTTCGACCAGACGCCGTTCTACGCCGAGCTCGGCGGCCAGGCCGGCGATTCCGGTCACGCCCTCATCGGCGGCCAGTCGGTCGCCCTGGTGGACTGCGTGAAGGACAAGGCGGGGCGTCACCTGCACAAGGTCGCGCCCGACGCCGCGCTGCCCGCGCTCACCGTCGGCAGCGAGGCCACGCTCGCCGTCGACTTCGCGCGGCGTCGCGCCATCTCGCGCCACCACTCCGCCGCGCACCTCATTCACTGGGCGCTGCGCAAGACGCTCGGCACGCACGTCCGCCAGGCCGGCACGTCCAAGACGCCCGACCGCATGCGCTTTGACTTCTCCCATTTCGAGGCCGTCACCCCGGCGCAGCTGGCCGAGGTCGAGCGGCTCGTGAACGAGAAGGTCATCGATAACTCCCCGGTGCAGGCCTACGAGACCGAGTTCGACAAGAAGCCGGCCGACACGCTGGCGTTCTTCGGCGACAAGTACGGCAAGATCGTCCGTGTCGTCGACATCGGCGGCTACAGCCGCGAGCTCTGCGGCGGCACCCACGTCGCCACCACCGGCGAGATCGGCCTCATCAAGATCACCGCCGAGATGGCCATCGCCGCCGGCACGCGCCGCATCGAGGCGGTGGCGGGACAGGCCGCCTACGACTTCGTCACGCACGAGGAGGCCGCCCTCAAGGCCGTCAACAGCCGGCTCAACGCCGGGCCGCAGGATGTCGCCCTCAAGCTCGACGCGCTCATCGCCCACCAGAAGGAGCTCGAGAAGAAGCTCAAGGCCTTCGAGTCCAAGGCCGCCGCCGGCCTCGCCGACGAACTTGCGGCCGGGGCGCAGGTCCGGGACGGACTCAAGTGGGTCTCCGCGGTCGTGACCGCGGACAACCAGGACGCCCTGCGTTCCCTGGGCAGCCAGGTCGTGCACAAGGTCGGCCCCGGCGCAGTCGTCCAACTCGGCACCCTGCTCGACGGCAAGGTCGCCCTCGTCGCCTACTGCTCGCCCGAAGCCATCAAGGCCGGTCAGGCAGCCGGCAAGCTCATCGGCGCCCTCGCCGGCAAGCTCGGCGGCAAGGGCGGCGGCAAGCCCGACTACGCCCAGGGTGGCGGCGGCGATGCCAGCAAGCTCGCCGAGGCCCTGCGGCTCTGAGCCATGGGCGAAGGCGCCCACGCCGAACTGCGGCACATGTTCAGCCCGGCGCGCTTCCGGGCGCTCGGACGCATCTTCGCGCAATGCCAGCCAGGCTTCGACCAGTCCCGGTTCGTGCGCCTCGCGACCCGGCAACTCGATGACCTGAGCCTCCTGCAGCGCCTCCGCGCCGGCACCCATGCGCTGCGCGAGACGCTCACCGGCGATTTTCCGGCGACGGTCCCGGTGCTCCGCCAGGCCGCCCCGCTGATCGGCCACACCTTCGTCGGCATGCTGCTGCCGGACTTCGTCGGCGTCTTCGGCCGCCGGCATTTCGACGAGGCCATGGACACGCTCGAGTATCTCACGCGGTTCTCCTCGAGCGAGTTCGCCGTCCGCGAGTTCATCCGCGACGACCCGGCCCGCGCCCTCGCGCGCATGACGGAGTGGTCGCGCAGTCCCGACGAGCATGTGCGCCGCCTCGCCTCCGAAGGTTCACGGCCGCGCCTCCCCTGGTCATTCCGCCTCGAGACCATCGTGGCCGACCCGTCCCTGACCGCACCCATCCTCGAGAACCTCAAGGCCGATCCCAGCCTGTACGTCCGGAAGTCCGTCGCGAATCACCTCAACGACATCTCCAAGGATCATCCCGACTGGCTGCTCGCACGCCTGCGCGCGTGGGACCTCTCGCACCCGTCCACCGGCTGGATCGCCAAGCGCGCTGCCCGCACCCTCATCAAGGCCGGCCAACGCGACGCCCTCGCCCTGTTCAGCTTCGGCGCTCGCCCGAAGGCCCGGGTCGAGGGTCTCGCAGTGACTCCGAACCGGGTGCGGCTGGGACAGAGCATCGTCTTCTCCTTCACCCTCGCCGCCCGCGCCCGTCGCCCGGAGTCCCTCGCCGTCGACTATCGCATCCACTACGTGAAGGCCTCGGGCGGAACCTCGCCCAAGGTCTTCAAGCTGCGCGAACTGACGCTCGCGCCCGGCCAGCGGCTCACGGTGACGAAGCGACAGGTCATCCGCGACTTCACCACGCGCCGGCACTACCCGGGCCGCCACCGGGTCGAGATCCAGGTCAACGGCGAGATCCTGGCCTCCGCGCATTTCGACCTCGTGGGCGGAGGGTAATGCCATTTGGCATTGTGATTAATGCCATATGGCAGTTTGGACTTGAGCCCGGGCGCGGAAGACGCACGGTGGGGACATGAAGAAGCGGAGCTCCAAGCCGGCGAACTACGAACAGGTGCACGACAACGCGGCCATGGCGGGGCGGGTCGAGGAAGGCCTGCCCATCACGGACGTCGTGGAGTTCGGCCGCGACGCGGGCTTCACGACGGACGAACTGGCGCGGCTGATCCACATCCCGCCCCGCACCTACGCCCGCCGGGTCGCCTCGGCGGCGCGGCTGAAGGTGCCGGAGGGCGAGCGGGCGGTCCGGCTGATGCGGCTTTACGACCACGCAAAGCGCCTGTTCCGGACGCACGAGAACACCCGCGGCTGGCTGCACAGCCCGCTGCTGGTGCTGGGCGGCCGCACGCCGCTGGAGTTTGCCCGCACGGAGCCCGGCGCCCGCGAGGTGGAAAATGTCCTCGGGCGCATCGAGCACGGCGTCTATTCATGAGCCTGCTCCGGGTGTGGCGCATCTGCGCCGTGGAGCATGCGGCCGGGGCGTTCTCCGGCGAGGGCGCGCGACTGTACGGCGGACGCTGGACGGCCCCGGGGCTGCCCGCCGTCTATTGCTCGGAGACGCGGGCGCTGGCCGCGCTGGAGATCCTAGCCCAGGTCGATGACCGCCGCCGGCTGGCGGACCGGGCCTGGGTCTGCCTCGACGCCACGCTGCCAGAGGACCTGCTCGAGAAACCTGCGCGGGTGCCCGACTCGTGGCGCCGGTATCCGCACACCCAGGAAACCCAGGCCTTCGGCACGGCGTGGCTGCAATCCGCCCGCTCGGTCGCACTGCGCCTGCCCAGCGCGCTGGTGCCGGGCGAGTTCAACTACCTCCTCAATCCGGCCCACCCGCAGTTCACCAAGGTCCGGATCGGCAAGCCAGAGCCCTTCTCCCTCGATCCGCGGCTGACGGCGACGCGCCCGGCCCGCGGCTGAGACTGCGCCTTGCCCTTGCCGCCGGCCCAGGAGCGGGCCACGGTGGGGCATGTCCCTGGCCGTGGCGTCCCCCACTCGATTCGCGATCCTCGCCTTCAATGCGAGCAACCAGCTCGCCGTGCGGCGGACCACGGGCGGATTGGACGTGGCGTTCCGGGGAGCGACGCTGCCGGAGGCCGACGCGGCGCTGGCGGCCGGCTTCCGCGACCACCTGCCGCCGGCGGAGTATTTCACGACCAGCCTGGACGGGGAGCCCTGCACCGCATCGTTCACGCAGGTGGCCGGCCAGCCGGCGACGCCGGATCTCGCCTTCCTGTCGTTGGACGCCCTGGCCGGGCGCGCGGCGGAGTTGAGCCCGGCACTGGCAGCGCTGCTCGGCGAACTCGACCCTCACCTCGTCGACATTCCCTACCTGCACCTCGGCGAGAACGACTTCATCTACAAGTTTCGCCCAGCGCAGGAGCGGAACGTGGCGATCTATGGCCAGGACGCCCTGGCCGGGGCGCTGTACCAGTCGCAGTTGTGTGCGGCGATCAAGGCCCTGGCCCGCCAGCACGAGCGATCCGCGGCCGCGCCGGTCGTGCTGGACTTCGGTGCGGTGCAGTACGTGATCCCCAGCCACTTCGGCTTCTGCCTCGGCGTGAAGAACGCAATCGAGCGCGCCTACGAGACCCTGGCGGAGAATCCCGGCCGGCGCGTGTTCATGCTCTCGGAGCTGATCCACAATCCGTTCGTGAACGAGGACCTCCTGCGCCGGGGACTGCGTTACCTCCAAACCGACCAGGGCGAGCCCTATGTCCGCGACGGCCGGCGGGCGCGAGAGGCGCCGGGTGAGCCGACGCTCTGGGACACTCTTACGCCGGACGACATCGTGATCATCCCGGCGTTCGGCGCGACCGACGACGACAAGCGGCGCCTCGTGCGGAAAGGGATCGCAGTCTACCACTACGATGCGACCTGCATGCTGGTGGAAAAAGTCTGGAAGGCGGCGCGCGCCTACGGCCGCGAGGGCTTCACGGTCATCATCCACGGCAAGCACGAGCATGAGGAGACCAAGGCCACGTTCTCCAACACCCGGCGCTGGGCGCCCGCGGTGATCGTCCGCAACCTCGACGAGGCGCGTCAACTGGGAGAGTTGGCGGGACGCACCGACGAGGCGGCGCAGGCCCGCTTCAGCGAACTCTTCGCCGGGCGGCACACGCCGGGTTTCAGCGTTGCGCGGCACCTCGAGCGGGTGGCGGTGGTGAACCAGACGACACTGCTGATGAACGAGACGCTGAGCATCCTCGACCACCTGCGCACGGTTTACCGCGAGCGTTTCGGCGACGATACCCGGGTTGGCGGCAGCGCGAAGCGCGACACGCTGTGCTACGCCACCCAAGTCAATCAGGACGCGCTCAGCCGCGCCCTAGGCGGGCCGCTCGACGCCGCGTTCGTGATCGGCGGGCGGAATTCCTCCAACACCTACCAGCTGTTCCGCCTGTGCGAGCTGAAGCTGGGTGCCCGGGCCTACTTCATCCAGTCGGAGGCGAGCATCCGGTCGCTCGCGGAAGTCGACCACTACGTCTATGTCGGCAGCGGTTCCGGACGCCTCGACGCGCGGCCGCTCTGGACGGATGCCAACGGCCCGCGCCGCGTCCTCATCACGGGCGGCGCCAGCTGCCCGGACGGCATCATCCAGCAGGTGATCACGCGCATCAACGGCTTCTTCCCGCCCGAGAAACTGCGGAGCACCGAGGACGTCCTGCGCGACCTCGGCGCCTGAACCGGGCCATGGCGGGTCTTCAAGCCCGCTATGTCATTTTGAAGGAAGTGAGGAATCCAGTGGGACGTGGTTGTCCCCCTGCCGATAGCCAACTGGATTCTTCGCTTTGCTCGGAATGACAGGCAGAGAGGCCGGGTTTGAAGACCCGCCCTAACCCGTGCCGTCGCGCTGCCGGCGCACATGGGCGACCAGCAGGCCCCAACAGACTGCGGAAACGATCAGGGCGCCTGGTAGCGCGCAGAGCACCGCCTGGCGAAGGTCGCCCCAGCGATCGGACAGGTAGCCGACGAATTTCGGCGACCACAGATCGCCGAAGAGATGGATCGAGAAGATCGAGGCGGCCATGGCGCTGGCCCGCATCGTGACCGGCACGGTCTCGAGGATCAGCGTGTTGACCGGGCCGGTGGAGAAAAACAGGAGGAACATCGTGCCGACGAGCGCGACCTTGGCCCAGGCGAGGTCGTCGATGGTGAAGGCCAGGAAAGACAGCGGGGCGGCCAGCGAGGCGCTCAACGCGAGGAGCCAGGCGTAGCCGGATCCGCTCCGCCGCTGCCAGCGCGTGGCCCAGAATCCGCCGATCAGCGTGGCAAACAGTCCCGTGGCAGCGAGCGAGGCGCTGAAAAAGAACGCCGCGCGATCGAGCGGCAGGTGGTGGATGCGGTGCAGAAACGAGGGCGCCCAGAGCGAGAACCCGCCCATGGCGAAGGTCTGGGCGACGTAGCCGGCGACGACGAGCACGTAGCCCCGGTAACGGAACAGGTCGAGGTAGACCCGCCAGCCGACCGGCTCGGTGGTGACGGCAGCCACCGGTGCAGGATAGCCCTCCTGGCGATCGCTGGCGCCCCGCTCGGGTTCGCGCAGGAGAAACAGCAGGAAGGCGAGCAGCAGTCCCGGATAGCCGGCCCACAGGAAGGCGGAGCGCCAACCAAAGTGCACGGCCATGAAGCCGCCCATCAGGTAGCCCAGGGCCGAGCCGACCGGGATCGCGAGGTAGAACACCGTGATGGCGTTGTTGCGCCGCCACGACGGAAACAGGTCGGCAATCCAGCCCGGGCTGATGGTGCCGAAGCTGGCCTCGCCGAAGCCCACGAGGACGCGGAAGAACAAGAGCGAGACAAAGGCGCTGGTATGTCCCGAGAGCAGCGTGCCCAGGCTCCAGACGAACACGCCGCCGGCGATGAGCCAGGTGCGCGCGACGCGGTCGCCGAGCCAGCCGAAGACCGGGGCCGTGAGGAAGTACCCCAGCATGAAGGCCGTCGCGATGGTGCCGGCCTGTTCATCGCCGAGCCGGAGGTCCGCCTGGAGCGCGGGCAGCACGGCTGCCAGCAACTGCCGGTCGAGATAGTCGAGCAGGTTGAGCCCGGTCAGGACAACCAGCGTGGCGACGGGCCAGAGGGGTTTCTCGCCGTTGGTCAAGGCGGCCCAGCAAACCCGCGGGCCGGCCGATTGGAAAGCACGAACGGGCCCGGCCCGCTCAGAACCGGATGTTCATGCCGAGCCGAAGTCCCTGCAGGCGGGACAGGTCCACGCGGGTCGCGTAGTTCGAATCGGTCGAGCTGATCGTCTGGTCGTAGCTGCCGGTGTTCTGGTAGAACGCGCCGGCATAGGCGCCGGCCCGCTCGGTCAGGTCGTACTCGAGCGTGGCGTCGGCGTAGAAGCCGGGCAACACGCGCTCGGTGGAGCTCGATTCGTTCTTCACGACATCATCGCCGACGTCGGGCTTGAAGTCCTCGCTCACGGCATAGTTCGAACCAACGAACACCAGGGCGCCGCCCACGCTCGCCGTGGCCTTGAACTTCTCGGTGAAACTGTAGGTCAGCGACGGGCCGACGCGGAAGGTGAAATACCCGGCGCGGACGCGCCAGCTGTTCTTCACCACGCCGGGCGTGATGGTCACGATGCGACCCAGGGGCGCGGCGCCGAGGAGGGTCGTCGTGTCGGTCGAGACGGTCGTATAGGTGCCGTCGGGATTCTGCACGGCGGTCACGCCCGAGGAGGGCGCGAGGTACGGCGGCGCCGGGGGCGTCTGGCCGTTGAGCGAGTAGTAGTCGGTCGTGGTGGTGACGGTGGCCGCGACATCGGCCGACTTGGACGCCTTCACCTGGTTGAGGCTCATGCCCATGAACAGGGTCCAAGAGAGCTTCTTGGTGAGCTGCTTCATGTCGCGCGAGACGACCACCTCCACGCCGTAGCTGGAATCGCCGTTCTTGGAGATCGTGCCGGGATCGGCCATCACGGCCGAGTAGCCGTGGAAGGCCATCGTGCCGTCATCCTGGATCTGGCCGAGAAAGTTGTAGCTCCACGAATTCGTATTGCCGTCCGGGTTGATCGGCGCCGTGTTGCCGTCCGGGTCGGTGATCCTCCGGGTGTCCTTGAAGACCGTGCCGTCGTGGTAGTACCGGGTCAGGCCGGCGCTGGTGTAGTCGGACAGCAGGGCGCCCGACGTAACGGTGCCCTTGCCGGTGAAGGACGTCTTGTCGCCCGAGAGCTGCCGCATGCCGAGGCGGAGGGTCATCTTCGGCGTGTAGATGTACTCGTCCAAGCCGAAGTCCGTGATGATCTCGTCGCGCGGATCCCCGCCCTCTTCGTCTTGGGCGTGGAGCGCGACCAGGCCGGTCAGGCAGGCGATCGCGGCGGACGCCAAACGGATGATTCTCATGTAAGCGGGTATGGGCAAGGACACTGGGACGGCGAAATTCGGGAAAGGTTTCAAAAAAGCATCTGGGGGCGGCCCGGGCGAGGTCAACCCCTGAGATTCCGGCCGGCGGCCGATTGGGCCGTCACGCGTTGAACTCGTCGGCGGCCGCGCGGGCCGCCCGTTCCTTCTCCTCTTTCAGGGCGGCCGCGGCCGCCGGGTCGACCTGGGCGAGGCGCTCGCGGAACTCGCGGCTGCGGGTTCGGAGGTCCTCCTCCCGCTGCTCCAGCTCGGTTTCCTTCTCCTGCTGGGCCTGGACCTTCTCAAACAGCTTGGCCTCGGCCTCGTCGAGAAACTGCTCGCGTTCGCGCATGCCCTGCTGGCCCTCCTTCAGGGCCTGTTCCTGGCGCTCAAGCTCGGCGCGGAGCTTCTCCAGCGCCTCCTGCTCCTCCTTGCTCACCGCAACCTTCGCTGGCGCGGCCTTGCGCGAGGCGGCGAGGAGCTGCTCGCGTGCAATCAGAAGGGCCTCGGTCTCGGCGAGGTCGCGCTCGCGGTCGGCCAGGCGGATCTCCATCTCGGCGATCGTGCGCTCGCGCTCGGCGAGCGAGGCCTCGAGCGTGCGGAGGGAACGTTCCAGCTCGGTCGCGCGGGCGCTGTCGAGGGGCTGGCCGCTGCCGCCGGGAAACGGCGAGCGGGTGGCCGCGACGACGGCGCGGATGGTCTCGCGCGCGGCGGTGGAGGCCTCGGAGATCTCGAAGGGCGAATGGGTCAGGCCGCGGCGGCGACGCAGGACCAGCGGCTTGGGGCCGCTGCTGGTCAGGACCGGGAACTTGATGCCGCCCGAGGCCGGCACCGGGGCCTTCACGCCGCCGGGAGCCGAAGTCCCGAAGGGTTGCGGAAGGGGTGCAGGTACGTCGCCGGAAGCGGGTGAGTCAGCCATGGCTGGCACTGACTATTTCCCGAAAAGGCGGCCAAGCGAACCAAAAAGGCCGCCCTTCTTGGCAATTTTTCCCGTGGTGATGAGCTGATACATCTCGGTCGCGCGCTTCTCGGCGTCCGGGTTGCCGAGCGCCACGAGGTGACGCGCGAGCGAACCGCCCGAGCTGAGATCCTTCTTGAGGGCGGCCAGGTCGTCCTTGAACCACTCCGCGACCTTGGGGGCGCGGGTCTCGGGCGAAGAGCACTTGGAAGTCTGCACGAGGGCCTCGAGCAGCTGCATGCCCTTCGCGCCCTTCCGGAACGGGAGGAGCTCGGTGAGCGTGTCCTCGTCGATGTGCGACAGCGCATTCAGGAGCCGGCGAAAATCGCCGCCGACGATCACGTTCTGGGACATGCCCTGGGCGAAGACGCAGAACTCGCCGAGCGTCGAGAGCTTCTCGAGCTTGCAGAATTCCTTCGTGTCGTCGGTGAGCGCGGTGATCTCGATCGGGAACGCCTCGGGGATGCCGAGCTTCACGAGATTCTTGAGGAGCTGGTTGTCCTTGGCCGACGAGGCCTGCGCCTGCTCGACCATGTCGCCGAACGGATCGTCGAAGGCGAGGGTCTCCTTGAGCAGCGAGATGAGGAAGTCCGCCTTGCCGGGCGGGATGCCCTTCATCGTGAGCATCGTCACCATCTCGTCATAGCCGAGGTCGATGTAGGCCGCGGGCGTCTCGTCCTTGCTCTTCACGGGCCAGTCCGGGCCGTCGAGGTTCTGCGCCAGGCTGCTCAGCGACGTCTTGACCATGATGGACGACGCGAACGCGGCGCGAACTTCGTCCCAGTCTTTGGCGGTGTACTTGTTGGGTGTGTCGGACATGTCGTGGGGGGAAACTCAGGGATTATGGCGCACGATTTCCTGCGCCAGCTTGCGGTAGTCGCTCACGACGTTGTCGGACGTGCCGGCGGCGGCCGCGTCCGGGCCCTCCTGGCTGACCAGCAGCACCGGCAGGCCGAGCGTGACGGCGCGGCGCACGATCATCGCGTCGCGGATCTGGGTCTCGAAGATCTTGGCGGCCTGGGCCACCCGCTTGGCGGTCTTGAATTGGTTCAGGCGAAGCTGCATGCGCATCTTCGGGACCTCGATGTCGACGCCGGTCTTGATCGAGTTGAAAATGACGCCCTGCACCTGCGCCGGCACGCCCATGGAGGCGGTGCGGAACGACGCCGAGAGCTGGTGGAACTTGCCGAGCTTCTCCACGAGCAGCGTGAAGCCGATGAGGCTCAGCGCGTCGGGATTCGACGGCACGTAGATTTCGTTCGAGACGAACACGCCGCACTGCGAGGCGCGCAGAATGTTCGGCGGGCAGTCGAACAGGATGAAGTCGTAGTTGCCCTCGATCTCCGCGAGCTGTTCCTGGAAGACGACGTAGGGCGGACGCTTCGGGTCGCCTTCGAATTCGCTCTCGAGGTCGACGAGGTTGAACGTCGTCGGGACCAGGTCGAGTCCGGGCAGGATTTTCTGGCCGTTCTTGTCCTCCAGGACGTCCTTGATGACGAGCTCCTTCACCTTCGCATTGCCCGGGTCAAAAATGGAGAAAAAGGCGCCCTCGCCCGTGGCATTGATCTTGTTCCAACGGTCCAGCCGCAGCAGCCAGATGCTGCTGTTGGACTGCGTATCAAAGTCAAACAGCAGCACTCGCTTGCCCATCTTCGCAAGGCAGGCGGCCGTGTTGATGATCAGCGAGGTCTTACCCACGCCGCCTTTGTAGTTCAGGAATGCGATTTTGCGCGCCATTAAGGATGCTTCGTTGACAAGGATTGACGGTAGGACGCCAAGATGCGCCTAGTTTTACAGTCCGCCAGCCTAAAACTTTGGCGGATTTCATGAATTCTTAGCACTTCTCTTGTTTCCGCAGAATGCCCGAATCCGGCCCCAGTCTTCAGGAACGTTTTTCCCCGGCCAGCATCTGTTTCGGATGCGGTCCCGCCAATCCCAGCGGCTTGAGAATCCGCAGTTTTGCCCGCCCCGACGGCACTGTCGCCGCCGACTGGACGCCGGGTCCCGATCACGCGGCCTTTCCCGGCGTGCTCAACGGCGGGATCATCGGCGCCCTGCTCGATTGCCACTGCAATTGGGCCGCCACCTGGCACCTCATGCAGCGCGACGGACTCGATAAGCCTCCGTGCACCGTGACCGCCAGTTACGCCATCAAGCTCCAACGCCCCACCCCGACCGACGCCGCGCTGCAACTGGAGGCGAAGGTCGTGGAAGCCGGGACCGACCGGGCCCGGGTGGAGGGAACGCTTTCGTCCGGCGGACTGGTCTGCGCAACCTGCACGGGCACTTTCGTCGCCGTGAAACCCGGGCACCCGGCTTTCCATCGCTGGTAATGTCCCCGCCCCCCGACAAATCCCGGCTGCGCGAGCGAGTGTTGGCGGAGCTTCGTTCCGCCTACTCCGCCCAAGTCGGCGCCGCCAACCTGGCCCGCGACGAGGCCATCAGCGAGGAGAGCAAGCCCGAGAACAAATACGACACGCACAGCATCGAGGCGGGTTATCTCGCGGAGGGCCAGGCGCGTCAGGCCGCCGAGCTGGAAGCCAGCATCCAGGCGATCGCCTCGCTGCCGGTCTCCCACTCTTCGAGCGACGCTCCGGTCACGCTCGGCGCCGTGGTCGAGGTCCGCGACGACCGCGGCGCCCTCAGCCGGTTTTACGTGTGCCCGAAGGGCGGCGGCATGGAAGTGCAGGTCGACGGGCAAACTTTCCTCGTGATCACGCCGGCTTCACCAATCGGACGGCTCATGATTGGCCGACGCGTCGGCGACCCGGTGCAACTCCCGGGCCGCCGTCCGGCGAATGCCGCCCGCATCGTGGCGGTCGGCTGAGCTCAGTCGTTCAGCGCGAACTGCACGGGCACCGCGAGGCGGAACCGCACGATGCGGCCGTTCTTCCGGCCGGGCTCAAACCGCCAGCGCGACACCGCCCGCAGCGTCGGGGTTTCGAACGCCGGGTCGCTGGAGCGAAGGACCACGGGGTTCACCACCCGCCCTTCCTCGTCGACGGTGAAGGTCACGATGACCTCGCCGTGCCGGCCGTCCTTGCGGGCCTCGTAGGGATAAACCGGTGAAGGTTGGAGCCGGGTCTTGGGGATCTGATCGAGCTGGTCGAGCGACGTGATCCCATCCCATGGACCGGGAGACGTACCGTCACCCGGGCCGGTGAATCTACTCGGCGGCCCGATGACCGAGATCGTCCGATCCGGATGGGGCGGAGCCGGCGGTTCGACCGGAACCGTGACAGCATCCGGGCGCGGAGGCGGCGGGATGTCATCACCCCGAGGCGGAGGATTCGGATCCCCGCCGGAAGGCGGCCGGTCGCTCGTGGACGGCACAGTTTCCGGCAGCTCGTCGACCAGGGCGATCGGGTCCGCGATGAGCAGCGGCGGCGTTACGCCGGGGTGACGCCGAACCTGCGGGTGGTGGAAGCCGAAAAAGGCCACGCCGTGAATGACCGCGGCGGCCGACAGGGGAAGGGTCCAACGGTAGTAGTCCATGAGGCTCCTTTCAGGTTTCATGCCGAAAGACGGGCCGGCGCGGGTTTTCTTAGGCCCGGGCGCGCAGATTTATCGTCCTTTTACCCAGGCGCCGGTCAGCGAACTTGCGTATGACTGCTCCCTTGCGCGGTTTTACCGCTTTGCTATCTCACTCTCGCTCCGGCAGAGTCGGGGCATTGATGGGCCTCTCCCGCCACAACCGCAAAAGCGCCTTCACCCTCGTCGAAGTGATGATGGCCGCGACGATCATCGTCATCGGCTTCATCGGCATGATCGAGGTCATCGGGCTCATCTCGAATTCCATCAAGCACGGTCAGCGCGAGACGGTGGCGAGCCAGATCATCAACAACGAATTCGCCAAGCTGCGGCTCGCGACCTGGACCACGATCAGCGGTCTCTCGCCGTCGTCGACAGCCGTGGCCATCGACCCGCAGTTCTGGCCAATGTGGAATTCCGCGATGTCCTACGTCGCGAACAACGTCGTCACCTACAACGGGGCGTGGTACCGCTGCACCACCGCGAACACGGGCATCGTGCCCACCAACACCTCGTACTGGGCGGTGACGACGGCTGGGGCGACCACCGACGTCGTGGAGATCAACGGCGCGACCTTCACCTTGGCCCGCTCGCTGACGAGCCCGGATCCGGTGACCAACATCCGCGAGGTGATTTTCACGGTGACCTGGGTGGTGACCACGAGCCGCAACAAACTTGACGGCTCGCCGCTGACGTTCACCTACCGCCGCAGCAATGTCGGCTGGTTCGGCAAGTACGGGGTCAACCTGTCCTATCAACGCACGTGACGCCTCCCGCGCCCACCCTCTCGCCCGGCTCCCGGCCATCCCGCGGCTTCACGCTCGTCGAGGTGCTGATCGGCATGACGCTCGCGCTCGTGATGATCGGCGCGGTGCTGACGACGTTCACGTTTCTCGGCCGCAGCTTCACGCGCACGCTGGGCATCGGCATCGCCAACCAGCCGAACCTGGAAATCCAGGGCCGGCGGGCTCTCGGCTATTTCACCAACGACGTGCGGACCGCGGCCAGCGTGTACTGGTCGACGAGTCCCGCCTACTATCCGTCGAGCACCGAGTTCACCCTGCTCGTGCCCGACCCGACGGGCGGCACGCGCCGGGTCACCTACTACTACAACAGCAGTTCCGCCACCGTCATTTACCTGTCCTGCAGCGTCCCGGGCAAGACACTCGTCCGCATCGACCAGACTTCGAGCGCCATGACGGTGCTGCACACCAACCTGCTCACGTGCAGCTTCTCCTATTACGACAGCGCGACGACGCCCTACACCACCTTCTCGAGCAGCAGCTATCTCAACGGCATCAAGCAGGTCGCCCTGCTCCTCACCGCGCAGGTCGGCAGCAGCACGAATCGCACGCTCAGCGAGATCTACACGGTGGCCAGCCCGCGGCTGGCGATCGGCAACAAGGGACTGCTCCAGTGAAGCCGCGCACCGAGGAAAGGGCGTCGGTGATTCTCGTCGCGATGTGCTTCGTCGCGGTGCTCGCCATTTCGCTGGCCGGCTACATGGCGGTGGGCAGCCAGGGCCTGCGGCAGAGCACGCGCGCCTACCTGCGGGATGTCAGCATGCAGCTGGCGCAGATGGGGCTGGAGCGGGCGCTCAACTCCTTTGCCAACTCGTCCTTCTCCAGCTGGACCCACCCCACCACCACGTCGTCAACCAAGACGATCACGATCGCGTCCAGTCGTTACGGCACCTCCAACATCACGGCCAACGTCTACATCCGGGTCGACCGCTACCGTGAGGCGCCCCCGGCGTTGCTGACCGGCACGCCCAACCGCGGCAACGTGTGGTCGGCCCAGCGCACATACGTCGTCGGCGATTTCGTCTCCTACCTCGGCGTCTGGTACCTCTGCTATCCTTCGGCCCCGGCTGTGGGCGTGGCGCCGTCGAACATCGCCTACTGGACCAGCGCCCCGGACAACTGGAACCCGTACGCCACCTACCAGATCGGCAACGTCGCCTTCTACGGCGGCGCCGCGTACCGCTGTGCCAAGGCGAACAGCAACATGCCCCCGAGCACCACCCCGGTCTCATCGCCGACCATTCCCACCTATTGGACGACGATCACACCCTCGGATACCTGGTCCTCGACCGCCACCTACCAGCCGGGCCAGTACGTCATCTCCGGCTCCATTGCGTACCGTTGTGTCGCCACCAACACCAATCAGGCTCCGCCCGCCGCCGCCTACTGGCTGGCCTCCTCCAACGTCAACGTCGCCTCCTGGAACTCGTCCGCCAGCTACGCCATCGACGCGCTCGTCTATGCCGGCGGCGTGCCCTACCGCTGCATTGCCGCCAACACGAACAAGCAGCCGCCGAACACCGCCTACTGGCTCAGCCCGCCGGTGATCTACGCCCAGGGCACAGCCACGCTACCCGACTCGACCTCGACGACCATCAGCACCCAGTTGCGGGCGATCGTGACCCCCGCCCCGCTCTTCACCAGTGCGGCCGGCGCCTACACCTACACCAATCTAGCGTCCAACGGCACGATCGACAGCTACAACTCCGCCCTGGGCACCTACGCCACGCAGGCCGTTTCGACGAACGAGTACAACGCCTATACAAATTACTCAGCCATACTGGCTGGAGGTAACACGTCCGGCACGGCGGTGAACCTGAACACCGCCACCCTTCGCGGTTATATCGCGGCGCCAGCCGCGACCAGCTCGCCCTATGCCCCGCGGTGGTCCTACACGGGCGCGGGAGCGGTGCTGGGCCCGACCGACAGCAGCGGTGTGAATCTCTCCCGCGTGACTCGCTCGTCGTACCTGCCGAAATTCGACGTCCAGTCCGTCTCCGGTGGATCCTCCCTGCCCGCGAGCCAGGGCAACGGCACGATCCTCTACCAGGGAGGCCGCGACCTTGGAACTCCCGGCACGCTGTCGATCTACAACATCACGGGCACCTATTTCTCGGGCTTTTCCTACACCTCGGGCATCTACCTCGACGATTCCACGGACATCGTGAACATCAACGGACCGGTGATCCTGAATGTCACGGGCTCGCTCTACCTGAGCAGCGGGAGGATCAACGTCAATCCGGGGGCCTCGCTCGAGATCTACTTCACCGATGAGCTCTATGTGGGCAATAATGTCGTGGGCGGAGGCGGCATCTACAACTACAACACTGATCCGAAGACCCTGCTCATTGTCGGCACCAGCACGGTAAATTCGTCCGGTTATCACTACTATTGGTCAACGCTGGATTTCGTCGGCACGATCTACATGCCGAACGCCTACATTCACATGTGGAACAGCGGCTCCAACTACTCGCTCACCGGCCGCTACGGCGCACTGCTGGGCAGCAACGTGTATTTCAACCACGCGGCCAACGTGCACTACGACACGACGCTGCGAACGGCCGGAAGCATCGGCACGTTCATCGACTCGCCATACCTCATCTCGGAGCTCCGGATCCTGAGCGATCCGGGCGAACAGATCGTCCTGCCGTAGCGGGACCGCCGACTGACCGGTTTCCGGAGCCCCGATTCAGGGCCGGGACCGAGCACCTTTGTCTTGTCTCCGGGAAAGTCGTGCCGCTACATCTTCCGCAAGCTCTCCATGTTCAATCGCCAAGGGCGCCCGGGTGCGCTTATCAATCATACGGATAACTTCATCCACGTCGCACGCCTGGTGCGGCTGGAGGCGAAGCCGCTGGAAGTGGATTCGTTGGCGGAGTTCCACGCATCGGATGAGGACGGTTTCGGCACCTGGCTGAGCGCGAACTTCACGGATTTTGTCGGGCGGGGCTACGTCCCGGCCTATTGCTCCTTTCACCCGAGCCAGCGCGTCGTCGTCCGTGACAACGTCAACGGCCGCCGGCTCGGCGAGCCGGGCTACCTGCCGCCCCTCTTCTCGGAGCACGCCAAGGTCTCGTCGGTGAAGGAATGGCAGATCAGCGTGGTCAGCGCGCTGGAAGGCTCCACGCCCGTCGCGGACGGCGTCGTCCGTCCCTCCCTGCTCGTCGGCCTGCCTTGGACCGCGATCCGCGAGCACCAGCAGCGGCTCCTGAACCTCGGGGTCCGCCCCCGCCGCCTCGAGATCGGCTCCATTCCGATGCTCGGCAGCCTCCAGCGCCAGCTCGTCGCCACCGGCGGCGGCTCGGCCATCGCCGTCTGCGAGATCGAGTACAGCCAGACCCGGCTTTACGTCGTGGCGAAGGACGGCGTGCACACGCTGCCGGCACTGCCGCACGGTCTCCTGTCGATCCTGGAAACCGCCATGAAGGAGGTCGGCGCACCCGACGTCGCCACCGCCCGCCGGCAGC
>DAOQKI010000045.1:0-25241 GCA_035334485.1 Opitutaceae bacterium
GCGCCGGCGGAGAAACCGCCGCCCGATCACGCCGCCGGCTGGGCCGGCTCGACGGGCGCCGGAGTCGGCGCGGGCACGCTCGCCGCGGGCTGCGCGGGAGCGGGTTCATTGACGGCAGGCACGGACGTTTCACCCGTGAACGGGTTCTTGTACTCACTCTGGGGCCGGATGACCTCGAGGGCGCTGGGCTGGTAGCCGCTGGGCGTGGTGCTGCTGCTCGGAGCCGCCGAGGAGGCCGGGCGCTTGCCGCGGGCGAGGCCCGAGCCTTTCGCGCCGAAGTGGCCCACCGGGGCGGTGTCGCCGGTGCTCGCGGCCGGAGTGGCCGCGCCGGCAGTCGCGGCGGGATCGCCGGACGGTGCTGGATCTGACATGTGTGTGGTTTCTGGTCTGGCGCTCATCCGCCGGGCGGTCCGTCGCAAAGCGAGGGAGCGAACATCGGGGAGCGGCCGTGGTTGGGAAGGCCCGCGGAGCGCAGGGTGTGCGGCTCAACGCAGGCGTGAAGGAACGAAGTTCGCCCGGGGGCCGACGGGCCGCAACCTCATTTTTGGGGAAATCCCCGGCGCGCGACGGCAACTGACTGGTTACTAGCGATTAAGCCCGCCCCAAATGGGCCAAGACGGGCTTGCCAGCGCGGTCCGGGCTTCCCAGCCTCGGCCTCCATATGGACAAGCTCGAGGAAATCTTCCGCATGCAGGACGCCCTCAACCGCCGGATCGGGGTCAACCTCCCGCCCCCGACCGACGAGGAAAAGGCCAAGTGGATCCTCAACTACACGCGCGCCATGCAGCAGGAGACGGCCGAGCTGATCGACAGCGTGCCGTGGAAGTGGTGGGCCAAGTACCAGAAATTCGACGAGCAGAACGCCAAGGTCGAGGTCGTCGACCTGTTCCACTTCCTCGTGTCACTCGCCCAGACCCTCGGCATGACCGCCGACGATGTCTACCAGGCCTACCTGAAGAAGAACGCCGTCAACCACCAGCGCCAGGACTCCGGCTACGCGAAGAAGGACGAGGCGGATTCGAAGCACATTTAGGCGGAAAATCGGGAAATTGGGAAATCGGGAAACTGGGGAGACTGGTTTGGGCGGCGGGAGGCCGCGGGTGAAAAGTGATCGCGGGCGCGGACGACGGTCGCGGGGTCCGAGCTTACGGCTGACAGCGGAGGGCTGACAGCTTCACACCGACGCGGCGACGCCGCGGATCAGCGGGTCACCACGAAGGCGGCGGTGACGTCGACGGCGACGGCGCCGTTTTCCACGACATGCGCGCGGAGCTTCAGCTTCGCCTTGCCGTAGCGGGCGAGCGCGTCCTTGAACTCGGCGATCGCCGCCTGGGCGGGACGTTCGCAGATGGCGCGCAGGTCACCCAGCACGGGACGGCGGTAGGCCGCCCGGCTTTCCTTCACGACGATGTGCCAGACGGGCTTCTGCACGTTGGCCTCATCGCG
Organism: Opitutaceae bacterium; assembly: GCA_035334485.1. Lineage (GTDB taxonomy): Bacteria > Verrucomicrobiota > Verrucomicrobiia > Opitutales > Opitutaceae > Opi-474. The sequence continues at coordinate 1,447 of DAOQKI010000045.1, forward strand.
CATCAGTTCCCACACGACGCCGTAGCCAGCGAGGGTGGCGAGCGAAACCAGGCTGCCGCCGAACGCGGTGTTGAGGGAGTTCTTGTTCTGCTCCTTCGGCGCGATCAGCACCAGCTTGTGGTCATCGCTCAGCTCCACGCCGACGCCCATCGCTTTCGCGAGGGGAATCATCTCGTGCAGGAAGAGCTCGAGCGCTGGTACCTTGACCGGTTTCATGACGGGCCGGACGTTGGAGAAGTTTTGCCTGCACGTCAAAGCCCCCGAGGCCACTGCGTGAATTATCTTACTCACGCCCGGGTTTCTTGACGCCGCGCGCCGGTCTGGCTCATTCCTCGGGTCATGATCCAGCCCGGCCAGAAATTTGATACCCGACTGTCGCTCAAGATCTTCCGCAATGGTCGCGAAGAGGAGGTGACGCTTCAGGACCTGCTCGTGCGCCCGGCCATCGTGTCGGTTTACATGCGGAACAACACGCCCGGTTGCGACCGTCAGAACGACAGCTTGGCGGCACACGCGGCCGAGTTCGATCGCGCGGGGTACACGCTCATCGCGCTCAGTCGCGACACCTGCGGGTCGCACGCAAAGTACGCCGCGAAGAAGGGCATCACCTACACGCTGGCGAGCGATCCGGAAGATCGCTTCGCGAAGGCAGCCGACGCGATCGTCGAGAAATCGATGTACGGGCGGAAATTCACCGGCCCGGCCCGCGCGGCGTTTGTGCTGGCGACGGATGGCACGGTGCTGGCGGTGGTGCCGAAGGTCGATACGGCCGACCATGCGGGGCAATTGAGGGAAGTGGTGAAGACGCTGAAGCGCTGAAGCGCTGAAGTGCGGAGGGTGGAGGGCGGAGGGCGGACGAACATCGAACATCGGACGTCGAACGCCGAACATCGAAGGGGGACGGAGGCGGAGACGGAGGAACGCTCAACGTTCGACGTTTAACGCTCGACGCTCAATGAGCGGACGCGTCGGGCTCGTTGGTTACTTGAGCATCGAGCGTTGAATGTTGAGCGTTGAACGTTGCTTGGCGCCGCGCGACGCCTCCCGGCGTTTTCCCAAAAGCGCGCTCTGCACAGTTGCGATGCCGGCCCGATCTTCTTAGCCTAAGGCATGAACTTCACACCGCGTGTTCGCCGTCGCTTCGTCGTCGCGCTGTCCGCGATTCTCTTGTTCACGGTTGTCGGATTTTTCGTCCTCCCGCCGATCATCCGGTCCCAAGCGGAAAAACGCCTGACCGTGCTGCTGGGCCGACAGGTCACGATCGGAAAGGTGCGGCTCAACCCGTACGCACTGTCGTTGACCGTCGAGAATTTCGACATCCGGCTGAAGACCGGCGACGGCTCGTTCATGGGGTGGAATCGGCTGTACGTGAATTTCGACGCGTTGTCGTCGCTCTGGGGCGAGTGGGTGGTGAGCGACGTGGAGCTCGACGGGTTCCATGTCGGCGTCGTCATTCTGCAGGACGGCTCGCTGAATTTCGCCGATCTGATCGAGCGGGTAACCGCCAAGCCTGCGAATGCGCCGCCACCGGCGCCTTCCGGACCGTCCCGCCCGGTGCGCGTGGGCAGCTTGAAGGTCACCGATGCGCGGCTGGAGTTCTCGGATCGGTCGCGGCCGCTGCCGTTTGCCACGACGTTGGGCCCCGTCTCGGTGGCCGTGACCAATTTCCGCACGGTGGGTGAGGCGGGGGCGCCGTACCATTTCCTGGCCGTCACCGAAGCGGGCGAAAAGCTCGAGTGGTCGGGCACCCTGTCAGCGCAGCCGCTCAAGTCGGACGGCGAGCTTCGCCTTGAGAACATTCTCCTCCCGAAATACGCGCCGTATTACTCCACCCTGACCAAGGCCGATCTGGTGGGCGGAACGCTGTCGGTGCACGGCCGCTACGCCGCCGCATTTGATAACGGCAAGGCAAAGGTGCAGCTCAGCGATGGCGCGGTGCAGCTGCGCGGGGTGAAAGTGGTCGAGCGGGCCACGAAGGAAACCGCCCTTGAACTCGCGACCCTGGATCTGAACGGCCTCAAGGCCGATCCGCTCGCGCCCAAGGTGGCACTTGAGTCGCTCGTGCTGTCCGGCGGCACCATCAATCTCCGGCGCGAAGCCGACGGCTCGCTGAGCCTGCTGAACATGCTGCAACCCGAGGCGACTCCGTCCGCTGTTCCGGCCAAGGCCGTTCCGGCGACGCCAGCGGCCGGCCCGGCCAAGCGTCCGGACGTCACGCTGGGCGAATTCGCGCTGAAGGACTTCAAGGTGAACGTCACGGACCGCGCGGCGCCGCGGCCGGCGCAGCTCGCGCTGGGCGGGATCCAGTTCTCGCTGAAGAAACTGACGCTGGCGGACGGCGCTGTCATGCCGTTCGACCTATCGCTCGCGTGGGCGCCACAGGGCGCCGTGCGGGTGTCGGGCACCGCGGCCGCGTTTCCGTCGGTGGTTGTGGACCTCAAGGCCGATGTCGTGGGCCTTGAGCTGCTGCCTCTGAGTCCATACCTGGAGCAGTTCGTGAACGCCCGCCTGACCCAGGGTGCGGTCTCGACCAGCCAGACGGTCCATCTTGCGCTGCCGACCGGCGGCGCGCCTGACGCCACGGTCGCCGGCGAGGTGACGGTGGAGAAACTCGGCCTGGTCGATAGCGCGCACAACGAGGACCTCGTCGGATTCGCGCGTCTTGGGCTCACCGGCATCAAGGTGGCCACGGCGCCGAAGCTCACGGTGTCGCTGGACGAGATTTCGGTCGCGGGACCGTACGCCCGCGTCCTCGTCAACGCGGACAAGACCGTCAACCTGCAGACGGTGGCGAAGGCCAAGCCGGCTCCGGTCGCGCCGCCGCAGCCGGAGTCGTCGCCCGCCACGCCGACGGCAGCGCCCGCGCCCGCGGAGCTGCCGAGCATCTCAATTGGCCGGGTGGTGATCTCGGACGGCGATTTCAGCTTCACGGACCGCTCGCTCGAGCCGAACGTGCGCATGGCGCTGGGCCAGTTCGGCGGCACCATCACCGGGTTGTCGTCGGAGAATCTGGCGCGGGCCGCGGTGGACCTGAAGGGCGCGGTGGACGGAGTGGGGCCGGTGGCGATCGTCGGTCAGCTCGACCCGCTGGGCGCCAAGCCGTTCGTCGACCTCAAGGTTGATTTCAAGAACGTCGACCTGCTGCCGATCAGCCCGTACACGGGCAAGTTCGCCGGCTACGAGCTCGCGCGCGGCAAGCTGGTGGTCGATACGAAGGTCCACGTCGACGGGCGCCAGCTCGACACGACGAACGTGGTCACGCTGAACCAGTTCACCTTTGGCGCGGCGACGAACAGCAAGGACGCCACGGGGCTCCCGGTGCGGCTGGGCGTGGCGCTGCTGAAGGACCTCGACGGCAACATCGTGATCGACCTGCCGGTGCAGGGCAGTCTCGACGACCCGAACTTCCGCATCGGCAAGGTGGTGCTGCGCGTGATCGTGAATCTGCTGACCAAGGCGGCGACGTCACCGTTCTCGCTGCTCGGCTCGATGTTTGGCGGCGGGGGCGACGAGCTCGCGTTCCAGGAATTCACCCCGGGCGGCAGCGAACTCCAGCCGACCGAGCTGCCGAAGCTCGCGACGATGGTGAAGGCGTTGACGAACCGGCCGGGCCTGAGCCTCGGCTTGGAAGGCTCGTTCGATACCGCGGCTGACACCTATGCGTTGAAGCGGCAGAAGCTGTCCGACCTCGTCCGGCGGCAGATCTGGGAGGCGAAGCATGCCGTCGACCCGAACATCGCGCCGCCGGCTCAGCTGGTCATCACGGCCGAGGAGGAAGCCGCGATGGTGAAGAAACTCTTCGACGAGAAATTTCCGCCCGGCACCCAGTTCGGTGCGCCACTCGCGGGCCCGCCGCCGGTGGCCGCGGCGCCGGCACCGAAGCCGGGCCTCGTCCGGCACGTGATCAACGTCATCACCTTCAAGTCCGCGCATAGCGAAGCGGCCAAGCCCAAGCCCGCCGAGGCGGCGGCCACCGTGGCGGCGCCGGGCATTCCGCTCGAGGAAATGACCGGCCGTTTGGCGGAGACGATGACGGTCGGCGACAACGACCTTCGCGCCTTGGCGACCGCGCGCGCGGAGCAGGTGCGCAACTACCTCCTCAACACCGGCCACATCGCCGGCGAGCGCCTGTTCCTCGCGCAGGCGACCGACGCGGCCAAGCAGGCCAAGGGACCGAGGGTGTTCCTCAGTCTACAATGAGCAGAAGTAACAGGAGACAGGTGACCAAGTAACAGGGTAGGGTGCGACCGATCCGGCCGCTGAAATCCTGCTACTTGGATCCTGGTCCCTGTTACTTCCGCCAATGATCACATGAACTGCCGCTCTGGCTGTGGCGCCTGCTGCATTGCGCCGTCGATCACCTCGCCGATCCCCGGCATGCCGCATGGGAAACCGGCGGGAATCCCTTGCGTCCAACTCCTGCCGGATTACCGCTGCGCGCTGTTTGGGAAGCCGGAGCGTCCGGCGTTCTGCGTTGGCCTTCGTCCCAGCGAGGAGATGTGCGGGACCACGCGCGAGGAGGCGCTGAACCATCTTGGCGCACTCGAACGGGCGACCCAAAGCTAGCGACGCCAGACGACCGCCGTCCAACGCGAGAATTGACGCGAGGGTGAGCGACATATTCGGTGCGGGCCTCGCGATTTGCCGCTCGAACTAGATCATGTCCCTCGAACTCCGTCCCAACTGCGAGTGCTGTGACCGTGACCTGCCGCCGGAGTCGCGCGAGGCCTACATCTGCACGTACGAGTGCACGTTCTGCGTCGCCTGTGCTCGCGACCGCCTGGCGTACGTCTGTCCGAATTGCGGCGGCGAACTGGTGCGCCGTCCGATTCGCCCCGCAGCCAAGCTCGTGAAGGATCCGGCTTCAACCGTGCGGGTCCGGCGCTCGACGCCGTGCCCACCGGCCGCCCCTCGATAGTTGCGCGCCATTTCCCTTCGACTTTGGAGGCTTCTTTGACGCCTGCCTCTCTGCCTTCCACCCAGCTGGCTGGTATTTGGGTGGTTTGGTGACCGTGTGGCTGCGCCCGTGGGCTGACACGCACCGCTCGCGTGCCAATCCTAAGGGATAGCGAACTCACGCCACTCGCGCACTAGGTCGAGCCGGCTGAATGGCGGATTTACTTCCGCTGGTGGTCATACCTGTCGACCGAGGATAGGATGGAAGTCCAAATTCGGTTAAGTCTGTTTATTGCCGATCTATCAGCCGTGAGCGTACGTAACTGTGTCTTTCCGTGGCATTGGATGCTCGTCACCAACGACGGCGACGTTATGCCATGCAGCCATGGCTCGGCGCCGGTTGGGAACCTCCTGACGAGTACCGCTGAGGAAATCTGGAACGGACCCTTGATGCAGGAGGTGCGGGGTGCACTCCTGAGGGGTGAGGTGCACCGCGTGTGCCACTCGTCGGAGTGTCCATTCCAGCGGGAACATCCTGCATTTCCGGAACGCGCTGCGCCGTTGTCTCTCGATGAGGAGTTCGCTCAATCATTCAATGAAGCGGCGTATCTTGCAGATCATCCCGACGTCGGCGCGCAGGTCGAGGAAGGCAGATTCGCTTCGGGACTGGAGCACTTTGTCCGACATGGCCGTCACGAGGGTCGGTCGTACCGACTCACGACCTCCTTGCCCACACAGGCACCGGTTGTCGCCGCTGAGTCGATCGACGAAGAGACCGGGGACTCAGGGCCCAGGCGGGAGTCGAGCGGACCGCCTGCGCCTCTCGAAAACGCGACGCTAGGGTTGGTGGAATACTCTCGCGGAGCCGTGGAGCTTCGTGCCCATCCGGTGGATGTTGTCTTGGCCGTCACCACGATCTGCAACCTGCGGTGCGTGATGTGCCCGCAAGGTATGGAACAGGTGACCAATCCTCATCACATGCCGGTGTCGGTGGTGGAACGGGCGCGGCAGGTTTTGGAATCGGCGACGCGGATCATCATCAGTGGAGTGGGTGAGCCGACCACGGCCCCGGCCTTTTGGTGGGTCGTCGATCACATGCCCGCACGGCGTCGGCGTTTTGTACGGGCTAACACCAACGGGCACTTCCTGGACGACGCGCGCGCCGCACGAATTGCCAGCTCTTGTGTCACGGAACTCAGCGTATCGCTCGACGCGGCGCGACCTGAGACGTACCACAAGATCCGCGGAGGCGATTTTGATCGGGTGTTGACCGCGGTGAAGGTCCTGATGCGCGCGCGCTCTGCCTGCCCAACCTCCCGGATTTTCATCAACGTGAACATGACGCTAATGCGGGAAAATGTGTTCGAGGCCGCCATGTTTGTCGCGCTCGCTCGGCGGTTGGCGGTTGATGGGGTCGTGTTCACGCAACTTTTCACCTTTGGCGATGTGCCCACGTGGCGGGTTCGCCGGGGTGCTTGGGAGTTTGTCTATTCCGAGCAAATGATAGCCGGCTATGGGAGCGAAGTGCGACGACACCTCGAGGCGGCAAGTCAGTGTGCGCGCAATCTAGGGGTTCCCGTGTTTTTTCGGGACAACACGGCGAGCCATCTGCTGGCTGGGCGCGAAGATCAGCCGGTAAGGGCGGCGGCGCCTGATGCGGCCTAGGAGATCTCCGCGTTGCGGCTGCGCACCAAGAGATTTACTTCCGGTGCGTCTGTGACCCTAGCACGAATGGTACGATGCGTTCGCGGAGGCGTGTGCAAGGGGCTTCATAGAATCGGTAGACAAGGGCGCTCGCCGCTACCGTCAGGAACACGAGGGTAGCACACAAACCTAGGGCCTCAGCAGGCGAGGTTTGCCAGTGCTTGAATCCAAGCGCCATGACCAGGCGGTAGATCGGGTGCTGAAGCAGGTAGATTGAATACGACCACAACGCCACCCACGCCACGAGGCGAACCAGCCCGGATTCCCGGCGCACCCTCCAAGCCGCTGCCGCCGGCAACATGAATGCGAAGCCGAGCGAAACGAGATTGAAGCGCCCTGTGCGCGCGAACCAAGAGTCAGCGCCGTTGGTCAACCACGTTCCCTCGATGCGCCAGAGCGTAGCGTAGAGCACCGCCACCATGACCGCGCCAACAATCGCGCATGATCTCGCATGGCGCTGCCAGATGATCGGATTCCGATGGGCAACCCATGCTGCGAGAATGCCAGTCATGATGGCGTCGAAGCGGTAGATAACGACGACCCTGATTACCATCCACGTCATGTCGCCGTCAGCAGCGGCCATGACTCGGCCGAGGCTCGAAAGCGAGTAGAGCAGAAGGGCACAACCGAGAAACACTGCGTCGAATCGCCGAAAGAACTGGAGGCCGAGCCAGACGAGAGCCGGAAACAGCAGGTAGAACCACTCCTCGACCGCCAGGCTCCATGATTCTGGAAGAAACTGCAGCTGCAGAGAGCTGAAATTCCGCACGAACAAGGCATGGCCGAGCACGTCGCGCTGTCCAATTGGGGTTCCCTCGAGAAGACGGTCCAGGGCGACATTGCCAGCGACGAGAAGCCAAAAGAGTGGCAGCGTCCTAAACCATCGACGGAGATAGAATGCAAACAGGCCGGCCGGCTTGGCTAGTTCATCGCCGTGTCGAAGCAAGATCTGCCCGATCAGAAATCCGCTCAGGACAAAGAAGAGCTCAACCCCGTAAAAGCCGCCCTGACCGAGAACGCCAATCTTGGGGTAGTGGGGATAAAGCACCGAGATGTCGTGGGCGCCGAGCACTCCGAGCACCGCTGCTGTGCGCATCAGGTCGAGGCCAAACACGCGTCCCTTGTCCAAGCTCACGGCTGTAGACCCTGCGCCGCTCTGGTCGGTTGGCGTCAGACCTCGACCGTCCGAAAGGTCCATGGCGGAGAATGCACCTCAGCTCGGCGGTACCAACTGCTTCCTCGCCGACAGCTCGTCGGCCAGCGCGTTGAACCACGTTTCGGCCTCGGCGCGTTTCGGTGCGACCTGGTCGGGGGTCGCGACGTACATGAGCTTTGCCAGCCGGTCGGCCTCGGGGGTCGGCAGCGTCCGGTGCAGGTAGCGATTGCCCCAGGTGGAGCGAAGCGGGTCGTGCTTGATGCGGAGCAGTTCTACCAAGGGCGCGAGCGTGAGGCCCTGGTAGAAATGCAGGGCGTCGATCGGGTTGCCGCGCCAGGTCTCCTTGTCGACCAGCACCTGGAACATTGCGAACCGCACACGCAGCGCCTCGATCCGGCCGCGCAGCCGCGTCTCAAGCGCGGCGCGGTCGGTCTTCACGACGTGGGACCCAAACAGGCCCGAGCGGTCGAACAGCACCGGGGCTCGGCCGTGGACGTCGGGCTCGTTGAACTTGTAGCCGCCGCCGCGCTTGATCACGCAGAAGTCAAGAATCAGCCACGGCTCGGCGTTCGCGAAGCGGTAGAAGCGCTGGCTGTGTCCGTGCCAGGCCGGCTCGGGCACGGCGAAGACGAGCGAGACCTGCGCCACCTTGGCCAGCGCGGCCTCCACGGCGGCAAAGGTCGCGGCGACCTTGTCGTCGTCGACCTCGGCCTGGAGATCGACGTCGCTCCACTGGTCGGCGCGTCCGAACCCGGCCGAGCCGCCTTCCCACAGGGCATGCGCCCACGGCTGCGGTTCGAGCGCCTGGCGGACGGTGGCGATCAGGGTGGGACGGTCGAGCGGCGCCATGGTCAGCGGAGGTTGTGACGAAAACGGACCTCGGTCTGCGTGATGTCGAACAGCGTGCGGTCGCGGTGGCCGTCATCCACGACGAAGCCCTGCGACTGGTAGAAGTGGTGGGCCGAGCGGTTGCCGCTCAGCGCCCAGACGATCACGGACTGGGCCGGGGTCGCGGCGAAATGGGCGAGCGCCGTCTGGCAGAGCGCGCGACCGCAGCCGGTGCCCCACGCGGCCGGGTGCACGTAGAGCGCCGCGATCTCGCCGAAGGCCGGCGGCGGGGCGTCGGCGTCCCGGGACGGACATGCGTACACGAACCCGCTGACCTGGCCGTGGCTCCCTGCCACCCAGATGGCCGCCTGCTCGGCGAGGCGCGCGGACCACATCTGCTCGCGTTCGGCGACGGACAGGCCGTCGAGGACGGAATCGGGAAACAGACCACGGTAGGCGGACTGCCAGGAGGCGACATGCACCTCGGCAATGGCCCGGGCGTCGGCGGGGGTAGCGCGGCGGACTTGCACGCGGGAAGGGAAGCCACGGGGCTTGCGGCGCGTCAATCGCGCGTTTGAGTGGACCCCATGGCCAAGCCCGACGAGCCGAAGATCATTTTCTCCATGCTGGGCGTCTCGAAGAAGATCGAGCGCAAGGAAATCCTCCGCGACATCTCCCTGTCGTTCTACTACGGCGCGAAGATCGGCGTGCTCGGCCTCAACGGTTCCGGCAAGTCCTCCCTGCTGCGCATTCTCGCCGGCCGGGACACCGAGATCGATGGCCGGGTCCATTTTGAGCCCGGCTATCCGGTCGGGTTCCTGGAGCAGGAGCCCTACCTGACCCCGGGCGCCACGGTGAAGGCGTGCGTGGAGGAGGGCGTGAAACACCTGACCGACCTGACGGCGGCCTACGACGCCACGTGGGACGAGCTGAATGAAGCCGCGGACGACGCGGCCCGGGACGCGATCATGGCGAAGCAGGGCGAGCTGCAGGAGAAGATCGAGGCCGCCAATGCCTGGGACGTGACCCCGCGCGTCGAGATGGCCATGGACGCGCTCCGCTGCCCGTCAGGCGACCAGGTGGTCGACAAATTGTCCGGCGGCGAGCGGCGCCGAGTGGCGCTGGCCCGCCTGCTTCTCCAGCAGCCCGCAATCCTGCTGCTCGACGAGCCCACCAACCACCTCGACGCCGAGAGCGTGAACTGGCTGGAGCAGCACCTCGCGCGCTACGAAGGCACGGTGATCGCGGTGACCCACGACCGCTACTTCCTCGACAACGTCGCCCAGTGGATCCTCGAGCTGTCGTACGGCCACGGTATTCCGTGGAAGGGCAACTACTCCTCCTGGCTCGAGCAGAAACAGGCGCGGCAGGCAGTCGAACAGCGGACCGAGGACCGGCGCCAGAAGGCGATGGCGCGCGAGCTGGCGTGGATCCGCCAATCGGCCAAGGCCCGCGTGGCCAAGTCCCAGGCGCGCATCAACGCCTACGAGGCGATGCTCAAGCAGAGCGTCGTGGAGAAGGAGAAGGAATTCGAGCTGATCATCCCGCCCGGCCCGCGGCTCGGCACCCTGGTCGTCGAGGCCAAGGACCTCGCCAAGAGCTACGGCGAAAACGTGCTGTTCGAAAACCTCAGCTTCACGCTCCCACCCGGCGGCATTGTCGGCGTCATCGGCCCGAACGGCGCCGGCAAGACGACCCTGTTCCGCCTGATCACCGGCGCCGAGCAGCCCGACGGCGGGGCGCTGCGCATCGGAGACACGGTGAAGATCGCCCATGTCGACCAGTCGCGCGATTCGCTGCCGGACCACGAGACGATCTGGCAGGCGATCAGCGGCGGCGAGGAGATCATGAAGCTCGCGGGCCGCGACATCAACAGCCGCGCCTACTGCGCGCAGTTCGGCTTCACGGGACCCGACCAGAGCAAGAAGGTCGGCGTGCTCTCCGGCGGCGAGCGCAACCGCGTGCATTTGGCGCGTCTGCTCAAGAGCGGGGCCAACCTGATCCTGCTGGACGAGCCGACGAACGACCTCGACGTGAACTCGATCCGCGCGCTCGAGGAAGGCCTGGAGAATTTCGCGGGCTGTGCCGTGGTGGTGTCACACGACCGTTGGTTTCTTGACCGCGTGGCCACTCACATCCTGGCCTTCGAAGGCGACAGCTACGTCCACTGGTTCAACGGCAATTTCTCCAGCTACCAGGAGGATCTCCGTCGCCGGAAGGGCAAGGACGCCGACGAGCCGCACCGGATTAAGTACCGGAAGCTGACGCACTGATCGGGACGCGCCCGGGCTACTACTTCCGGGTAAGGCCGGAATCAGCGACACGCGGTCAGCGGCCACGAGGCGGCGAACGCTTCCGCGACCTCGACCCGCTGAGCTTCGCCACTGGTCAGGCGTGAGGCCAGATGGAGCGTGATGGGAACCGGCGTCCGGAGAGCGTAGCGGAGGCCGGATGCGTCCTTGGTCCAGCTGACCTCGATCGCATGGTCGGTCCCCGCGATGGGGAAACGGCCGGTGACGTTGGAGAGCGACCCGGTCGCGAGGCTGACCTCGAACTGCAGCCCGCCGAGATCGCGGCGCGGCCGCAGGCCGAGCAGGTGGCGCGACATCTGCCACGTCGGGCTGCCGGACCACTGGTGGCAACGGCTCCAGCGCGGGTCGAAGACCTCGAGCCAGGTGGTCGGCTGCTCAGTCAGGGCCCAGCCCCAGCAGGTGCGGAATTGGGCGAGCACGAAGTCCATGTCGCCGTGCGCGATCAGCTCCGGCATCGCGAAGTAGGCAAAGTATGGCGTGATGAGCCGCGGGTTGTTCGCGCCCGGATCGCTGAGGCGCGGCGCCGACGGATCGTTGGGAAAGCACCGCAGCATGTGCGCCTTCAGAAACGCCCGTCCGGCCCGGGCCTGCTCGGCGGCAAAGAAGCCCATCCGCAGGCCCAGCGCCGCCCGGTGGTAGCCGATGCGGGACCAGGCGTCGCCGCCCTGGGCAAACTCCCCGGCGAAGTAGCGCGCGATGATCCCGTGAAGGTCCTCCGCTTTCGTGCGGTAGAACGTGGCTCGATCCGCCCGACCCAGCACCTCGGCCCAGCGTGCCAGGTCGCGCAGCGCGGCCAAGGTGTGCAGGTTCACCCCCATGTCGCTGGGCCCGGGATTGCGCACGTAGCCCCAGTCGACGAAGCCCCATCCGAGCTCGTCCTTCACGCCGTCGGGCGTGAGCTGCTGCAGGAACGCGTCGAGGTTGCGCTCGGCGGCGGGAAAGAGGTCGACCAGCAGCTCGCGTTCGCCGGCCAGCTCCCAGTAGTGCACGCAGGCCGTGACCCACTGCGCGGCGAACGTACTCAGGTAGGCGGCGCCACCCGGGCACAGCCCGGCGACCAGACCGTCGGCCCGCGCGCAGTCGGCCGAATGCACCAGACTCCGGCGGCAGAGACGAAGGTCGGAGAAAGCGACCGCGGCAATATCGAGCCCCACGGTCACGACGTCACCGGCCCACTGGCCGCGCTCGCGGGTGGGATTGTCGGTGATGGCGTCCTCCGAGCACGCCCGATGCGTGTCGACGCCGACGGACCAGATCCGGTTGAGCAAGGGATCGTCGGTCCGCAGTGCGCCGGCGGACTCGCCATAGTAGGTCCGCTCAACGGCCTCCTCGCGGACGAACTTCACCTGCGCCGGATCGGCGAGAATGTGCACCTCGAGGAACCGTCCGCCACGCGGCGCTAGCGGGCTGAACTCCTGTTCACCGCCGCGGGCGACGTAGTGGTCGAGATTGCAGGAGTCACCGGCCGAGAGCGTGATCCAGGGCGGCACCCGGCCCTGGGCGAGAGCCTCGCTGTAGGCAAACTCGACGACCGCACCTGCGGGCAGATCGAGGGTGAAGCGGGGACGCATGAGCCGGACCCGCCCGAGATCGTAACGACGCCAGACTCCTTGCGGCGGCAGCGTGGGCGCGAGGTCCCGCAGGAAAAAACGGGCCGGCACGTCGTCGCGTTCGTAGCCGAAGTTCTCGGTCAGGTGCCCGGTGGCGAGAGGCGTCAGCGGGTGTTCGATGCTCCGCGGGTTGGCGGTCGAGAGCGGCCGGAGCGCGCCGAGGTTGCGCGTGATGGCTACGGCATTCGACCAGGCGCTGTCGTCGAATCCACTCGCCGTCCACGCCGGCAGGCGGCGGGTGTCGCACCACTCGACGAACCCGAGCTGGGGATTGATGCGGCGCACCTGGGAGGTGAAGGCGTCGAGCCGCGTGCAGCGCCAGGTCAGCGACAGCTCGATGCCGTTGCAGGCTACGGCGCAGGCGAGAAAAGGCGGAATGCCCTCGAGCAGGCGGGTCGACACACCGAGGTGGTTGACGATGAAACCGAGCGTATGGCGGCCGGCGGCGACGGGCGTGGAAAACGTCTGGTACTCGGGGCGCGAGGCGGGGAATCGCGCCGGGCCCTCGGCGACGCGGTGGCCGTCGAGCCATGTCGTGAACCAGTCCACAGCCAGGGCCCGCCAGGTGAGCACGCCGGCGGCTGGGAGCACGAACTCGGCGCGAAACGCGACGTAGAGATCGCGATCGTCGCTGCGTCCGTCGGGCAGCCACAGGAAAGAGAGCGGGGAGTCGACGGCGAGGTCGGTGGTCATGGCGCGGCTTTGATCGAACAACAAAGGAGGGTTGATTCGAGCCGATTCGCCGAGCCAACGAGGCTCAGTCCGTCGCTCCGGGCTTGGCAGCGGATGCGGTCGCTGGCTTTTTGGCGCCATGGCGCAAGACCGGAACCCTCAGGCCGAGCAGATGGCGGACGAGTCGATGATTCGGAACCTCGCGGCGCAGGCGAACGCGATCTGGCCGCAGGAGTCGGCCTTGTTCGCCCGATATGGGTTGGCGCCGGACTGCCGCATCGCGGACATCGGGTGCGGGAGCGGCGAGATCACGGCGCGGCTGGGCGGTCTCTTCCCAAAGGCCGAGGTGCTGGGCGTCGACATCCTTGAGAGCAGCGTGGCGCTGGCCCGGTCCCGGCATGCGGCGCTGGCGCCGCGGGTGCAGTTTCAGCAAGGCGACGCCTTTGCGCTCGATCTGCCGACCGGGAGCTTCGACCTCGTCGTCTGCCGCCATGTGACGCAGTCCATCCCGGAGCCCCAGCGCGTCCTGACCGAGTTGGTGCGGATCACGCGCCCGGGCGGTTGGGTGCACGTGCTGAGCGAGGACTATTGCATGCTGCATTTCATGCCGGGGGCTCGGGACCCGGACCGGTTCTGGCACGAGTGGGTGCGGACCGCCGCGGGCTCGATGGGCGTCGACGAACGGGTGGGGCGGCGGACCTGGCCGATGCTGCAGGCGCTGGGCCTGCAGGACCTGCGCGTCGACTACGTGGTGGTGGACACCGTGAGGGTGCCGCGGGCGGTCTTTGCCACGATCATCGAGGCGTGGCGCGACGGCTACACCGGGGTCATCAGCCAGTATTCCCACCAGCCGCCGGAAGAGGTCCGGGCGTATTTCGACCAGATGATCGCGAGCATTCTGGACCCCGCCCAGTATGTCGTGTGGCACGTGCCCGTGCTGGGAGGACGCAAGCAGTCGTAGCCGACCGAATTCGCGGCGGGGCCTTGCGCGGGGAATAATTCCTTCCACCTTGGCTCGAACTCGCATGAACCGCTGCCTATCCCTGCTCGGCCTCCTCTTGCTTCCCATGACCCTCCCCGCTGCTGAAACCAAGAACGTGAAGACCGAATCACTCGTCCTCGGCGGCGGCTGCTTTTGGTGCACCGAGGCGGCCTACCAGCTCCAGACCGGCGTGATCCACGTCACGAGCGGCTATGCCGGCGGCAACCAGCCGAATCCGTCCTACGAGGACGTCTGCTCGCACGGCACCGGACACGCCGAGGTCATCAAGATCGACTTCGATCCGACCGTCGTGTCGTTGGACACCCTGCTGGACTATTTCTGGATGGTGCACGACCCGACCCAAGTGGGCGGCCAGGGAAACGACGAGGGTCCGCAGTATCGCTCGATCATCCTCTACGCGAACGACGCGCAGAAGGCGGCCGCCGAGAAATCCCTCCGCGCGGCCCAGGAGCGGTTCAGCAGCCCGATCACGACCGAGATCGTGCCGCTGACCAAGTTCTGGCCGGCCGAGAGCTATCATCAGAACTATTTCGCCCGGAATCCCGGCCAGGGCTACTGCCGGGTCGTGATCGCGCCGAAGATCAACAAGCTGAAGAGCCACCTGCCCGCCTCGAAGTGAGTCTGGGGTAGTCGAAGGATTTGGCCCACGGAACACACGGAATACACTGAATCGGAGCCCGGGGAACTCTTCCGTGTATTCTGTGTGTTCCGTGGGCAATAAGCTTGGATTGGTTGGGTGATCCTGAGCCAGACGAAGCTGGGGACGGCTGCTTTACAAACGGACTGTCCCGGCAATGGTGGGGCGCCATGGCTGACACCACGCCGCCCAATCCCGCCGAGCCCGGGCTCGAAGTGCGCACGTATTTCGTGCGCGGCCGGAACGTGATGCTGGCGCGGGCCGACTTCGGCGACCTCTTCGTCGATTACTACCTTCATCTCGCGGCCCAGCGCTTGCAGCCGGCGCCGGAGCACGACGCGATGTTCAAGCAGGCCCTCGCGGGGTTTGTCCTCCACGCGGCCTCCCGTCCGTGGGACGAGCTCATCGCGTGGACGATCAATTTCCAGGAGCCCCGGCTGAACCTCTTTCTCACCGGCGACAACGAGACCGGGGCCGTGACGGGCCGGGCCTTCGCCGAAAACGTGCGCGAGCTGCCCGAGAATATCTTCTACGCGGATGTCGTGCGCGGTCGGCAGGCGAAGCGGCGCAGCATGGTGAATTTCACGGGCAGCGATCCGCTGGCGGCCGTCGAGCGTTTCTACGCCCAGAGCGAACAGCGTCTTGGGCGGTTCTTCCAGCTGGGCGAGGAGGATCACGTGCTGATCACGGAGCATCCCGACTGCGACCTTGCCTGGCTGCGCAGCCTGACCACCGAAGACGTGCGCACCCTGGACCAGCATGAGACGCTCGCGCTGCTCGAGCGCCGGATCGTCCGGTGGCACTGCGGCTGCAATCAGGCGCGGATGATGGAGGTGCTGGCGCCGACGATGCGGACCCAGCCGGACGAGTTATTTGGCGAGGATCCGAAGATCGAGATCCGCTGCCCGCGCTGCGGCGCCCGCCATGCGATCACCCGCGAGGCGATGGAGGCGTTCGTGGCGGAGAAGAAGTGATCCGACCGGCCGGCCACGGTTTCCTCCGTTGCGTCCGGGACAACTCCGCCTGAACTAGGTCCCGATGCGCGAGGCACTGCACAACATCTGGGTCGGGCTGACGACGGCGGAACCGTTGGACCAGGCCAATCTCGTGCTGGGAGTGGTCGGGGTGTGGCTGATGATCCGCCGGACCCTGTGGGCGTTTCCGGTGGGGCTGGCGGCGGTGACCGTGCAGGGCGTCCTGTTTTACCGCGCCCGTTTTCCCGCCGACGCGCTGCTCCAGATCTTCTACTTCGTCGCGCTGGCCTGGGGCTGGTGGCACTGGGTGAAGGACCGGGGCGCCGCGCCCGAGTTGCCCGTGACGCGCCTCTCGGCCCGCGGCTGGATCGTGACCCTGATGCTGGGCGGCATTGCGACGGTGGGGTGGGCGCGGTTTGTCGGACCGTGGATGCAGGCCGTGATGCCGTGGCGCGACGCCTTCATCGCGGCATTCAGCGTGGCGGCGCAGGTGCTGCAGGTGCGCAAGCAGATCGAGAATTGGCCGCTGTGGGTGGTGGTGAACCTCGTGGCCATCGCCTCGTACTGGAGTGCGGCGCTGGCGTACACGTCCTTCCTTTACGCGATCTATCTCGTCCTCGCGCTGGTGGGCTGGCGCGAATGGGCGAAGGCGATGAAGCGGCAGCCGACGGCTTGAGCGCGGGCCACGGGTTCCCATAGTCGCACCATCGTGATGGCCTCGCCCTCAGCTCCCGCCAGCGCCCCGAAGCGCATCGTCGTGTTCGGCACGGAGTCCACGGGCAAGACCACGCTGGCGCAGGCGCTGGCGGCGCATTTCCGGGAACCGTGGTCGCCGGAGTTCGTGCGCGAGTTCTGGGAGCTGAAGCACGGGATGATTACGGGCGCCGACCTCGGGACAATCGCGCTGGGCCAGATGGCGAACGAAGACCGCGCGGTGGCCAAGGCGCGGCGGCTCGTCTTCCACGATACGGACCTGATCACCTGCACGCTCTGGGACGACGTGCTCTTTCCCGGCGAGTGCCCGCCGTGGGTGCGCGAGGAGGCGGAGCGTCGGGCGAAGGAGGTGACGCTGTGGCTGCTCTGCGACACCGACCTGCCCTTCGAGCCCGATCCGCAGCGCTCGTTTCCCGATCAGGCTGGACGCGAGATGGGCCGCCGGCTGTGGCGCGAGGCCCTTGAGAAACGGGGCCGTCCATTCGTCGAGGTTCGCGGTCAGGCGGAGGCGCGGACCCGCGCGGCGATCGAGGCGGTGGAGCGGTGCTTGAAGGAGACGAGGCGCGGGTAGGGGGATGCTTCTATCTTGGGGGATCGGAGATCGGAGTTCGGAGATCGGAGATCGAAATTCTGGGTTCGGAGGGCGGACTTCAAAATGCGCGGCAGGATTCCGATCGGTGGAAACGAAAAGGCCGCCAGGCCTTGAGGCGTGGCGGCCTGAGTGGATCGAAGGCCGAGGTTCGATTTCCGGCGGACGGCGGCCCGCCTACACGAAGTTCGGGTAGACCGGCTCGTACATCTGGCTGCGGACGCGGGCGGCGAGGTCCTCGGGACAGAGCATGTCGGTGAGGCCGCGCTGGAACGCGACGCGGGCCACGGCGGTGGCGATGTTGGCGGACACCTCGCGGATCCGCTGGAGGTCCGGATAGATCCGGCCGTAGCTGAGATCCTGCTCGGTGACCATGCTCGCGAGCACCTTCGCCGCGACGAAGAACATCTCGTCCGTCACCCGCTTGGCCTGGCTGCAGATGATGCCGAGGCCGACGCCGGGGAAGATGTACGAGTTGTTGCCCTGGCCGGGCTTGTAGGTGCGGCCGTGGAGCACGAAGTCCGGGAACGGGCTGCCGCTCGCGAAGATCGCGCGGCCCTCCGTCCACGTGTAAGCCTGCTCGGCGGTGCACTCGGCCTTCGAGGTCGGATTGGAGAGCGCGAAGATCGCCGGGCGCTGGTTGAACTTCCCCATCGCGCGGACGATGGGCTCGGTGAACGTCTGGGGCATGCCGGACACGCCGATCAGCATCGTCGGCTTGAGCGCCTCGACGGCGGCCAGCAGCGAGTCGACGCCCGGGTGGTTGTGGGCGAAACGCCGCTTGTGCGGCGCGAGGTCGGTCCGGGACGACACGACCAGGCCCTTGGAGTCGACGTACCAGCACTGGCCCCGGGCGACATCCTCGGCCACGCCCTCGGCCTTGAGCGCCTCGACGATGAGGTCACCGATGCCAATGCCCGCCTCGCCGGCGCCGAGGAAGAGGAAGCGCTGGTTGGCGAGCGTGCCGCCGTTGAGGCGGAGGGCGGAGTAAACGCCGGCGAGCGTGACGCCCGCGGTGCCCTGGATGTCGTCGTTGAAGCAGCAAACCTTGTCGCGGTAGTGCTGGAGCAGCCGGAAGGCGTTCGCATTGCCGAAGTCCTCGAACTGGATGCAGGCGCGCGGGAAGATCTCCTGCACGCCGTCGACGAACTCCGCGACCAGCGCGTCGTAGGCCGGGCCGCGCTCGCGGCGGGCCTTGGTGCCGATGTAGTTCTGATCGGACAGGAACGTCGCATTTTCGGTGCCGACGTCGAGCATCACGGGCAGGCACTGGTCGGGCATGAGGCCGGCGCAGGCCGTGTAGAGCGAGAGCTTGCCCACGGGAATACCCATGCCGTTCGCGCCCAGGTCGCCCAGGCCGAGGATGCGCTCGCCGTCGGTCACGACGATCATGCGCACGTCGTCATGCGGCCAGTTCTGCAGGATCTGCTTCACGCGGCCGCGGTCGCGGATGCTGATGAACAGGCCGCGGGGACGGCGGAAAATGAAAGCGTAGCGCTGGCACGCCAGACCGACGGTCGGCGTGTAGATCAGGGGCATCATCTCGGTGACGTTGTCCGTCACGAGCCGGTAGAACAGGTTCTCGTTCCGTTCCTGGAGCGAGATGAGGTAGATGTAGCGCTCCAGGTCGGTGGGCTTGCGCCGGACGGTTTCCAGGGTCTTGCCGACCTGTTCGTCCTGCGTGGCCACGTGGGGCGGCAGCAGACCGCGCAGCCCGAGGGCGTCGCGCTCGGCCTCCGTGAAGGCCTGGCCCTTGTTGAGCAAGGGATCGTGCAGCAGGTCGGTGCCGCGCTTTCCGTGGAGATGGGGTTTCATTTTCATGGCTGGGGAGTTCGGGCCCGAAGGCCCTGACGTTCATGTTCTGTGGTGCCCGTGATCCTAGCGCCGCCGGCACCAAACCCAGAAGTCGGAAACCCCGGGCTCCCTCATTCATCACGGAATGAAAGGCGCGACCCTGCTCAGCCTAATGACAAGAAATGCGTCAAAATAGTCCGGCGTTTCACCGGACCATCGGGAGCGGAGACGGTAAGCTGAAGATGGAAGATGGGAGCTGGGAGTTGGAATACCGAAGCATCCATCGCGGACCCGGCAGATTTGTATTTCCATCTCCCAAGTCCCATCTTCCATCTCCGAACGCCGCGCCCCGCGCGGCGTTCTCCATGGACGACTATCTCCAACGCTTTGGCGGACTCGGCCGGCTGCTCGGTGCGGCGGCCCTGCCGCGGCTGCGTGCCGCCCACGTGTGCGTGGTGGGAGTGGGTGGAGTCGGCTCATGGACGGTCGAAGGCCTCGCGCGCAGCGGCGTCGGGGCGCTGACGCTGATCGACCTCGACGACGTCTGCGTGACGAACGTCAACCGTCAGCTGCCGGCAATCGAGGGCCAGATTGGCCGGCCGAAGATCGACGTGCTCGCTGAACGCGTGCGGGCCATCAATCCGTCGTGCCAGGTCACGACCCGCGCCGAGTTTTTCACGCCGGAATCAGCCACCCGGCTGCTGGCGCCGGCGTTCGACTACGTGGTGGACGCCATCGACCAGATGTCGAACAAAGCCCTGCTGATCGGCACCGCGCACGGGCGCGGCCTCCGCGTCCTGACGATTGGCGGGGCGGGCGGCAAGCGGGACGCGACGCAGGTGCGCGCCACGGATCTCGGCCACGCCTGCAACGACGAACTGCTGCGTCAGGTCCGGAAGAAACTGCGGCGCGACTACAGTTTCTCGAAGGGCACTGAGCGCGGGAAGATGATGTTCGGCGTGCACTGCGTCTGGTCGGGGGAGCTGCCGGTCTATCCCTGGGCGGACGGCACCTGCAGCTCCGAGCCGGAACCGGGCAGCAATCTCGCGATGGACTGCGAGAGCGGCCTCGGCTCCGCGGTGTTTGTCACCGCAACCTTCGGGTTGGTGGCCGCCGGCGAAGTGGTGAAGGCGATCGCCCAAGGCGGTTGAGAGCAGTGAGCTGCGTTTGGCCAAAATTCCCGTCCGCTAGGCTATCTTTCGGTTGAATTCGGGCGACGTCGGTCGGGGAGTTGGGTATCTAGTTCATGAACATCGATGCTCTCATCCACATTGCGATCTACGGCCTGGGTGGCTTGTGCGCTGTCACGTCTACTCTAGTCCTCGTGGTCTTGGTCAAGGAGCGGAAAAAGCCTCGGGCTCGGATGCTCATCCAGGTTTCCGAACCCGGCGGCAAGACGTTCGGGCTTTTTGTCGATCACCAGGATATGCCGGATCTGGAGCGGAGACTCCGCGATCTTCATCCGCAGCGAGTTGACCGTGATTCGACCAAGCCGCTGGCTACCTAGATAGAGAGGCTGTGCCCGAACCCGCCAGAAATTCGTCGAACCACCGCTGAGCCGATCGGCATCGCAGAAGCGGCCGGCTCTTCGTACGCTTCGTGCCCTTCGTGGCAAGCCAAGCACGCTGCCCCTGGCCGGCGGTGCCGTCCTGCCGCCTAACCGAACAGTCGCCGGAAATTCGCCTCAACCTGCGTGGCGAGCTGGTCGACCTCCATGCCGCGCCATGCGGCCAGGCCGAGGTAGGTGGCGCGGAGATTCGCCGGGTGGTTGGCGATGGGGCCTTCCGGGGTCGCCAGCGGAGGAAACTCCTCGAGCGTCGCCGGCGTCCGCATGGCCGGCGCGTCGGTCTCGACGAGCAGACGTTCGACCGGGATGGCGGTGTAGACGGCGCGCAGGCGTTCCTTGCGCGGATCGAGGAAGGAGCCGTTGAAGGAGAAATACGCCCCGAGTTTCACGAAGCGCTGCATCAACTCGACCGAGCCGTTGTAGGCGTGGAGCAGGAATCCCTGTTCGGGGCGGCGCGCTTTAGCCAAGGCGTCGAGCAGGGCGCCGTGGGCGTCGAGGCAGTGGATCGACGCCGGACGATTGCCCGCGACGGCAAGGTCCAGCTGCCACAGGAACACCTCCAATTGCTCGTCGAGCGGAGCGCGGCGCAGCCCGGTGAGTCGCGGGTCGTCGGGCTTCGCGCGATCCAGGATCCACCGGTCCAATCCGATTTCGCCGACGCCGGCGTTTGGGTTGGCGTCGAGTTGGGAGATCAGCAGCGCCTGCCAGTTCGACGTGCGATTGCCGGCATCCCAGGGGTGCAGCCCGTAACTGGAACGAACCACTGGGTAAGCCGCAGCCAACGCCGTTACCTCCTCCCAGTCGGTTTCCGACGTGCCGTTCACCACGGCGGCCCTCACGCCCACGCCCGCGAGGTCGCGAAACACCTGGTCGCGGTGCGGCGTGAGCCACGCGTCCTGCAGGTGATTGTGGGCGTCGCACAGGTTCATGACGCCTGGGCGATTTCGCGGATACGGGTCCGCACGGCGCCGAGGCCGTTCTTGCGGGTGGGGGAGAGGTTGCGGACCAAATCCAGGGCGACCAGCGGGTCGGCGTCGCTCGCCGCAATCTCGGCCGGCGTGGCATCGCTGAAAAACTCCGCCAGGCAGTGCACCAGGCCCTTCACGAGCGGGCTGTCTGCGTCGCAGCGAAAGAACAGCCGTCCATCCCGCTGGTCCGCGACGAGCCAGACCTGCGAAATGCAGCCCCGCACCCGATGGGTGTCGGTCCGCTCGGTGTCAGCCAAAGGGGGTAGCCGTTTGGCTCGGTCCACCACGGCCGCGAGCCGCTCGTGCGGATCCGGGATGATCGCGAGATCGTCCACCAACTGCTGCTGTTTTTCGACGAGGGTCACGGCCGCAGTCTCGACGAGAGCCGTCCGGGAATCAACCCATCGGGACGAGACGGATCACGCGCCGCTTAGAACTCCACGTCGCGGCACCTGACCTCCAATTGCCGGGCGATGTGCTCGAGCTGGGCGGGACTGAGGGACACGGCCCGGTTCCGCACCAGGCCCGGGATGGCGCTTGGCGAAACGACGTGGACCTCCGCGCCGGCCGCGGTCGTGGCCACGTTCCAGCCGGGAAAGGTCAGGACGGGCACCACCGTCACGGGTTCGCCGGCGGTGTCGCGCAGCCAGTTCGTGAGCCAGGCGGCGCGGTGCATCGCTTGGTCGAGGCCGAAGGTGTCCTCGCCCCACGGGTAAATCAGCTGGCTGCCGTCGAACTCGATCTCGTCGGGCTTGCGGTCCGGCAGCGCCCGGCCGGCGCGGCGGGTCTTGGTCTCGATGGCGTAGATGCCGGTCGGACTGACGATCACGTGGTCGAGGTTGAACGACCCGGCCGGCACGTCGTGGAAGATCTGGGCGCCCTCGGTCACGAGCGGCGCGATGGCCTCAGCGACGATCTTCTCGCCGAGCAGGCCGAGGTGACAGTCTCGGCGCAGGGTAAATTTCTCGAGCATCCACCGCCCGGCGAACACAAGCGTCAGCACGAACAGCGCGAAGGCCCCGAGCATTGCCGGGTCGCGCTCATTGGCGGGAAGGTTAAGCGCGAGCATGAGACCGCCGACGAACACCCCCATCGGAAGAAACGCGGCGCCGAATGCGTGAAGCAGCAGGGCGTCGTCGAGCTGCTGGAGGCGCCAGCGCAGCGACTCGCCGGGACCGCGCAGGAGCTTCGGCGCGGCCGGCGGACGCTCCCGGCGGCGGTTCACCCGCCAGATCCACAGGACACCGAGGCACAACGCGTAGGCCGCGAGGTAGAGCGCGAGGGCGAGCAGCATGCCCCAGCATCAGTCGTCGGAGGCTCCAGAGGCAACCGCATTGAGGAGGACGGGATTTTCACAGGAGGAAACGGAGGGAACGGAGGGGCTCGAGGTTTCCCCAGCCCGACCTCGCGTGTCACGCATTACGTGACGCTCCAATCCGCATCAGCCTGCGGCGAAGCCGCGGACGAAACCTGCGACTTTCGACCTGAGTCCTGTGACTTCTGCCGGAGTCAGTACGCGACCTGGTAACACCAGAACGCCGCGCCGCCCAGGACCGCCCCCGCCGGCAGGTCGATGAGGTAATGCTGCTTGGTGAACAGGCAGCTCAGTCCGATCAGCAGCGGGAAGGCCATCGCCCACATCCCGAGATTTGGCATGAGGTGGAGCGCGGTCAGGGTCGCCACCGAGACGTGCATGCTCGGGAAGCTGTTTGCCCGCCCGTCGAAGCTCTGCACAAACGCGAGAAACCGTTCCGACAGGTCGCGCCGCTGGTTGTTGGCGCGCCACGCCTCGGGGGTGATCACCGGGAACAGGAGGAAGAACGTCATCTGCATCGCCAGCAGGATCACGAAGCTCATCGCGACGTGCAGGAACTGCCGCGGCGACTGCATCACGAAGTTGATGTAGACGATCACGGGATAGTAGAGGCACGAGTAGATCCACACCCAGCCCGGCCGATACGGGATCAGGTCATCGATGGCCATCTTCAGCTCCCGCGGTTGTGTGACGTGGTTCCGCTGGCACCAGAAGTAGAACTGGTAGATGCCGATGATCAGGATGACGCTCATCACCAGAGTGACGGCGTAGTCGATGGGTTTCATGCTTTGTTGGGGGGGTGAAAGCAGGGCGGTCGGTCACCGCAGCAAGTTCGGCAGGGCGGTGGTCAGGGTGGGGAAATACGTGATCAGCAGCACGCCCGCGAACATCACGGCGAGCAGCGGCAATACCGAGTGCGTCACTTCGCGCAGCGGTTTCCGCAGGCGGGTCGAAGAGAGCAGGAGGTTAAGCCCGACCGGCGGGGCCAAGAAACCGAGCTCCATGTTGGCGAGGAAAATCACGCCGAGGTGTAGCGGGTCGAGGCCGAGCCGGGTG
>DAOQKI010000046.1:0-25023 GCA_035334485.1 Opitutaceae bacterium
GCTCACGATCTCCGGCGGCATCTCCAGCACAAATCTCGGCCTCACCGTCGACGGGGCGGGCGACACCTCGATCAGCGGCGTCGTGGCCTTGGGCTCGGGCGGAATCACTAAGACCGGGACCGGCACCCTGACGCTGGGCGGCGCGAACACCTATACCGGGGTCACCTTGATCAACGCCGGCACGGTGAGCATCGATACCCTCGCCAACGTCTCGGGCGGGGCCTCGTCGCTCGGCGCCCCGACCACGGCGGCGAACGGCCGAATCTCGATCGGTTCCACCACGACCGGCGCCACGCTCCAATACACCGGCAGCGGCACGACCTCGAACCGCGTGATCAACCTCGCGGGCACGACGGGCGGCGCGACTCTCGACGCCTCCGGCTCGGGCGCCCTCAACTTGACCTCGGCCTTCGTCGCCACCGGCGCGGGCAGCAAGACCCTTACCCTGACCGGCTCGAGCACGGCGACCAACACGATCTCGGGCGCCATCGTGAACAACAGCGGGACCAACATCACATCGCTGATCAAGGACGGGGCCGGTCTCTGGGTGCTCACCGGCACCAACACCTTCACGGGCACCACCACGCTCCTTAACGGCACGCTCCGCATCAACGCCGACGCCCGCCTGGGCACGGCGCCGGGCTCGGCCACGGCCAACATGCTGGTGTTCGATGGCGGCACCCTGGAGGCCAGCGCCGGCTTCACGCTCAGCGCCAACCGTGGCACTACCATCAACGCCGGCGGCGGCACCATTGATGTCAATTCCGGCGCCACGCTCATCTACAACGGCATCCTCGCGGGCAGCGGCACGTTCAACAAGACGGACGCCGGCATCCTGGTGCTCGGCGGCGCGACCACCAACAGCCACACCGGCGACATCAACGTCGCGGGCGGCACCCTCCGCCTCAACAAGACCGTGGCCAACACCGCGATTGGCGACAGCGCCAACGTGACGGTCGCGTCGGGCGCCTCGCTGGTGCTGGCCGGCGGAGTGGGCGAGACCATCGGCTCGCTGGCCGGGGCCGGCACCGTCGACAACACCGGCCTGGCGGCCGTCACCCTGACCACCGGCGGCAACAACGGCACGACTGACTTCTCCGGCGTGCTGCAGAACACGGGAGGCGCGCTCTCCCTGGTCAAGAACGGCACCGGCACCCAGACTCTCTCGGGCTCGGTGGCCAACACCAACACCGGCGCGACGACGGTCAACGACGGCACGCTGGCCCTTAACAAATCCGCCGGGGTCAATGCGCTGGGTTCGACCACCATCACGGTGGGCGACAGTGCGGGCGGCGCGGCGAGCGCCAACCTCGTGCTGCAGGCGAGCAACCAGATCGCGAACACCGCGCTCGTCACGGTGAACTCGGACGGGCAGTTCAGCGTCGGCAATTTCAGCGAGACCATCGACCGGATCGCCGGCACCGGCATCATCGACCTCGCCACGAGCGGCTACCTCACGATTGGCGGCAACAACGGCAGCTCGACGTTCTCCGGCTCCCTCGCCGGCTCGGGCACGCTGGAAAAGGCCGGCTCGGGCACGCTCACCCTGGGCAGCAACATCAGCTTCACCAGCGGCACCCTCGTGCTGAGCGGCGGCACGCTGGCGCTCGGCGGCACGACCCTCACGGTGAACACCATCCACATCACCGGGAACACCGTCATCGACTTCGGCAACGCCTCCGCGTCGACGCTGAGCGCGACGAACTTCATCATCGACGGCGGTGTGACGGTCTCGATCACCAACTGGGTCGACCTCACCGACTTCTTCGGCGCGCAGAGCTGGACCGGCGCGGTGTACAACACGACCGGCAGCATCCCGATGAACCAGGTCACCTTCTCCGGCTTCTCCGCGAGCACCACGCAGTGGAACAGCTTCGACAACCAGATCACGCCGGTGCCGGAACCGTCCGCCTACGGCGCGGTCCTCGCCGCACTGTCGCTCGGGTGGGTGGCCTGGCGGCGCCGGGTGGCCGCGCGGTGAACGCGGGGCGAGGCTGAGGACGCGGCCGGGGTGGATGCCCGGGGGCCGGTCCGGGCGAGGGCAACGGATGCGCAGCAATTCCGGTGGCGGGCCCGCGCGTCCCGCGGTATCCTACCGAGTGAGGAAACCCGGTAATCGCCGGGGAACTCCCGGCGCCACGCTCCGCCGGAACAGCGCAGTTACCTCAAACTCCGTCCCCATGAGCACCCACACCTACCTCGACCATGGGTTGGCCATCCTCAATACGCGCCTCGGCGTGCCGGGCATCGGCTCCTCCAGCCCGCTGAGCGAGTCCTGCCATCCCTTCATCACGATCTCGCGTGAGACCGGCGCCGGCGCCACCACGCTGGGCCAGCACCTGCTGCCGCTGCTGGAGGCCAACCTCGGCAAGGAGGGCCGCAACTGGACGTTCCTTGACAAGAACCTCATCACTCACGCCCTGACCCAGAACCGGCTGCCCGAGAGCCTGGCGAAGTACCTGCCGGAGGAGCGCGTGTCGGAGCTGACCGGGCTGATCGGCGAGATCGTCGGCCTGCACCCGCCGCTGTGGGAGCTCGAGCAGCGGGTTTCCGAGGCGATCTTCAAGCTCGCCCGGGTGGGCTGCGTGATCTTCGCGGGCCGGGCGGCGCATCTCGTGACGCGCAGCCTGCCGGACGGCTTCCACATCCGGCTGGTGGCGCCGCTCGAGGTCCGCATCGCTCGCATGCAGGATCAGGATCACCTCACCCGGACCGAGGCCGAGCGGAAGATCGAGGAACTCGATCGCGCCCGCCGGCGCTACGTGCTCGCGAACTTCGGCAAGGACATCGACGACCCGCGCACCTACGACCTCGTCATCAACACCGGCCGCATCCTCCCGGCGACGGCCGCGCAGATGGTGCTGGCCGCCATGGTGGACCGGATCCGCGCGTCCGCCGCGGCCCCGGTCTCGGCCCCGCTGGCCCACGCCTAGGGGTAGCGCCGCCGGCTCTCGATGTTCGGCAGGAAGACCGTGAGCAGGCCGATCAGCGGCAGGAAGCCGCAGTAAAAGAACACGCGCTCGATGCCGATGTAGTCGGCCAGCCGGCCGAGCGCGGCGGACGACACGCCGCTGATCCCGAAGGCGAAGCCGAAGAACAGGCCCGCGATCAGGCCGACCTTCCCCGGGATCAGCTCCTGTGCGTAGACCAGAATCGCGGAGAAGGCCGACGAGAGAATCAGCCCGATGACCACGCTGAGCACCGCGGTGGCGGCGAGCCCGACGTGCGGCAGGAGCAGCGAGAACGGCGCCACGCCGAGGATCGAGAACCAGATCACGTACTTCCGACCGAACCGGTCGCCGAGCGGACCGCCGAAGAACGTGCCGGCGGCCACCGCGAAGAGGAAGGCGAACAGGTACAGCTGCGACTCGTGGATCGTGAGGTTGAAATGGTGGATCAGGTAGAACGTGTAGTAGTTCGTGAGGCTCACCAGGTACACGTACTTCGAGAAGATCAGCACGAGCAGGATGGTGATCGTGAACAGGACGGTCCGGCGCGGAAAGCGCGAGGCTGCGGCCTGCTGCCGCGCCCGGCTGCGGGCGATGTGGTGGTCGAGGTTCCGCTGGTACCATCCGCCCACGCGGTAGAGGACGACGATGCCCGCGGCCGCGAGGATCGAGAACCAGATGACCGCCGGCTGGCCGTGGCCCACGATGATCATGCCGGCCAGGGGCCCGAGCGAGGAACCGAGGTTGCCCCCGACCTGGAACAGCGACTGCGCGAAGCCGTGGCGCCCGCCCGCGGCCATGTGCGCGATGCGCGAGGCCTCAGGATGGAAGATCGAGGAGCCCATGCCCACCAGCGCGGCCGAGACGAGGATCAGGCGGTAGTCGTCCGCCCGCGACAGGAGCACCAGGCCGATCAGCGTGAGTCCCATGCCGATCGCGAGCGAGTAAGGCTTCGGCTTCCGATCCGTGTAGAAGCCCACGAACGGCTGCAGCAGCGACGCCGTCGCCTGGAAGGTGAGCGTGATCAGCCCGACCTGCAGGAAGGAGAGCCGGTAGTTCTCCTTCAGCATCGGATAAATCGCCGGGAGCAGCGACTGGATGGTGTCGTTCAGCAGGTGCGAGAAGCTCATGGCGAACAGCACCGGCAACACGGTCTGCTCGGCCCCATGCGAACTCTCGGCCTCCACGGCTTGCGCGCGATCCATGTCCAGCGTGGTAATCATCTGGCGGACGCTGAAAAGAACAAACGCGCGGCGGCCTTTGCCGCCGAGCGGTCAAGGCACCGGCGCCGGGCGCGTGGCGGCTACACCGCGGACTTGTCGCGGCCGAGCAACACCACCACGTCGGCTCGCCGGGACTCGGGCGTGACCAGCAGTTTCACGAGCTTGCCGTCCTTCAGTTCGCCCTCGAGGACCGTCGCATCGGGCGCATGGAGCTTGAACGTCGCATCCCAGCGGTCCGCGGGCCACGCCGGGAACAGGTAGAGCTTGGTCCCGACCGGCTGCAGCAGCATGGCCTGGAGGGCGAGCTGCGTGACGGAGCCGTGATCGAAATCGGGCACCCAGTCGTAGTTCGGACCCCAGAAGCCGCGGAAACGGCCGCAGGCGTTGGCCGCGTCGGTGTAGTTCTTCGAGACGTAGAAGGTCGCCGCCTCGGTGAGGCCGAGCAGCGCGGCGTGCAGCGCGTCCTGCCGCCAGCCACCGGTGTCGGGGAAGGTCCGGCGGGTGAAGGTCCAGCGCGCGACATCCAGGTCGGGCCGCCCGATTCCGTAGAGGCGGAACGGAAAGACCGCGTAGAGCTCGGGATTCTCGGTGTTGCTGGGCACGTTCTCGTGACGGGCGGCGGGGAGCAGGCGGCGATGGCCGTCGACCTCGCCCGTCGGGATCTCGGGCAGGCGCCCGCGCAGTGCCTGCCAGGCGTGACGATCCGCCTCGGTCACCGCGGGGGCCGTCAGGGCGAGCAGCCGGTCCACGACGTAGTGGAGTCCTGCGACGTCGGGGAGGGGATTCTCCGTCTCCCACCAGGTCTCGAGCGCCTGCGAGGGCGCGAGGCGCAGGCGACCCTGCGCGTCCGTCGGGTAATGCGTCGCGAAGAACTCGAGCACGGCCCGCGCGATCGGCAGCAGTTCCTCCTGCAGCAGCGCCTGGTCGCCGGTGTGGGCGTAGGCCTCCAGCATCAGCGCGGTCAGCTCAAGCCCGCCGTTCCAGTGCCGGCGGATGTAGTGGTTCTCGATCTCGTTCACCGCGCGGCCGGTCCGGTCCCAGCCGTAGTTGCCCGGGACATGGGTGCCCCAGAAGTAGAAGGTCTCGGGGAAGAATGCCCCGCCGTGACCGAACCAGACCCGGGTGCGGTGCTCGGCGAGCGGGAGGAAATCGCGGTACATCCGCAGCAGCGGCCGCAGGATCTCGTAGTCGCCGTTCGCGAGCAGGGCCCAGTAGATGAGCCGCGTGTTCTGGAACCAGTAGCCGCCGCCCCAGCGCCGGAAGTCGGCGTCGAAGTCCTCGCCCTTCAGTTTCCAGTCGGCGGTGAACAGTCCGCCGTTGAACTTGACCGGGAACAGGCCGCGGCCGCAGCAGGCGACGAGGTAGCGCTGCCAGGCCGACTGCTGGCCGATCAGCTCCGCTTGGCCCCAGTCCGGGGCCCGCGCCACGGGCCGGATGTAGCTGCGTTCCCAGAACTCTCGCCACCATGCCTGGTGGTCGCGCCAGAGGTCATCCGCCGACGCCTGGGCGGGCGCGGCCGCCGTCAGCTGGGCGAGCCAGGCGTCCACCGTGTCGGTCTGCGCCGCATGCGCGACCGCGACCACGGTCGCCGCGGTCACCGGCCGGGCCGTCACCAGCGCGGCATCTCCGTCGCGGATCAGGCCTTCGCCCGCGAGCCGGACGCCGAACGTGCGGTGGAGTAGGGGATCGCGGGAGTGCGCCTTGTGGTCCCCGAGCCCCTGTTGATCAAGGGTCAGCGCCCACACTGAGGACTCATTGCGCTGGTACCAGATGACGGCGGCGGGATCGGTCGTGACCAGGCGGTCGGGCAGGGATTCGAGCGTCACGGGACCGCCCTCGAGCCCATAGGCGGCGCCCTCCTCGATCGGCGCCAGTGTCCGACGCGCGGTGCGCCAGGGATCGAGCCGGGCGCGCACGGTGCAGGGCGTGCGGCTGGTCACGTCCACGACCAGGCGCGGCCAGTGGGCGTCGAGCCAGACCCGCACCGTGAGGTCGCCATTGGTGACGACCACCGAGGCGTCGGCCAGGGACAGGCGCTGCTCGAACTTGCCGGACGCGACGGTCAGCGGCGGCGAGAACTGCAGACGGATCCGGCCGAGCTTGATCAGCCGCCCGAGGTGATCCCACGCGTCATTCTTCGCGAGATAGAGGACCAGGTCGCCGCTGGACTCGGTCCAGACATTCGCGGCCAGGTTGCCGTTGCCGATGGGCAGGGAGTCGGCCGAGGTTTGGCCGGGGGTGGACCAGGTGACGTCGCCAATCACGCGGCGAGTTCAGGCGCGGCGGAGGGAAGAGGCAAGACTGCGTGGAAGGCAGGCAGGCGAACATCGAACATCGGACGTCGAACGCCGAACATCGAAGTGGGGAGCTTCCTGGCGCGGGATCCCGACTCTTGCGCGTTCAGGGATGACCCGAATGCACTGCGGTTGGCTTCGATGTTGGGCGTTCGATGTTCGGTGTCCGATGTTCGTCCGGACCCCAAAAAAAGCGGCGGAGCCTTTCGGTTCCGCCGCCAGCAGGTGATACCAGTCAAACTGCCTCAAATCGCTTTGGGTAACTCGACGCCGTTGAATTCCACCGGGTGCGGGTGGTTGCGCTTCTCCTTGTGGAGGTGGTGGCGCTTCACGAGCATCCGGTCGAGTTTGTCGATCAGCTCGGAGATCGCCTTGTGGCACTCCTCGCCCTGCACGGTGGCATTGATGTCCGGGCCGTGAATCTCGATGTGGCCCTTGGCCTTGAACCGGTTGACGATCGCCTCGTTGCGGTCGCACTCCAATTCCACGCGGACGCGGACAATGCGGTCCTCGTGCCGAAACAATCGCTGCGCTTTCTCCCGAACAAAGGTCTTCAGAGACGGAGTGAGTTCGAGGTGGATGCCCGAGACGATTACTTCGTGGTTGTTTTGGCTGTTCATGTTTCTGTTTTGTGGGGTTTAACCAAGCCAGGGGGCTTAAGGCGCCCTGACGAAAAATCGCACCAATCCCATGCCTCTGCACATCGGCACACTGGAAAAATACTCAACCGTGATTGTCACCGGGGGATCTTCTGGGATCGGAAAATCCTTCATTGAGCGTGCGGCCAAACTGAAACCGGAGCTTCATTTTTGCAACCTCTCCCGGCGGGTTCCGGACACAAAAAAGTCAGGTATTAATTTGAACCATTTTGGCTGCGATTTGTCCCGCCCCGCCGACCTTGAGCGGGCCGCGGCGAAGGTGACGGAGTTCCTCGCCCAGTCCGCGCCCCCGGGCCGGGTCCTGCTGGTGAACAACTCGGGCTTCGGGGGCTATGGGCATTTTCCCGCCCCGTCCCTGGGGCATCAACTGGAGATGCTGGACGTGAACGTCCGGGCTGTCGTCCACCTCACCGGCCTCCTGCTGCCGGCGATCCGCGAGCGCGGCGGGGCGATCATCAACGTGGCCTCGACGGCGGCCTTCCAGCCGACCGCGTACATGGCCACCTACGGCGCCTCCAAGGCGTTCGTGCTGCATTGGTCGCTCGCCCTGCATGAGGAACTCCGGGGTTCTGGCGTGCAGACGCTGGCGGTCTGCCCGGGTCCGACCGCCACCGACTTTTTCCGTCGCGCCGGCATGCAATCCGGCACCGTGTCCCCGTCCTTGAGCATGAGCGCCGACGAGGTGGTCGACGCCGCGTTCCGTGCGCTGGCCGCCGGCCGGAGTCAGGTCGTCACCGGCTGGAAGAACCGCCTCGGCGCGGGTCTGATCACGAAACTGCCCAAGCCGCTGGCCGCCCGGGCCGCGGCGAAGGTGCTGGCGCGCTACCGCCTGAAGCAGGTGCAACGATGAACCCGGGTTCCACCGCCTCGGGCAATTTCGGCGAATTCGCCCGCCGAGCCTGCGCCTGGCCGCGCCGCACCGAGCAGGGGCCGGTGCGGATGATCGCCCCCGACGAGTTCCCGCGCTGGATCGTGCACGAGGACGAGCGCCTCCTTGTGGTCAGCAAGCCCGGCGATGTCGTCTGCCACCCCTCCAAGGCCGGCCCGTGGTCGAGTCTGGTCGGCGCCGCGCGCGAGTACACGCGGCTGCCCACGGTGCACCTGGTCTTCCGGCTCGATCGCGAGACCAGTGGCATCGTGGTGCTCGCCAAGGATCCGAAGACGGCGAGCCGCCTGCAGACCGCGATGCAGGACCGGCGCGTCGGCAAAGCTTATGAGGCCGTGCTGGTCGGCGAACTGCCCGGCCCTGTCACCGTCGACCAACCGCTCGGCGACGACACGTCGAGCCCGGTCTATGTGAAGTCCACCGTGGTCGCCGGCGGCCAGCCGGCCATCAGCCATTTCACCCCGCGCGCGAGCGGCGGCGGCGTCACGCTGGCCCGCGTCGTGACCGAGACCGGGCGCAAGCACCAGATCCGCGTCCATGCGCACTGGCTCGGTTTCCCGCTGGTCGGCGACAAGATCTACGGACCCGACGACCGGCTCTACCTCGATTTCATCACGACCGGCTGGACGCCGGCGCTGGCCGAGCGGCTGTGGCTCGAGCGCCAGGCGCTGCATTGCGCGGAGATCGACCTGCGCGCGACGGGCTTTGACCACGTCTTCCGCGCACCCCTGCCCGCCGATCTACGGGCCTTCCTCGCGACGCGTGGGGTCACGTCGCCCTAGGCGGGAGGATTGACGGCGGGGTTTTTCACAGGAGGCAACGGAGGGAACGGAGACGGGAACCGTTGCTTTCAGCTATCTTCGCCAGAAGACCGACCCTTCCATTTGAATTATTAGCGTAGATTAGTGGTTCACCCTCTCCGTTCCCTCCGTTGCCTTCTGTGAACCCTCAGGGTTTGGTCCTTGTCAGCCAGCTGACGGCGGTCGTGAGCGCGGCCTGATGGGCGGCGATCCGCTGCTCGAGCGGAAAAGCCGACGGCGACTCGAGCGTGTAGGTGAGCGTGGAGTGGTGGGCGCGCAGGTAGATCGATTCCGGCCAGAGTTCCCGGAGTGCGGGGTCGGCGACGGGCCGAAGGATGCCCGCCTTGGCCTCACGGCCGTCGATGATCGGGCTGTGGTCGATCGGACAAACCGGGGCGACCGCGGCGAGCATCTCTTCCGCGAGACTGTGCCGGCCGGTCGGGTTCAGCTCGTACAGATAGTAGCCCTTCGATTCCCAGTCCTCGTGCACCGAAAGGCAGGCCGTGAAATTCGGCTGCTGCTGCAGCCATCGCACGTGCGCCTGGATCTCGGGGGACTGGAGGTGCTTGTAGTCGCGGTTCAGGTCGACGCCTGTCGGGTTTTCCCGTGTCCCGCGGGCCAGGCCGGCCGGGTTCAGCATGGGACAGATGAACCAGTGGGCGCGGTCGTCGAAGAAGCCCTGCTCGAGGAGCGCGAGCAGGGTCA
This sequence comes from Opitutaceae bacterium, assembly GCA_035334485.1. Taxonomy (GTDB): domain Bacteria; phylum Verrucomicrobiota; class Verrucomicrobiia; order Opitutales; family Opitutaceae; genus Opi-474. The sequence continues at coordinate 9,516 of DAOQKI010000046.1, forward strand.
GGGGAGGGGCGGGTTCGTCGCCATGGATGCCGGCGGACAGATAGATCCGCGGCCGCGGGCCGGGGACTCGGCGCGTCAGGGCCAGCAGCGGGCAGCCGTCGATGGCCCCGTAGGGCGTCGTGACAAAACCCGCCTGGCGCGCGGTCGCGGCAAGGCGGGCGGCGAGGTCCGGGGGATCGAGGGGAGCGGCTTTGACAGCGGCCATGCCGTGGTTCTTGCTGGCCGTTTCGACCCAGCACAAGCCACAATCCCTTCGTCGTCATGTCCCAGGTTCGCGTCCGTTTTGCTCCCAGTCCCACCGGCTTCTTCCACATCGGCAGCGCCCGCACCGCGCTGTTCAACTGGCTCTACGCCCGTCACACCGGCGGCACGTTCGTGCTCCGGATCGAAGACACCGACAAGGAGCGCAACAGCGAGCAGTTCCTGAACGTCATCTACGACAGCCTGACGTGGCTCGGGCTCAACTGGGACGAGGGTCCCAAGGTCGGCGGGGCCTACGGCCCCTATCGCCAGAGCGAGCGCACGGAGATCTACCGCGAGTATCTCGCCAAGCTGACCGCGGCGGGCCGCACCTACGAGAAGGACGGGGCCGTCTGGTTCAAGCTGCTGGGCGAGCGCTACGAGGTGTTCGACGACCACCGCAAGAAGACGGTCACGAAGGTCCGCACGGCGCCGAGCGTGATCGACGACCGAATCCGCGGCCGCGTGGAGCGGGTGGAGGATGAGGACTTCGTGATCTTCCGCTCCGACGGCAACCCGGTCTTCCATTTCGTGAACGTCGTGGACGACATCGCGATGAAGATCACCCACGTGATCCGCGGCGAGGACCACCTCTCGAACACGAGCAAGCACGTGGAGCTCTTCAAGGCCTTTGGCGCGCCGGTCCCGCAGTTCGCGCACATTCCCCTGATCCTGAAGCAGGACGGCCCGGGCAAGATGTCGAAACGCGACAAGGGCGCCCTCGTCGAGGAGTACCAGCGCCGCGGCTTCCTGCCGGAGGCGCTGGTGAATTTCCTCTGCCTGCTCGGCTGGAATCCCGGCGACGACCGGGAGAAGATGCCGATCGCGGACGTGATCCGGCTGTTTGACCTGCCCGGCGTGAACCAGAGCAACGCGCGGTTCGACGACCGGAAGCTGGCGCACATGAACATGGTCTACCTGCTCGAGCAGCCGGCGGACGCGTTCGTGGCGCTGGCCCGCCGTTACTTCGAGTCCCAGCAGCCGGGCGCCGCGGCGCTCCAGGCTGATCCGAACTATTTCCGCGCGGTCATGCTGCTTAGCCAGCCGAAGATCAAGGGGCTGGAGGAACTGCCGGCCTACACGGGCTACCTGTTCACCGAGGATTACCCGATCGACCCGAAGGTGCGGGACAAGGTCCTCGCCAAGGGCGACCCGAAGGCCCGCTTGCGCGAGCTGATCGACGCGCTGGCCGGGTTCGACTTCGGCAGCGACACGGCGATCGAGGAGGGCATCAAGGCGCTGGCCACTGGGCGCGGCCTTGGCTTTGGCGACTATCAGGCTGTGGCGCGGCTCGCCGTGTCGGGCACGAATGTCGGACCGAGCATCACCGGCATGTTCCGCGTGCTGGGTCGCGACCGGGTCCGTCAGCGGCTGGAGCGGTTCCTCGCCGCCTGAATGTTCGGCGGGGAAACCCGCCCCGGAATTTGCGTTCCGGGTCGCAACTATCAGCGTGTGGCCGGCGTCTTTTTGAGCTCACCCCTGCCACGGCCATGTCCCAACCGGCTCCCAGTCTGCTGCGTCGCCTCGGCCATTGGCTGTGGGCGCCCGAACGGCGGGTCCTGGTGGTGCAGGTCGGCCTGATCCTCGGCGTCATCACGCTGCTCAACGTCGGCTTCGCCTACCAGCGCGAGCTGCGCGAGGTGGGACTCCGCAATCACCTCGCGCGCGTGGTGCACGGCTGGGACGGCCTGGCTTGGTATGCATGGGTGCTGGCGGCGCCGGCGATGCTCTACCTCGTGCGACGGTACCCGCTCACCGACGGCGGCCTGCGGCGCAATCTCTGGCGCGTGCTGGGCTGGAGCCTCGTGATCTACCTCGCGGTGGCGAACATGCGGTACCTCTTCCGCATCCTGCCGAACGTCTGGCTGTCCGACGCGGACGACCTGCCGATCAACTGGCAGTCGTACACGCACACCATGACGGTGCTGCTGCCGCTCGACCTGTTTACCTATCTCGCGTTTTTCGCCGTGACGCTCGCGCTCGACTACTACGTCCAGTACCTGCAGCGCTCCGCCGAGGTGCAGCGGCTGCAGCTCGAGTCGGCCCGGCTGCAGAGCGAGCTGGCCCGCGCGCAGCTGACGACCCTGCGCGGGCAGCTGCATCCCCATTTCCTGTTCAACAGCTTCAACGCGATCGCCATGCTGGTCCGGCAGGGGCGCCTGGAACCCGCGGTCGAGACCATCACCCAGCTGAGCGGCCTGCTGCGGATGGCCGTCGATCACTTTGACGAGGCCGAGCTGCCGCTCGGCCGAGAGCTCGCCTTCGTGGAACGCTATCTCGCGATCGAGCGCATCCGGTTCGGCGAAAAGCTCCGGTATGTTCGACGGATCGACCGTGAGGCCCTGAGCGGGGTGGTCCCGGGCCTCCTGCTCCAGCCCCTCGTGGAGAACGCGATCAAACACGGCCTCTCCCAGCGGGTCACGTCCGGCACCATCTGGCTCACCATCCGGCGGTCCGGCGAGCGGCTGCTGGTGGAGGTGATCAACGACGGCCCCGAGCTCGCGCCCCCGGTCTCGGCGGCGACGCCGGGAGTCGGCCTGGCCAACACCCAGGCCCGGTTGCGTCACACCTTCGGCACGGATTTCCAGCTCAACCTCGGGGTCATGCCGGACGGCCGCGTCCGGGTCGCGCTGGATCTCCCGTGGCGGGCCGGCCGGATTGAAACCGAGGAGGTCGACGCCGCATGAAACGCATCCGTACGCTGATCGCCGACGACGAGCAGCTCGCGCGCGAGGGCATTGCCACGATGCTCCGCGGTGATCCCGAAGTGGAGGTCGTGGGCCAGTGCGCCGACGGCCAGTCGACCGCGGATGCCATCCGCAGTCTCCGGCCGGATCTCGTCTATCTCGACGTCCAGATGCCGCGCGGCAGCGGGCTCGACGCGCTCCGGCAGATCGAGCCGGCGGAAATGCCGGCGGTGATCTTCGTGACGGCCTACGATCAGTACGCCGTGCAGGCGTTTGAATCGGGTGCGGCGGACTACCTCCTCAAGCCTTTCCGCGACCAGCGCTTTCACGAGGCCCTGCGCCGGGCCAAGCGCCGCGTGCGGGATCGGGAGGATGCCACCACGGCGGCGGGCGCGGACCGGCGGGCTCGGATCGCGTTCAAGGTGGCGGGCGAGTATCTTCTCGTGACTCCGCCGGAGTTGATCGCGGTCGAGGCGCGGGGCGACTTCGTGCTGATCCAGGTGGGCGCAAAGCTCCACCGCGTTCGTGAGACACTGCAGGAGGTGGAACGGCGTCTCGATCCGGCTCACTTCGTGCGGATTCACCGCTCCTATATCGTGAATCTCAACCACGTGTCGCGCATCGCGCCGACTTTCTACGGCGACTATACCGTGGTCCTCAGCAACGGCTCCAAGGTCCGCCTCAGCCGCAGCTATCGTGCGGCGCTTGGACGTCTCCTGCCAGGGCACTAGGCGCGCTGGGTCTGCTCGAGTTGGGTTGGCCACGAGGGGCGCGAAGGATCCAAGGGCCTGAGGCGCGGGTCGGCGGAGGGGGTCGTCCGGTGGACCATTCGCTCCCGGGCGGCACGGTCACTCCGCGATCGGCTTCTGGCCGGGAATGGTCCGGAGGTCGGGCTCGATCGGCGCGAACAGCGATTGGACGCGCAGCCAGGCGCTGCGGAGCGGGGACGTCTCGAACCGGTAGCCAAAGGCGGCGATGTCCCGGGCATAGTAGGCCCGCACGAACTCCCGCGTCTCGTCGTCATAGTACCACGAGTAGTGCCAGTGCAGCCGACGGTTGCGGCGAGGCAGGCGAACCGGGGGCCGTCCCAGGCGAACACAGAGCCGGGCGAAGTCGGCCCGGAGGTTCTCCATGCGCAGGACACAGTCGAGGCGGTTGCGGCCGTCGATCGAGATCCAGTCCACCTGCGGGCTCCAGCGGTGAAGGCCGGGACTCACGTCGCCACCCCAGTCGCGCGGCGAGTAGCGGTGCGGGTCGGCGAGCGTGGCGCGCACCCAGTCGGAAAAGCCCCGGACGGCACCGACGCGGTCGTGCAGGAAGAGCTTGGACACCGCGGGACGGCTCTTCTTGAGCTGGTAATTGTAGTCCGAGAAGAGGCGGTCCCAGGGGTTCCGCACGATCGCGAACTTGAGGTATCGGTCGAACACCGCAGGTGGAAGTTCGGTGGCATGCTTGGCGAGGTCCTGGTGGTCGGACCAGCTGACGCCGAAGACCCGATTGACGCTGTTGCCCGCCGTTTTTGGGATATGAACGTAGATGCAGCGGAGCTCGTGGTTGATCATCAGCTGCCGACGTTCGCACGGAGGGCGCCGGCAGGTATGAGACGCGGCTTGGCCGCGGAATTAGCCGCCGTGTGCGGCGAAAGGGCCGCGGACTGACGGGGAAAACCCGCGGCTCACGGCTGCGGCCTGTGAATTTCGGCGGCTGGCCCGTGTAACCGCGCGAGAGTTGGTCCGTCTTCTCCGCCGAGCATGAAGAAACTGACGCTTTTCATCCTGGTCAGCGGCCTCGCCGCCGGCGGCCTCCTTGCGCAGGAGTCGCCCGAGATCAAGTTGCCCGCCCCGGCTCCTTTGCCGGCGCCGGCGGCGGCACCTGAGGCCGCCCCGGCCGGGACCGCGGCCGACCAAGGCACTGCGCCCGCGAAGAAGAAGCACGCGAAGGGGCACCGGAAGGGCAAAGGCCACCGGAAGAAGGCCGATCCGGAACCGGCGCCGAAGCCCTGATCCCGTCCTTCGCCCGCCGGGCGGGCGCAGACGCTACTTGGCGTTGGGCGCCTTGGCCCAGGTGTCCTTCAGACTGATCGTCCGATTGAACACCAGCCGGCCGGGAGCCGAGTCCTTCGCGTCGACCACGAAGTAGCCGAGGCGCTCGAACTGGAAGTACTCGCCCGTCGTGGCGCCCGCGAGGGACGGCTCGAGCTTGGCGCGGACGACCTCGAGCGAGCGCGGATTCACGTGCTTCGAGAAGTCGCCGTCGGCATCCGGTTCGGGGACGGTGAAGAGACGGTCGTACAGCCGGACCTCGGCGTCGACGCAGGCGGAGGCGCTGACCCAGTGGATCGTGCCCTTCACCTTGCGGTCGACGTTCGGGCCGCCGGCGCGGGTCGACAGGTCGGCGGTGCAGCGGATCTCGGTGACGTGACCCGCGGCGTCCTTGACGATCTCGTCGCACTTGATGATGCACGCGTACTTGAGCCGGACCTCGCCGCCCGGCTTGAGGCGGAAATACTTGGGCGGCGGCACCTCGGCGAAGTCATCGCGCTCGATGTACACCTCGCGGGTCAGCGCCACCGGCCGGGTGGTCGGCTGGTCGGCCTGCGGGTTGTTCACGGCCGCGCACTCCAGCGTCTCGCCCGGGGCGAGGTTGGTGAGGACGAGCTTGATCGGGTCGAGCACGGCGAGGCGCCGGACCGCGAGGCCGTTGAGCTCGTCACGGATGGCGTGCTCGAACACCTCGACCTCGGTCACGCTCTTGAACTTCGTGACGCCCGCGCCGATGGCGAACTTGCGGATCGCGCTGGCCGGGACGCCGCGGCGGCGGTTGCCGCTGATCGTCGGCATGCGCGGGTCGTCCCAGTCGCGAACGAGCCCCTGGTTGATGAGGTGGATGAGCTTCCGCTTGGAGACGACCATGTAGGTCGGGATCAGCTTGGAGAACTCGTACTGGTGCGGCAGGGGCCGGGGCAGGGAGAGGCTCTCGAGCACCCAGTCATAGAGCGGCCGGTGGTCGGTGAACTCCAGCGAGCAGAGGCTGTGGCTCACGCCCTCGAGGTAGTCGCTCAGGCAGTGGGCGTAGTCGTAGAGCGGGTAGATGCACCACTTGTCGCCGGTCTGGTGGTGGGGCGTGTGGCGGATGCGGTAGAGCAGGGGGTCGCGCAGCCACATGTTGGGCGCGGCCATGTCGATCTTCGCCCGCAGCGAACGCGCGCCGTCGGGGAACTCGCCGGCCTTCATCCGGGTGAACAGGTCGAGGTTCTCCGCGACGGAGCGGTCGCGGAACGGGCTGTTGCGGCCCGGCCGATCCGGGGCGCCGCGGTAGGCCTCGGTGTCCTCGGGCGAGAGGTCGCAGACATACGCCTTGCCGAGCTCGATCAGGCGCACGGCGTAGGCGTACAGCTGGTCGAAGTAGTGGCTCGCGAAGAAGGGCTCGACCTGCGCGTCAGGCGAGCCGACGGGGGCGGGCGGGAGATAGAAGTCGGGCTGGCCGTTGACGAGCTGGGTCGCGGGCGCGGCGCCGCGCGGCTTGAAGCCGAGGCAGTGGTCGGCCCAGCCCGCAATCAGCCATTTCACGTCGGCGATGATCGACTCGACGTACTCGACGTCCTCCTTGGCCGGATTGGTGTCGTCCATCCGGAGGTTGCACTGGCCGTTGTTCTCCCGCGCGATGCCGAAATCGATGCAGATCGCCTTGGCGTGCCCGATGTGGAGATAGCCGTTCGGCTCCGGCGGAAACCGGGTCACGATCTTCGGGTAGCGCCGTTCCGCGACGTGCTGGGCGACGATGTCGCGGATGAAATCGCTCGGGGCCGGGCTGGCCGGCTCGGTGGGCTCAACGGTCATAGCGCGTCACGTTGCGTGGCGCCCGGCTGTGAGGCAACGCCGCAGTTGCCGGCTGGCCCCCTCACTTGCGCTTCCGGAACGGCGTGGCCGACGAACCGGACGGCAGCGAGCCGTCCGCCGCCATTTCCTTCAGCACGCTGCCGAGGTAGGGGATCAGCTGCTTCTTCCGGCTCACGATGCCCGGCAGGTCGAAGATCTCATCCTGCTCGACGTGCTTGTACGAGATCCGGTTGATCAGGCCCGCGTCGCCCTTCACGAGCAGCAGCGAGTTCTGGGTGTTGATGTCCGTGACCAGCAGGCAGGCGAACGCCAGGCGCTCGTCCTCCCGCAGGTGCTTGAGCGCGGCCGAGATTTCCTTCGCGTGCTGCCAGAAGTTGCCGAAGCCGAGCTCTTCAACCTGCGACACTGCGAACCGGACGCCCTCCTCCTCGTAGATCTTGAAGTCGGAGCGGACGACCTTCTCGGGCGGGTTGGCGAGAATGACGGAGCCGGAGCTGAAGATCTCGTCCGCGAGCTTCCGCGAGTCCACCCCGGCGATCTTCGACAGCCAGGCCAGGATGGAGCCGTCCTTCGCGGTGGTCGTCGGGCTGTTCAGGTGCAGCGTGTCCGAGATCAGGCCGGACATCATGATGCCGGCGATGTCCGGCGTCGGGGTGAGCCCTTCGCGCCGATAGAGGTCCGCGACGATGGTGCAGGTCGAGCCGACGGGCTCATTGATGAATAGGATGGGCTGCTGGGTGTTGAGCACGCCGAGACGGTGGTGGTCGATCACCTCGGCGATCGTGACCTCGTCGGCGCCCGGCACGGCCTGGGTCATCTCGTTGTGGTCAACCAGCGCGAGTCGGGTCTTCACCGGCTTGAGGAGGTCGCTCTTGGTCAGGATGCCCTGCAGCGCGCCGTCGTCGTCCGTGACCAGCAGCGCGTTCTGATGGCCGGTGGAGAACTTCTGGCGAACCTCGGAAATTCGGAGGTCGGCGCCGACGGTGACGAACTTCTTGTCGATCACCCGCTCCATCGTGGACGCGGTGCGGACGACCCACGCGGTGGTGGCGGAATCGAACGGGCTGACGATCACGCTCACGCCCTTTTCCTTCGCAAACTCCACGATCTCGGGGTGGGGGTCGAGGTTGCTGGTGATCACGAGCGCGCGGATGCCGAGCTCGATCGAGCGTTTCTGGACGTCGCGGCGGTCGCCGACGATCACGATCGATTCCTCGGCGCCGATCTTCTCGCGCTCGGAAATGCTCCAGAACGTCCGGATGTCCATCGTCCCAAGCCGAATGTAGAGCTCCTCGGTGCGGCGCTCGCTGACGAGATGCAGCGGCCGCGCCTGCAGTGCGCGCGTGATGCTGGCGAGCGAGGTCTTCACCCGCCGCATGAGCCGCGGCTCGGTTGCCCGCGGGATGAAGATGCTGCCAAGGGCAGCGAGCGAGACCGTGCCGACGATGCCGCGACGGTGGGACAGCACCGGCAGCATGCGGATGTGGTGGCGGTCGATCAGCTCGAGCGCCTCGGCGCAGGTGGCGTGTTCCGGCACGGAGACAACCTCGCCGTGCATGAGATCGCGCACCCGCGGACTGACGTCGCTGAGGTACAGCGGCAGCGGCTGGTGAAAACGCGAGAGGATGGTATCGATCCGGGCGTTCGAATTGCCGCAGCGCGCCGGCACGTAGCCATGGTCGCCCTGCTGGTCCTTGAACGCGGCATACGCGATGGCCGAGCAGATCGCGTCGGCGTCGGGGTTCTTGTGCCCAACGACATAGGTGATGCCTTCCGGCCGGGACGGGGTGGGAGCAGCTGACGACATGGAGAGCCCACCACGTTGAAGGCCCGCGTGCCCCGGGGAAAGAGGGAAATGGGTTCGCGGAAGAAAGTAACAGGTATCAGGTACCAAGTATCAGGAGTATATCCATTACATGTTGCCAATGAAGGGTTAGTATCTTGACCAAGCCCTGCTACTTGGGCCCTGTTCCCTGTTACTTTTGTTCCGACACCTACGGCCCCTCTTCCGCAGGGACTCCATCGGGACTGCCAAGGCCGCCGCTCGCGGTGGCGTACACTCGGGCCGGGCTGGCGGTGGGAAGCGACTCCAGGAGATTGTCGACCAGCTGGCCGGAGTGGTTGGAAACCAGCTTCTGCGTCAGTTCGGAGTAGAAGACCACATGACCGTCGAGGTACGCCACGAATCCGCCGGCGCTGCCGTAGACGCCTTTCTCCGGGTCCCAGGTCCCGTCGGAACGGAGCCCGCGCGTGAAGGCGATCGGCGTCGAGGCGGGATCGCCGGTGCGCAGTCCGCCGACGAACTCCCACGCCAGGGGCGAGGCGCCGGTGAACGACGGATCGAGGGTTTTGCGCGAGGGATCGTTGCGGGCCAGGATGGCGTCGGGGTAGGTCCCGTTGAACTGCGGGTCGCTCTTCGAGAAATAGAATCCCGGGTCGGTCAGCAGGCCCTGGCGGGCAAGCACCGCGGGCCAGAGAAACGCCGCCGGCGAGGCGGTCACGCCGCCGGGCTGGCTGGCGGCGGACGGATCGGGCAGGCGGTCGTTGTGGTCGGCGGCGTAGAGCAGGGCGGCCTTGGCGATCTCGCGGAGATTGTTGGCGTCGACGGCGCGCTGGGCCTTCTCGCGGACCGCGCCGACGGTGGGAATGACGATTGAGGCGAGGATGCCGATGATGGCGATCACCGTGAGCAGCTCGATCAGTGTGAAGGCCGCGCGGGGGCGGCGGTGGGGCAGGGACTTGGACATGGGTGCGAGCCTTGAACGTCGGGCCGCACGTGAGCACCCACAACCGGAAAGACAGGGCTGGACTGGACAAGCCTTTGCGAACTCACCTATCGTGATTCCTCATGAAGATCTATCTCGACGGGAAGTTCGTGGATGAAGCTGACGCCAAGGTGTCCGTGTTCGATCACGGCCTCCTCTATGGCGACGGTGTCTTCGAGGGCATCCGGCTCTACGGCGGGAACATCTTTCGCCTCGAGGAGCACTTGGAGCGGCTCGAGTATTCCGCCAAGGCCATCCTCCTCTCGATGCCGCTGTCGCGGAAGGAACTGAGCGAGGTCACGTGCGAGACGTGCCGTCAGAACAAGCTCACCGATGCCTACATCCGCCTGGTGATCACGCGCGGCGTGGGCGACCTCGGCCTGGCGCCGTGGCTCTGCGCCAAGCCCTCCCTCTTCGTCATCGCCAGCAAGATCGCGCTTTATCCGAAGGAGCACTACGAGAACGGCCTCTCGATCGTGACCGTGCCGACGCGCCGCATCAACCCGGCTGCGCTGCCGCCGACGATCAAGTCGCTGAACTACCTCAACAATATCCTCGGCAAGATCGAGGCCCGGCAGTTCGGCGCGCTCGAGGCGATCATGCTCAACGACCAGGGCTACATCGCCGAGTGCACCGCCGACAACGTCTTCATCGTGCACAAGGGCGAGATCATCACCCCGGCCGCCTCGCAGGGCGCGCTCAAGGGCATCACCCGCTCGACCATCTTCGACATCGCGAAGGAATTGAACGTCCCGATCCGCGAGGCCGACATGACCCGCTACGACGTCTGGGTGGCCGACGAGTGCTTCCTCACGGGCTCCGGCGCCGAGGTCATCCCGGTGGTGAAGCTCGACGGCCGCGAGATCGGCACCGGCAAGCCCGGCCCGATCACCCAGCAGGTCCTCGCCTCCTTCCGCCGCCGCGTGCTGGTCGAAGGCACGAAGATCTGATTCGGGCCGGTTCGGCCAGGTAACAGGGCGCAGGTGGCCAAGTAACAGGGATCGTCCGGTGACATCTGGGCGGGCGAGCGTTCCAGGTCGCACGTCGATGCGCGCCTCCGCTTGGGTGCGGCCGAGGGAGAGCCGGATTCGGTTTCCAAAAACTGGAATCGCCCGGCGACATTTTCGTCTGCCGCACTCCTGTTACCTGCTACCTGAATCCTGTCACTTGCCGCGTCCGCGCGGCACCCTCACTTGCGGCTAAATCGATCCGCCGAACGAGTCGATTTACCTCCGATTACCATGGAACGTGTGCCCACGCTTGCCAGCGTGCGCCGATGTGGCATGGTGATTGCAGCGAACAACTTCCCTTCATCCATGGCGAACCCGCTCAAATGCGATCTCTGCTCCAAGCCGGCCACGGTGCACCTCACCCAAATCGTGAACAACAAGGTGCATAAGGTGGATCTGTGCGAGGAATGCGCCCAGGCCAAGGGGGTCACGGACCCGAGCGGATTCTCGCTCGCCGACCTCCTCCTCAAGGCGTCGCTCAATCCCGAGCCGACCCCGGCCGGCGTTCGCTGCGAGCAGTGCGGTTTCACCCCCGCCGATTTCAAGAAGCACGGCCGCTTCGGCTGCCCGGCCTGCTACGACACGTTTCAGGGCCTGGTCACCCCGATGCTGGACACCATGCACAAGGGCACCTCCCACGCCGGCAAGGTCCCGCAGCGGGCCCTCGCCCGGAAGAATCTTCATGAGCGCCTCAGCAAGCTCGAGCTCGACCTGAGCGAAGCCATCAAGGCCGAGCGCTACGAGGACGCCGCGCGCACCCGCGATGAAATCACCAAGGTCAAACATGCCTTCGGGCAAGAGCCGGCGAGTTGAGCCGATGTCCATCGCGTCGCTCATCGACTCCACGTCCGAGCTGACCGACTCCGCCAGCAGCAAGACCGCCATCGTCCTGATGACGCGGATCCGGCTGGCGCGGAACGTCACGGGCAACGCGTTCCCGGGCTGGGCCAAGCCGGCCGAGCGCGAGGAGATCCTCGCGCTGTGCCGCGAGGCCGTCGCCGCCACGCCGCCGATGAAGCGCAGCGTGAGCTTCGGCATCGACGAACTCAGTGAGCTCGAGAAGCAGATCCTCGTCGAGCGCCACCTCATCAGCCGCGAGCTCAGCGGCACCAAGGCCGGCGCCGGCGCCGTGATCAGCCAGGACCAGTCGGTCTCGGTGATGATCAACGAGGAGGATCACCTCCGCATCCAGGTCCTCCGCTCCGGCTTCCAGCTCAAGAAGGCCTGGACCGCCATCAACGACCTCGATTCCGAGCTCGAGGACCGGCTCGACTACGCCTTCTCGCCGTCGCTCGGCTACCTCACCGCCTGCCCGACCAACCTCGGCACCGCCATGCGCGCCTCGGCGATGATGCATCTCCCGGCGCTCGTCATCGCGAACCAGATGGAGAAGGTCGTCCGCGCCGTGAACCAGCTCGGCATGGTCGTCCGCGGCCTCTTCGGCGAGGGGTCCGACGCGAGCGGCAGCATCTTCCAGATCTCCAACCAGACCACCCTCGGCGAGTCCGAGGAGGAGATCATCAAGCGCCTCGGCAGCGTGCTCAACTCGATCATCGAGCACGAGCTCAACGCCCGCCAGAAGCTCCTCGAGACCGATCCCGGCAAGCTGTACGACAAGATCGGCCGCGCCTTCGGCATTCTCCAGAACGGCCACCTGCTGAGCACCACCGAGGCGATGAATCTGCTCTCCCTCATCCGGCTCGGCGCCGACCTCGGCATCTTCCCGGACTCGCAGCGCTGCACGATCGACCGCCTCTTCATCGAGGCGCAACCCGGCCATCTCCAGCACGTCCACCGCGGCGAGTTCGAGCCCGGCCAGCGCGACCTGCTGCGCGCCGCGCGGCTGCGGGGTGAGTTTGCAAATTTCGCCAAACCCAACTTCAGTCCCTCCACCGACGGACCCAACTGATCCGCCACTCTGACCAACGCCTTTTCCGACCTATGTCCCAGGAGCCGATGAACAACTTCACGCCCCGCGCCCAGCAGGTGCTCGCACTTGCGCGCAAGGAAGCCGACCGCTTCCACCACAATTACGTGGGCACGGAGCACATTCTCCTCGGCCTGATCAAGCTGGGGCAGGGCGTCGCCGTGAGCGTCCTCCAGAAGATGGGCCTCGACCTCGAGACCGTCCGCGCCGCCGTCGAGAAGCAGGTCGGCACCGGCCAGGAGACCAAGACCCAGGGCAGCATCCCCTACACGCCGCGCGTCAAGAAGGTCCTCGCGCTCGCCGGCAAGGAGGCCAAGACCCTCAACCATTCCTACGTTGGCACCGAGCACATCCTCCTCGGCCTCCTCCGCGAGGGCGAGGGCGTCGCCGCCCGCGTGCTGAAGTCGCTCGACATCGACATCGAGCGCACCCGCAACGAAATTCTCCGCGAGCTCGACCCGCAGTTCGCCGCCGGCGAGCAGGGCGGGGGCGGCGAAGAGGCCTCCGCCGGCGGCCCGCCGCGCCCGGCCGGCCCGTCCGACGACAAGAAGGAGGTCAAGACGCCCGCCCTCAAGGCGTTCGGCCGCGACCTCACCGAGCTCGCCCGCAAGAGCGAGATGGACCCCGTCATCGGCCGGAAGAACGAGATCCGCCGCGTCATCCAGATCCTCTGCCGCCGCACCAAGAACAACCCGGTCCTCATCGGCGAGGCCGGCGTCGGCAAGACCGCGATCGTCGAGGGGCTCGCTCAGGAGATCGCCGCGGGCAACGTGCCCGAGATCCTCGCCGACAAGAAGGTCATCACCCTCGACCTCGCCCTCATGGTCGCTGGCACCAAGTACCGCGGCCAGTTCGAGGAGCGCATCAAGGCCGTGATGGATGAGATCAAGCGCGCCCGGAACATCATCCTCTTCATCGACGAGCTCCACACCATCGTCGGCGCCGGCGCCGCCGAGGGTGCGATGGACGCCTCGAACATCTTCAAGCCCGCGCTCTCGCGCGGCGAGCTCCAGTGCGTCGGCGCGACCACCCTCAACGAGTACCGCAAGTACATCGAGAAGGACTCCGCGCTCGACCGCCGCTTCCAGTCCGTGAAGGTCGAAGCCCCGTCCGTCGAGGACACGATCCTCATCCTCCGGGGCATCCGCGCCAAGTACGAGGACCACCACAAGGCCGTCTTCAGCGACAAGTCCCTCGAGGCCGCCGCCAAGCTGTCCGACCGCTACATCACCGGCCGCTTCCTGCCCGACAAGGCCATCGACGTGATGGACGAGGCCGGCTCGCGCGCCCGCATCGGCGCCCTCAGCCGCCCGCCCGAGGTCGAGAACATGACCAAGGAGATCGAGGCCGTCTGCGCCCTGAAGGAGAAGGCCATCGCCGAGCAGCATTTCGAGGAGGCCGCCAAGTTCCGCGATCAGGAGAAGCAGCTCCGCGCCCGCCAGGAGCAAGTCACCGAGGAATGGAAGAAGGCCCGCGAGGAGAAGCGGATCGAGATCGACGAGAACCTGATGATGCAGGTGGTCGCCGACTGGACCGGCATCCCGCTCAACCGGATGGAGAAGAAGGAGAGCGAGAAGCTCCTCTCGATCGAGTCCGAGCTCCAGAAGGCCGTCATCGGCCAGGATGTCGCCTGCAGCGCGATCGCGCGCGCCCTCCGCCGCTCGCGCGCCGACCTCAAGGACCCGCGCCGCCCGATCGGCTCGTTCATGTTCGTCGGCCCCACCGGCGTCGGCAAGACGATGCTCGCGAAACAGCTCGCCGCCCAGATGTTCGGCAACCAGGACGCGATCATCCAGATCGACATGTCCGAATACATGGAGAAGTTCGCCGTCTCCCGCCTCGTCGGCTCGCCCCCGGGCTACGTCGGCTATGACGAGGGCGGCCAGCTCACCGAGGCCGTCCGCCGCAAGCCCTACGCCGTCGTGCTCTTCGACGAGGTCGAGAAGGCCCACCCGGACGTCATCCAGATCCTCCTCCAGATCCTCGAGGACGGCCGGCTCACCGACTCGCTCGGCCGCTCGGTCGATTTCCGCAACACGATCATCATCATGACGAGCAACGTCGGCGCGCAGCTCCTGCAGCGCCAGACGTCGATGGGCTTCGCCGCCGCGGCGATGAACTTCAACGACGCCGAGAAGATGCGCGAGAAGGTGCTCGAGGAGGCCAAGCGGGTCTTCAAGCCCGAGTTCCTCAACCGCATCTCGGACATCGTGTTCTTCCGGCCGCTCGACAAGAACGACCTCGTGAAGATCGTCGAGCTCGAGACCGCCGGCTTCGCCAAGCGGATCGCCGAGCGCAAGATCACCCTCACGTTCACCGCCGACGCCAAGGCGCTGCTCATCGAGAAGGGCTACGACGAGAAGTACGGCGCCCGCCCGCTGCGCCGCGCCGTCGAGCACTACCTCGAGGACCCGCTCGCCGAGGCGCTCCTGCGCGGCGACGTCAAGGACGGCGAGCCCGTCGTGGTCGACCGCCAGGGCGACAAGCTCGTCTTCGAGCAGAAGACTCCCACCGCCGACACCGGCGTGGCGCCATAAAGCAAGGCGACCACCCGTCGCCTCCGAAAGCCCCGGCCCCGACGCAAACGGACCGGGGCTTTTTGCTGCCCGGATTGTCCGCCCGCGTCCCCACCATCCCCTCAACCTTCAACGTTCAACCCCGCCTCCGCCCGCGCCACCGTCAGGAACGCAGCCAGCGCCGCGTCCGGCTTCGGCTCGCGTCGCCAGCCGATCACGAGCCGGCTCTCCGGCGCCGGACCGTCGAGCGGGCGGAAGATCACCTCGGGCGGCAGGTGCCGGGCCTCCGAGGGAGTCATGAGCGTGGCGCCCAGGCCGGCACGGACCAGGCCGACGCCGTTTGCCCGGGGCCAGACTTCGTCCGCGATGCGTGGGGTCACGCCGGCGCGGGCGAAGGCCGCAAGGATGCGGTCGTAGAATCCGGAATTGTGGGTCCGGGGAAAGAGCACGAACGGCGTCGCCGCCAGGTCGGCACGGACCAGGCCGACGCCGTTTGCCCGGGGCCAGACTTCGTCCGCGATGCG
>DAOQKI010000047.1:0-24622 GCA_035334485.1 Opitutaceae bacterium
CCGGCCATGATGCAGACAAAGGAGTGGGGAAGTTCTTTCATGCGGGGTACTCGCAGGCAAAATCTGGGCCGATGGTGAACGAGTTCCCCCGGCACGCGCAAATGCCAAGTGGAGGGCTGCTCCCAAAATGCCAAACGCCAAACGGCCAAACGCCAAAAAGCCCCGATGGGAATGAAAGGGCCGAAAGAGGACCGATGGCGTGACGGTCACGCTCAACGCCCTTCTTTTCGAAAAGAAAAAGGCGGGGCCGTGGCCCCGCCGGTCTGGTCCTTGCCGCCCCACGAACCTTGTTTGGCGTTTGGCGGTTTGGCGTTTGAACTTTCGCCCTACCGTGCCGCCCAGCTCATGCCGCGCAGCGTGATCTCGAGCTGCGACGGATGGGTGGTGAACTCCGCGCAGGCGTGACCCATCGCGGAGTAGAACACGCGGCCCTTGCCGTGGACCTTCTTCCAGACGAAGGGCATCACGACGCCGTTGGTCCAGGGCGCGCTGACCGACTGGTGGGTCGTTGTGGCGAGCACCTCGTTCCGCGGGTCGACCAGCATATAGTACTGCTCGCTGCGGACCTTGAAGTCGGCGATGCCGGCCGTGATCGGGTCCGTCTTGTTCACGATGTTGATCGTGTACTCCTTGACGTTGTCCGGGTGGGACATGAACTGGCCGCCGGTCATCCACTGCCAGTCGATGTTGCCGCGGAAGGCGTCGCACATGCCGCCGTGAAAGCCGGCCAGGCCCACGCCCGAGGAGACGGCCTCGACGACATTCTTGCCCTGCTCATTCGTGAGCGTGCCGCAGGTCCAGATGGGCACGATCAGCGAGAGCGACGAGAGACGCGCGGCGTCGTTGAACGCGTCGAGCGTGTTGGCGACGTCAACCTGGAATCCGCGCGCGGAGAGCTTCGCGGCGAACAGGTCGGCGCACTGCTTGGGTTCGTGGCCATCCCAGCCACCCCAGACGATGAGAGCATTTTTCATAGGCAAAATAGGAAAATTGGGCGCACAGGAGGCAACGGAGGGAACAGAGGAAGAGTCACTAGTCTTCGCTGAGCGGTCGCTCCTCGGTTATCTCCGTTTCCTCCTGTGAATCCCCGGCTTCAGGCGTCGAGTTCGTTGGGCGCGAGACCGATGGGCAGGGCGGCGGGGCGCTTGCAGGTGGTCTTGAGCACGACGGCCTTGCCGGTCGTCGAGGCCTTTTCGAACGCGGCCATGATCTCGACAACGTGCTGGGCCAGGTCGCCGTTGGCCCGGTGCTTCCGGCCCCGGCGCAGGATCGAATAGGCCATGTCCGCCACGCCCGCGCCGCGACCGCGGTCGGTCGTGTGGGTGTGCGCGACCTCGTCGTAGGTCTTGCCGTCGGCGCTGCGCAGCTTCACCGGGCCGCCGAACGAGTTCGGGTCCGGCACCTCCATCGTGCCGTCCGTGCCATAGAGGATGATCGTCGGCAGCGGATACGGCCACGTGTCGAAGCTCATCACGAGCGTGGCGATCGCGCCGTTCGCGAACTCGACCGTGCCGGTAAGGTGCGTGGGCGTCTCGACCGGGATCTTGGTGCCGTTGAGCGGCTGGCTGGTGATCAGGCGCTCGCGGAACGTCTTCGCCGTCGAACCCGTCACGCGCCGCGCCGGGCCGAGCAGGTTCACCAGGGCGGTGAGATAGTACGGACCCATGTCGAACATCGGGCCGCCGCCCTTCTGGTAGTAGAACTGGGGGCTCGGGTGCCAGCTCTCGTGGCCGTGGCACATCATGAACGCGAGGGCCGCGACCGGGCGGCCGATGGCGCCGTCGTCCACGAGCTTGCGGGCGGTCTGGATGCCGCCGCCGAGAAACGTGTCGGGCGCGCTGCCGACGAGGAGCTTCTTCTTCTTCGCCAGGGCAATCACCTTGGCGCTCTCGGCCGGGTTCAGGCCGAACGGCTTCTCGCAGTAGGCGTGCTTGCCCGCCTTGAGTGCGGCGAGGTTCACGTCGACGTGAGCCTTCGGGACCGTGAGGTTGACGACGATCTCAACCTCCGGGTCGTTGATCAGCTCCGCCACCGTGGCGCAGGCCCGGACGCCGTACTTGGCGGCCTTGGCCTCGGCGCGGGCGGGGTCAAGGTCCGCGCACGCCACGATGTTAAGGATGTCGAATTTCTTCGAGCCGTTGAAGTATGCGTCGCTGATGCTGCCGCAGCCGACGATTCCGACGTTCACTTTGCGCGACATAGGGGGACTGCGAGCAGACGCCCAGACCTCGGGTTGCGTCAAGCGCGCCGCGGACGTCCCGAGGCTGAACATTCGGCGCCACTTCGACGTCGGGCCGCGGCGCGCTTCCGCAGTTGCGAAGTCAGAACGGAGCAGATGACCGACGTCCGGCGGGCCCAGCCTAAGCCGCTCCGGGCGAGATTATTGCATATCTCGTCTGAAATCCAAAACAGACTTGAGCTCACACCGCGGATTCATTTTTTGCGCGGATAGTTTCGCTCACGCCTCATCGGCAAAATCTACTGAATACCATCCCCTCACCACCATGAGACCCAACCGCAAGGGCTTCACGCTCGTTGAAATCATGATCGTCGTCGTCATCATCGGCCTGCTCGCCGCGATGGCCATCCCGGCGTTCCAGAAGGTCCGCCAGAATTCCCAGGACAAGGCGGTCCTCAACAACGCGCGCCAGCTCGCCGCCGGCGCCGACCAGTACTTCCTCGAGAACGGCGTCTCGACCGTGACGCTCGGATCGCTCGTCGGGTCCGCCGCCTACGTGAAGGCGCTGAACCTCGTGGCAAACGAGACGTATCCCAGCGCCTACACGCAGGGCGAGACGATCACCATCACCGGCATCGCCGGCGTCCGGACCGTCACCTACGCGCCGTAGCGCGGCGCTGGTTTCTGTTTGCGAAGGCCGCCTGTATTCGGGCGGCCTTTTTGTTGGCCACGTCGAACGCGGACGCGCCGCGCAAGTAACAGGTAGCAGGATTCAAGTAACAGGAATCCAGCGGATGACCTTGGTTGTTGGCCGGTGTCACGTATTGCGTGACACCGGGAGTGAGCTCGCCTGGCCCTTTGGCCTTCCGTTTCCTCTCTGGACTCAATTCCCCGTCGGCCACTGCCGACGCTGCCCACCTTGTTACCTGGTCCCGGCTCCCTGTTACCTGGTCTCAGGTCTCTGGCCCCTGTTACTTCTTTCCCCTTCATCACCTCATCGGCACCCCGTGCTGGAACGGAAAAAACTTCGGGTGCTCCGGCGCGGGGTCGTTGGGTTGGTGGAGGGTCAGGCGAACCTGCCCCGCCAAATCGGTGAAGATCATCGCGTGTCCGCCGTTGGCCGCGAAAATCGGCTCCGGGTCCGGTTGCCACGGTCCGCGGAGGTCACCACTGCGGGATCGCGTGATGCCGGTCGCGTAGCCACCGGTGCCCCAGCTTGAGAACAGCAGGCAAAGTTCCCCGGTCGCGGAGCGGAACGGAAACGCGCCGTCGGCGACGTAGATCGGCGGCTTGCCGGTGCTCGCATGCCAGGGCGGGCAGAGCACCCAGGGCGCCTCGTTAACCTTGAACAGATCGAACGCCGGACCGGCCGCCGCCGAAAGATCGTCGGCCAGAGGCACCGCCGCGTACGCGCCAATCGTCACCTGCGGCCAATCCCGGCTGAAGATCATCCAGGGCCGTCCGTCCGGCGCGACGTAAAGCGTGCCGTCGAGACACTCGCAGTCGTGCGGAGTGACCGCGAGCGGACTGTGCGGACGAAACGGACCGCGGGGATGCTCCGCCACGAGCACCTGCGTGCCGCGGTGGTGACCGGGACCCTTGAAACTCGCGAACATGAAGAACCGGCCTTGCCAGCGGTGCACCTCGGGCGCCCAGAAGTGGAACTTGCCCCAAAAGTCCGGCGTCGGCCGAAAGGCAGGGAAGGGGCCCTCCCAGTGCTCGAGGTCCGTGCTGCGATACGTGTCGAAACCCACGGCGAAATCCCCGCGCCACGGCTCCTTGTCCGTGGTGCCGAAAAGGTAGAAGCACTTCTCCTCCGGCATGGGCAGGATGAAGGGATCGCGGATCTGGATGTCGTCGGAGCGCAGCACGGTCATGGGAAAGCGAAATGGATTCGCCTGCAGCTTTGTGGACCGGGGCGAAACGCCAAACTCCAAACGGCCAGACGCAAGAAATACTCAGCTTCGGTGAGCCGAGCGGATCCGCCACCGCCGACCGTCGCAGAGGCGTTTGGTCTAATCCTTTCGGAGTAATTCCCGGCGACCGACGTCACTCCTGGCGCTTCTTGTGTCATAACGATAGAGAACAATCACGGGGGCTACGTCTATTGGTCGAACCCACTGTGCGTGCAGCGTTCCCTGCCTGATCTCCGGATCGGGCGGCCGGAGCGTTGTCGTGCGCAATCGTTTTGCACCCCTTGCTTCGAAACTCCAACCCCTGGCCCACGATGCCTGCCCCGGACGACCCGGGCCGGCTCATGCGCACGCGCCTGACCCCGGCCGAGTGGCAAGTGACGGGTCAGCTGCGGCTGGGCCTTTCGAACAAGGAAATCGCCGTGGTGCTGGGCAAGTCGCCCGCGACGATCAAGGCGCAGGTGGCGTCGGTTCTCTCGAAACTTGAGCAGCCGACGCGCTGTCGGCTGATCGCGTGGCTGCACCTGAATGTGGCCGATGCCTTTCCCCGTTGAACGGGACTTTATGCCTAGCTCGAACCCAACCCCCGAACCCGCCAAACGCCGCGCCGCCGATCCGGCCACCAATGCCAATCATCACCTTTGGCAGCACGGCAAGAACTGGTGGGTCTATTGCGCGGTCAATCCGACGCCCTGCACCAAGGACAAGCTGCGGCGCTCCCTCTGCACCGAGTCGGTGGTGGTCGCGCGCTTCCGCCGCGACGAGTTGTTCCGCCGGTTGCAGGAACTCGGCATGCTGGGCCGCATCCGCGCCATTCGCCGTCCGGGCGAGATTCGAAAGTGGCCCGAGGCCGCACCCGGTGTCACCTGGCAGCAGCGTGCCGACGCCGCATTGGCGGTGGTAATGAGTCTGCCCGTGCCCCAGCCGAAGCGACCCCCGGACGCCGTCGCGAGGTCCGGCGGCGGCCTGAGCGTGTGCTGCGTCTGACCCCCGGAGCCGCCCGCGTCCCATTCACGTTTCCTGAACCCAGTTCCCCATGCCTGCTTCGTCCCCTCGGCGCCACCCCTCCGCCGTCGCCCCCGGCGATCCTGACCACCACCTGATCCTCAACCGCAGCTACTGGTGGGTCTGCTGCTCCATCAACGCGACACCGCGCACGAAGGAGAAACTCGGATTCTCCCTGCGCACCAAGTGCATCGAGACCGCCCGGCTGCGCCGCGATATTTTCCTGCACGGCCTGCACGCCGAAGGACTCGAGGTCCGGCTTCGGCCCCAAAACGGCGTGGCGCTGGGTGCGCTGCAGGCCATCCCGGCGGCCCGGCAGGCCGTGCCGTGGCAGCAGCGGGTCGCCGACGTCCTCGGCGCCGCCCTTCGCGCCGAACTTCCTGGCACGCCGGCGCCGGCGGCCCATGTCAGTCGCCGGCGGTCTGTGCCGAAGGCAAGTCAGCGAACCCGGAGCGTCGCGGCGTCATGATTGAGCATGCCGCCGGTTCCTTTGACGCGGTCCTGCCGCCCGCGCTGGTCCGCGAACTCCGCGGCCTGCGGCGACGGTTTCCCGAACGGCTCGCGGTTCGCTCGGAGGGCAGCATCCTGCTCCTGCGCTGCGCCGAGATCGACTGGATTGAGGCGCAGGGTGACTACGCGCGGTTCTACCTGGCGGACCGGACCTGCCTCGTGCGCATGACCATGCGAGCCCTGGTGGGGCGCCTCGATCCCGCGAGGTTTCTCCGGATTCACCGCTCGCGCATCGTCAACGTCGACCGAATCGAGCGCATCAGCCGCGACGCCGAGCGGGGCTACTGCGTCCAGCTCCGCGACCAACGCCGCCTCCGCATCGGCGAGAATTACCTCCCATCGGTCCGTCAATACCTGCTCACGGTGCCGATTTGCCTCGTGAAGGAACCGGACATCCTCGCGCCCGCCGGGGTCGAGGAGGCTCCCGCGCTGCCATGAATCCCGGGCTCCTGAGTGGACGGCGCTGTCCGCGATTTTCCCACGGCCTCAGGTCCGGGGAGTGTGATGGCACGGCAACCGCCGTCGTCGGCTGGGGCGCCGGCGGCGGCGGTTGCCCAAACCGCCCGGCCTCCCCATGAAAACGCGACCCACGGTCCTGGAGTCAGTCGGCGCCATTGCCATCGTGATCCTCCTCGTCCTCGCGATCGCGAGCTGGCTGCTGTACGCGCTCCAGGTCTGGTGCACCTACGAGACCGAGCACGAACGCAATCGCCGGATCCATCCGGAGTGGTCCGCCGAGTGAGTCCGATGTCCGACGATCACCCACGCCGTCTGTTCCTCCGCTCGCTCCTGCCCCGGGTGAGGCTCACGGGAGTCCGGTCGGAGTGTCCGGCGCGCGAAGCCGGGACGGTTCTCCTCGGGCAACGCCTGTGCTGGGCCGCCGGACTCGCGGAGCTCGAGCAGGTGGAGATCGCGAACCTTACCCGCGGTGGCCGGTTGGTCGCGCACGTTGGGTTTGGCCCTGAGCGCGAGGTCGTCGTGGCGGGGCCCGGGACCGGGGAGATGTCGCCCGGCGACAGTTTGCGCATCTCGGCCTACGCCTGGGTGCCGACGGGAGCGATCGACCGTCACGCGGCCATCATGGCGCAGGTGGACGCGAGCAATGCCCTGATCGAATTTCGCCGGATGTCGCCGCGTCTCCTGCGCGTGGACCCGACCTTCCGCGCTCCGCCCCCGGCGATCGACGTGATTGTCGAACTCCCTCCGCTGCGACAGTCGACCTAGACGCTGCCGTTCGGGCTAGCTCGCGACTCGATTCTGCCACCAAGGACACGAAGAGCACGAAGCCGACGCCCGGGTTCTTCGCGTTCGTGGCGGCCTTCGCGGTAGATCAGGATCGCACGCTTTTTAACCGCTAGGTCCGCGAAGATCGCTAAGGACCGAAAACGCCTTGGTGCGCTTCGTGCCCTTGGTGGTGAAATCTCCCACGCCGCGCCGAGTTCAGTGCGTGGCTAGAGCTGGAATGCCTGTTCGAGCACCTCGACGGTCTTTTCCGGTTTGAACCAGTACGGGTTGTGGTCGCCTTCCAGCTGAAGGACGGGCCAGCCGAAGCCGCGGGCTCGTTCGGCCGCTGGGAAAAAGTCGTCGTCCTTTGCTGCATGTCCCGCCTCGACGGTCAGGATGTAGACCGCCCGCAGTCCGTTGCCGGTCGGATGCTGGAGGGGCAGGGGGTCGGTCAGGGTCTTCGCTGGATGCGGCACGTCGCGCGGGAAAGGTTTGTCGGGCTTGACCCACCACGCCGGGATGAAGCCATCCTGCGCCTTGGCCAGGAGCGCCTTGCTCTGGCCGCCATTGGCGGTGGCCGCGCTCTCCCCGGCGAGCGGCAGCAGCGCATCGAGGTAGACCAAACGAGAGATTCGATCCGGGATTCGGTCGGCGACGCCGGTAATCACCATGCCGCCGTAACTGTGCCCGACGAGGATGACATCGTGGAGGTTCTCAAACCTGATCACGTTCACGACATCCTCGATGTGCGTCTCGAGTCCGAGATCGCGGCTGGCCAGGTGCGAGCGTTCGCCGAGGCCGGTCAGGGTGGGGCGGTACACGACGTAACCGCGCGCCTCGAGGAGCGGCGCGACCTTGCGGAACTGCCAGCCGCCGCCCCAGGCGCCGTGGACGAAGACCACGACCGGCTTCGCCGGTGCCTTGGCATCGGCCGCCGTGACGTGGGCGACGAGAAAGAGTGCGAACAACCCGAGAGTGAGCAGGCGTTTCATGATCATCGATCGACCCAGCGAACTGAGTCCGCGTTCCGCGGGAAATCAATCCAAGCCGAGGACATTCTCCTTGCCGCGGAAGGTTGCGGGCCCCATCGCTGTGCGCGCTCCGTCCTGTACCCCCTCCATGACGCCCTGCCGTTCCGGTTTGCGCTGCTGGTGGAAATCTCTGACCGCCCTGGCGGCCGTGTCGCTCGCCGTCGGCGCCAGCCGCGCGACAGAGTGGGAGAGACTCCCGGACCTGCCCGAGCCCAACGGCGGATTTGTCACCGGCGCCGTGGGCGACGCCGTGGTGGTGGCGGGCGGCACCAATTGGACCGACGGGAAAAAACACTGGCTGCGCGCGGTGCACGTTTTCGAGCCGGCGCGCCGCGCCTGGCGTGAGCTCGCCGTGCTCCCACGTCCGCTCGCCTATGGCATCGCCGGCGAAACTCCGACCGGGCTGGTCCTGGCTGGCGGCTCGACGGGTCAGGCTCCCGCGTCCGGGCGGATCGATCTGTCGCCCGACCTGACCGTCTCCGAGCGAACCGACGGACTCACGACGCCGGCGGTGCTGGCCGCCGGTGGAGTGGTGGGCGGGGAGCTGATCGCGGTCGGCGGCACCGACGACGCGGCCAACGGAGCCGGCTTTTGCCGGCGGGTGATCGCGCTGACGCTGCGCACCGGCGCCAACCGAACTCTCCCGGATTTTCCCGGGCCTCCTCTGGCAAGCGCGGCCGCTGCCGTCGTGGGCGACGAGGTTTTTGTTTTCGCGGGCGGCACCTGGGATGCATCCAAGCAGGATGTGGCGAACCAGACCGGCGCGTGGGCGTACTCGGCGAGCCGCAATTCCTGGCGCCCGTTGCGGCCGTTTCCGGCGGCACGACGGGGCATCGCGGCCGTCGCGCTCGACGGGCGGCGAATCCTCCTTGCGGGCGGCTACGGACGCGACGACGAGGGATTTTCGGACGAGGTCTGGATCTACGATGTGGTCCGGGACGAGTACCGCCGCGCCGGGACCCTGCCGTACAAGGCGATGACCACCCTCGTGCGGGCCGGCGGGTTTGTGTACTGCCTGGGCGGTGAGGATCAGGATCGGCATCGCACGGCGGCGGTGCATCGTCGACCCGTCGCGGCCTTCGGGCCCTGAGGCGCCGGAGCATCTCATGCACTACGACACAATTGTCCTGGGACTGGGAGCGATGGGCAGCGCGGCGGTGTACCAGCTGGCCAAGCGGGGCAACCGCGTGCTGGGCCTCGATCGCTTCGTGCCGCCGCACACGCAGGGTTCGAGCCACGGCGAGACCCGGGTCACACGGCAGGCCATCGGCGAAGGCGAGCAGTATTCGCCCCTCTCGCTCCGCTCGTACGACCTTTGGCGGCAGATCGAGCGCGAGACCGGCCGCAGCGTGCTCTCGGTCACCGGCGGGCTCATCGTATCGTCGCCGCACCAGAAGGGCCACAACGTCGCCAACTTCTTCGCGAACACGCTGAGCGCGGCGCGGCGATACGGCATCCGGCACGAGATCCTCGACGCCCGGACCATCCGCGGGCGGTTTCCCCAGTTCAATGTGCAGGACCAGGAGGTCGGCTACTACGAGCACGAGGCCGGCTTCCTCCGCCCGGAGGAGTGCATCCGCGCCCAGCTCGAGCTCGCGGCCCGGCACGGTGCGACCCTCCAGACCGGCGAGACGGTGCTGGCGTTCCGGCAGCAGGGTGAGCGCGTGACCGTGACGACCTCCCGCGGCGAATACACCGCCGGGCGTCTGGTCGTCTCGGCTGGCGCGTGGCTGCCGACGCTCCTCGGGAAGGAGGACGCCAAGCCCTATCGCGTGATGCGCCAGGTGCTGTACTGGTTCGAACCGGCCGGACCGATCGCGCCCTTCCAACCCGGCCGGATGCCGATCTTCATCTGGGAGCCGCCGGGGACGGACCGGCTGCTCTACGGCTTTCCGGCCATCGACGGACCGCACGGCGGGGTGAAGGTCGCGAGCGCGCAGTACGAGGTCGACACGACGGCCGACACGGTGGACCGCCAGGTTACGCCCGGCGAAATCTCCGCGATGTACGAGCAGCTCGTGCGGCCGTGTTTCCCGGGGCTCAGCGCACGCTGCCTCAAGACCGCGACCTGCCTCTATACGGTCACGCCCGACTTCGCCTTCGTCATCGACGAGCTCCCCGGCCAGCCCCGCGTGTTGCTCGCCTCGCCCTGCTCGGGCCACGGCTTCAAGCACTCCGCGGCGGTGGGCGAGTGCCTCGCGGAAATCGTTGTGGACGGCCGGAGCCGGATCGATCTCCGCGCCTTCCGGCTCGCCCGGTTTCGGTCCTGAGGGGTTCTCCGGGGAGATCATATCCCATATGCCGGTGCCCGGTGGCTCGCGGGCGGACAGCGTGGTGAAATCCCAAGGTGCGACGCGAGGAGAGGAGGGGAAACCTGATCAATTACCATATGCAAAAGATCATTCCCGGCATTCTCCCGTGGTGCCGCGTCCGCTATCCTGCGGCAATGAACCTTACCCTGGTGGCGGCTAGCTTTCGGCCGGAGATGCGTCGCGTGACGTTGGTGCTGGCGTGGCTGGCCGCCACCCTGACCGCCGCTGGCGCCGAGGCGTCCGGCAGTGGTCTCCCGACGGAGATCCGGCTGCCGGGCCTGCGGCTGAAGATCGGCCGGCCGGTGCAGGTGGCCGCACAGCTCGCCTGGGAGGAGGGCCCGAACCACCGCTGGGTGATGAACCATCCGGTGCCGTCCGCGGCGCGTTTCCCGACGGGCGAGCTCATGGTCACGTACGCGCTGGATTCCGACTACAATGACAACCCGCGCAATGTGTCCGGGGTCCAGTTCTCGACCGACGGAGGGCAGACCTGGGGCAAGCGGTACAACTTTCTGGGCGAGCACCAGGCGCTGATCTACACGCCGGAGCCGGACGGGGCGCTGCAGGGCATCCCGGCCTACCTGTTCCGGGCGCGGCCGGGCGACCACCGGAACTTCGAGGCGGGCTACACCCGGCTGGAGGGCGGCGGGCGTCGCGTCGTGATTGAACCGCGCGGAGTCCGCGTGCTGGACTGGCCGTGGCCGGCGGCCGAGGGGTACGGCAACGGGTTTTACGGTCTCGAGCCGGTCCCCGGGATGAGTCCCGTCCGCGACAACGTCGCGCTCGTCTTCGACGGCAACGCGCTCGAGGAGGACGGCCGGCTGCTCGCGACCGGCTACGGCATGCGCGACGGAGAGAAGCAGCTCCAGAATTTCATCCTCGCGTCCGAGGACCACGGCCGGACGTGGCGCCACTTCGCCAAGGTGGCCGACGCCAGCGGCCTGCCGGCGGGCGCCGAGGGCCCCAATGAGATCGCAATGATCCGTCTGGCCGACGGCGACCTCATGACGGTGTTTCGCGTGGGGAGCGGCTCGGGGTGGAAGCTGCGGCGCTCCTACAGTCACGACCACGGTCGCACCTGGTCCGCCCCCGACGTGCTCCCGGCCTGGAGCGTGGAGCCGAGTCTCGTCCGCGCCGCGAACGGCACGATCCTGCTCTCCACCGGGCGGCCGGGCATCCACCTGTGGTGTTCAACCGACGGGCGCGGGCAGACGTGGCAGCACGTCGATATCGCGGCGTTGCACAACGCCTGGGCGCCGGACGCGAGCCATCGGATCGGTCCGTACCAGGATCCGGAGGTCCCGTCCATCGCCCCGGGCGAGCTGTGGCAGACCTCGTCCTACACGGAGCTGGTCGAAGTGTCGCCCAACCAGTTCATCCTGGTGTACGACCGCAGCCCGAAGCCGAAGCCGGCCAACTCGACCGATCTCACGCGGATCTTCGCGCTGCCGATCGAGGTCGTGCGCGAGTGACTGTGGCCTCCATGCACCGCACGGCCAACCTGCTCGTGGTCGACGCCGACCAGGGGCGCACCACGATCAACCGCAATCTCTACGGCCATTTCGCTGAGCACCTGGGCCGCGGGATCTACGAGGGCCTCTGGGTCGGCGAGGACTCGCCGATCCCGAATGTCGGGGGACTCCGGAGCGACGTCGTGGCCGCGCTGCGCGCGCTCGCGCCGCCGGTGCTCCGGTGGCCCGGCGGGTGCTTCGCAGACGAGTACCACTGGCGCGATGGCATCGGGCCGCGGTCCCAGCGCATCGCGACCCTCAACACGCACTGGGGCGGGGTGGTGGAGAACAACCATTTCGGCACCCACGAGTTCTTCGCCCTGTGCGAGCAACTCGGCGCCCAGCCGTACCTCTGCGGCAACCTTGGAAGCGGCACCATCCGCGAGATGCAGGAGTGGGTCGAATACTGCACCTTCGCCGGGCCGTCGCCGATGGCGCAGCTCCGGCGGGCCAACGGCCGCGACGAGCCGTGGGCGCTGCCGCACTTCGGCATCGGCAACGAGAACATGGGCTGCGGTGGCATGATGCGGCCCGAGTACTACGCCGACGAGTACCGCCGCTACCAAACGTACGTCCGTGCGCTGAGCGGCAACCGCATCAGCAAGATCGCCTGCGGGCCCAACGGCGCCAACTACGAGTGGACCGACGTGCTCATGCGCCGCGCCGGCGACCTGATGGACGGGCTCACCCTCCACTACTACGCCATGCCGCCGTGGGGCCAGTGGAAGGGGCATGCGACCGTGTTCACCGAGGACGAGTATTTCGAGACGCTGCGGCTCGCGCTCGTGATGGACGAGCTGATCCGGCGGCACCGCACGATCATGGACCGCTACGATCCCGCCCAGCGGGTCGCCCTGATCGTCGACGAGTGGGGCACGTGGTGGGAGCCGACGCCGGGGATGAATCCCGATTTTCTCTTCCAGCAAAACACCATGCGCGACGCCATTGTCGCCGCGCTCACGCTGAACATCTTCCACCAGCACTGCGACCGGGTGCGCATGGCGAACATCGCGCAGACCGTGAACGTCCTCCAGGCCATGATCCTCACCGACGGGCCGCGCATGGTGCGCACGCCAACCTACCATGTGTTCGAGATGTTCCAGGGCCACCAGGACGCCCTGCACCTGCCGGCGCGGCTCGACGGCGCCAACTACACGCGCGGGCGCTGCACGATCCCGGCGCTCAGCGCGTCCGCCTCGTTGAAGTCCGACCGGATCCTGCTCTCGGTCGTGCACACCGGCCTTGAGCAGGACCAGCGGCTCGAGGTTCGTCTGCGCGGCGCCCGCGTGAAATCCGCCGTGGGGCGAATTCTGCATGGCGCCGCCGTCATGTCGCACAACACCTTTGACGCACCCGACGAGGTGCGCCCGGTGGATTATACCGGTTTTCAGGTGGAAACCGGTCGCCTCTACCTCGACCTCCCGCCCGCCTCGGTCGTGACCGTCGAGGTAACGACCTGACGGAGCTCCCGGTTGGGCAGTTCCTGTATGCCAAAGATCATTCCCCCGATTCCCGGCCCTCCGCTCCTCAGCTAGGCTGGACCGCCCGATCCGCCCGCCCGTAACCTGCCTTACCCCTTCGACCGCCCCATGAAGCACGAGATCGTCGCCCAGGGTTTTGTCACGCAACGCCAGCCTGGCACGCCCGTCAGCGTCACCGCCGGCTCGCGGTGCGTGTCGCGCGGCAACGGCGAGCTGGTCTGCAGCTTCATGGGCCAGGCCGCCATCGGCCACAATGACTTCAAGCCGATGCTCGCGTGGTCGTCGGACCTCGGGACCACCTGGACCGAGGCCCGGCTGATCTGGCCCGAGCTCCAGGACCGCGTCTCGATCTTCGGCTCGGTCAGCCGTTCGCCCCTCGGCGACCTCTATTTCTACGGCATGCGGACGCCTATCGCCCACCCGGGCGAGCTCGCCTGGAACTCCGAGGTGCAGGGTATGAAGCAGAACGAGCTGGTGTGGTCCCGGTCCGTCGACTTCGGCCACACTTGGGAGCCGCTGCGCGTGATCCCGATGCCGATCCCGGGCAGCGCGGAGGCCGCCGGGCCGATGTGCGTGACGAGCCAGGGCGACCTGGTGTGCTGCTACGCCCCGTACCGGACGTTCGACCCGGCGATCGCGGTCGACGCCAATCAGGTCGTTGGCCTGCTGAGCCAGGACGGCGGGCGGACTTGGTCGCACCGGCCGATGCTGCGTTTTCCCGAGTCCGAGGCGAACGGCGCCGAGGCGTGGGTCGTCGAGTTGAGCGACGGCCGACTGCTCGGCACCGGCTGGCACGTCCACCCGGACGGCAACCGATCGAACGCCTACGCGCTGTCATCTGATCGCGGCCGGACGTGGTCGCCGACCGGCGCTACCGGCACCATCGGGCAGTCGACCGGGCTGGCGGCGCTGCCCGGCGGCCGGGCCGCCTTCGTCTACAACCAGCGCAAGCACGGTCCCATCGGCGTGTGGCTGGCCATCGCGCAACCGTCGTTGGATAGCTTCGGCCTGCTGTTCAACGAGCGGATCTGGGCCGCCGAGGTCGCCTCGCGCGACGGCCGCTCGGCGGACTTCTCGGACTGGACCGGCTTCGCGTTCGGCGAACCCT
The DNA here is from genome assembly GCA_035334485.1 of Opitutaceae bacterium. Classification (GTDB taxonomy): domain Bacteria; phylum Verrucomicrobiota; class Verrucomicrobiia; order Opitutales; family Opitutaceae; genus Opi-474. The sequence goes on from DAOQKI010000047.1 coordinate 14,275, forward strand.
CCGCCACCGTTCTCCCCGACGGCGACATCCTGGTCACCCTGTGGTGTCTCCAGCCCTCGGGTCACGGCATCCGCTATGTGCGGGTCCGGGTGACCTAGGACTCTCACCCCATGAAAGCTCGTTTCCTCCCCATGTCGCTGCTCGTCGCGCTCGCCCAGGGTCTCACCGGGCTCGCGGCCGCGCCGGCCGCGGTTCCCGCTCCGCGGCCGTTCCACCTCGAGGCCCTGGTTGATTTCCCGGACGACACGGTTGCGGCGCCGCGACCGATCACGGCCGCCGACATTGACACGATGATGGCCCGGCTCGTTTCGCTCGGGGTCAAGCGTGTGACGTGGGCCTACTACGCGGATGCCCGCGGCGGTTACCTCAATCCGTCCGGCTACACCGAGACCAGCCCCTACCAGTCCACCTTCCGCTCCGAGTGGCCGAACTACGACGCCACCTACCGCCAGCTGGGCAACCCGCTCAAGGTCGCCGTCGAGGCCGGGCACCGGCACGGCCTCGAGGTGTTTGCCTACTACAAGCCCTACGAGACAGGCCCCGGGATCATCTTCCCCGCCGGCACTGCCGAGGCCGCGAAATGGGGCTGGCTCGATTGCCTCGGCGGCAAACTTGCCTGGCTTGACCCGTTTGTCCGCGACCACCCCGAGCTGCGCATCAAGCGCCGCACCGACGACCTGCCGGCCGGAAACGCCACCGCAACCGTGCGGTCGATCCGGCTCACCAAGCACGACGCCGCCCCGACCCGTGTCACCGCGGCCCATCTCCAGATCTGGACCAGCCCCAACAATCACCAGTACCAGCGGAAAGACGTGAAGTTCACCGTCACGGAAAGCGTCGAGCCTTCCCGCCGCGACGTGTGCGACCAGAAGGGCACAGTGCTGACGAAGGCCGGCGCGCCCGTGCGCGTGCTCACGCTCTCGGGCCTCGCGCTCGACGACCGGTATATCCTGGTCACGACCGACTTCACCGACGGCCAGCCCGATTTCGCCAACTCGGGCCTTGCGCTGGTGACGATGCTCGACGGCGACGGCCGGGAGATCCCCGGCACGATCGCCTCGGGCGGCGCCATCTGGGGAGCGAACCTCGTGGACTTCCGCACCAAGGGTCTGGTGTTCGACTACGGCTGGGGCGCTGCGCCGGTGGTGCTCGACGCGCCGAACGACCGCGAGCTCCGGAGCTTGGGCGCCGGCTTGCCGATGGACGCGGCCGAGGCCAACGGACGTCAGGGCTTCATCGCCTTCACCCGCGGACGCAACGCCTACCTGCCCGGCGCCCTGTGCGAGACCGAGCCGGCGGTGCGCGACTTCTGGCTCCGCAACGTCGACGACATCCTGGCGACGGGCGTCGACGGGATCGACCTGCGCGACGAAGGGCACAGCACCCACACCGACCATCCGGAGGACTACGGCTACAACGACATCGTGCTCCGCCTGGCGCGCGAGCGTCCGGGCGACCTGCGGGCCAACATCGCGGCGGTGCGCGGCGACGCGTACACGGCGTTCGTGCGGGACTGCCGGCAGCGCGTGAAGCAGGCCGGCAAGACCCTGCGCTACAACCTTCAGATCGACTTCTACCGGCCCGTGCCGCCCGCCAGCCGCCTGCTCGCCTATTCGGCCAACCTCGACTTCCAGTGGCGGCGCTGGATCGACGAGGGCCTTATCGACGGCGCGGTGCTGCGCTGCTTCGGTCTGCCGTTCACCGCGCTGTGGGACGATGCCATCGCGCAGGAGATGATTGCCCGGTGCCGCGAGCACGGCGTGCCGGTGGTCGTGAACCGGTACGTGACGGTCCCCGGCGAGAAGCTGCCCGCCGAGCTGAAGCGCGTCCGCGAGGACGGCCGGTTCGATGGGTTCGTGTTCTACGAGACCGGTGACTATCTCAAGTTTGGCGCCCGCTCGGGCGAATGCACCATCAGCTACCCGCCGGTCGAGGCGGCGGCGCACCAGCCGTGATACGGCGTCCAATCCCATGAGCACTTCCGTCCTTCCGGCCATCGACGTCCACGCCCACTACGGCACGTACGTCCGCGACGACAACGATCCGCTGGTCGACGATTTCATGAGCGCCGCGGCGGATGCAGTCGTGGCGCGCGCCCGCGCCTGCGGGGTCGCGTGGACCATCGCCTCGCCGCTGGCCGGCCTGCTGCCACGGCTGCGGGCCGATGCGGTGGCCGGGAATGACGCGGCGTTTCGCGAGGTGCCCAAGGTGTCCGGGCTCCTGCAGTATGTGATCGTGAACCCGCTGCAGCCCGCGACCTATGACCAGGCCCGGGAGATGCTGCGCGCCCCGCACTGTGTCGGCATCAAGATCCATCCCGAGGAGCACGGCTACCGCATCGCCGACCACGGCGAGAAGCTCTTCACCTTCTTCGAGGAGGTGCAGGCGCCGGTGATGACCCACAGCGGATGCCCGAACAGCCTGCCGGCCGACTTCGTGCCGTTCGCCAACCGCCACCCGGCCGCGCGGCTGCTCCTGGCCCACCTGGGCAACGGCGCCGGCGACCGCGGCCGCGCCGACCTGCAGGTCCGCGCGATCCAGGCCTGCCGCCACGGCAATGTCTGGGTCGACACCTCCAGCGCGCGAAGCCTCTTGCCGGGCCTCGTGGAGTGGGCCTGCCGCGAACTCGGGCCCGAGCGGCTCCTGTTCGGCAGCGACACGCCGCTCTACCATGTCGCGATGCAGCGCACGCGCATCGAGGCTGCCGAGATTCCGGAGCCGGCCAAGCGGCTCATCCTCCGCGAAAACGCCCTCCGCTTCTTCCGCCTCGACCGGCTGCCGGCTGTGGCCGCCGCCTGATTTCCGCCCCCCTTTCGCCATGAAACGCATCCTGCTCGACGCCTTTTTCCACATGATGCCGGGACACCGGCTCAGCCGAAACATCTTCACCGGCGGCTACCGGACCAACTACGGCCGGTACTCGCCCTTCGACGTCTACCACCCGAACGGGGCGTCGATGCTGCACTCGGACCTGCAGGCCGACTATGACGTGAAGCTGCTGAACCAGCCGTTCAGCGAGATGACCCTCGCCGAGGCGGATATCCTCCTGGTGCCGAACCCGGACTACCCGCTCTACGAGGGCACCTCGCCGTACCGGATCGACGCCCACGATGTCGAGGCGCTGATGAACTTCCTCCGCCGCGGCGGAAGCGTGATCCTGATGATCAACTCCTTCCTCTCCCGGAGCGATTTCTGGGAGGAGAACTTCGACTTCGAGCGCGTGGCGCCGCTGCTGGCGCGCGTCGGCGTGAAGTGGGACCCGGACTTCATGTCCGACGACAACAACATCCTGCCGGCCAAGAACGCCGCGCTGCGAGTCGGCTACGGCCAGGGTGGCCGCGTGCTCGGCGGTCGTCTCCCGAAGGGCGCAAAGCCGCTGCTCACGTTCGAGGGGCAGCAGTTCGGCTTCGTCGTCAAGGTGGGGCGGGGCCGCCTCGCCGTCGTCGGCGACGCCGGCCTCGTGAGCAACGGGCTGTATCATTTCCCCGGCTTCGACAACGCGACCTTCCTTCAGCGGCTCTTCCGCGAGCTGAGCCCCGCTTGGGGCGACCGCCCCGCCGGCGCGTTCGAGTGCTTCTCCTTCGGCCATGTCAGCTGCGCGACATCCGAGCACGGCATCACCGAGAAATTCTTCCGGACGCTGCGGCCCCAGGGTCGGTTCGAGATCGACCACCACTACCGCCACCTCACGCACGAGGAGAAGGCCGTCGTCGTCTCCGCCCGCCGCGTCGGCGCGCTGCTGCCCGTCCCCGTCAAGGCCGTGGCCGGACGGAAGGCCGTCACCGGACGGTTCCAGTTCGTGAACATCTGTCCCGGTCGCCGCACCGCGCCGCTGTCGGTCCGGCTCAATGTCACGGCCCGCCGCTCCGACGTCGGCACCGACTACGTCATCGCCGGCACCGACGTCGCGCACGACGCGAAGTGGGCCGACCTCGGCGCCGATCCCGAGGTGTTCGACGCGATCGGGCAGCTGGTCCGCGTCACCACCATCGTCCAGATCCACGCGGGCACGCGGCCCGACGGCAGCCTGCGCTACTACACGATGAAACAGGGCCAAATCCTCTACGCGCGCAACGCCCGCAATCCCCACTACGGCTTCGACATCCTCCTGTGCAGCCGGAATCTCGTGTTTTCCCCCACCGCCGTCCCGGCATGAACCTGACCCTTCGTCCCTTCGCCACGTTCGTCTCCTTCGTCGCACTGGCCCTCGCCGCCCGCGGGCTCGAGGTCACCGCGACCGATCACCACCGCGCCACGCTCTATCACTCGCCCGAGAAGCCCGGCTACACCTGCTGGTCCGGGGCGTGGCTCATGCCCGACGGCGACATGATGGTCGCGTTCACCCAGGCCACCGGCCCGCGCCATGGCCGGCCGCCGGCGTCGGCGGAGCTGCTGCGCCAGATGAGCTGGACGGTGGAGTACGACATGACGGGACTCGACCTGCGAAACGTGCACCTGCGTTCGAAGGACGGCGGCCGCACCTGGGTCCAGGTCAGCGCCGACGCGTTCGAATCGCCGATGAACGGGATCTCGGGCGACTGCGAAACCGCGCTGCCCGATGGCACCGTGGTCCGCGGCGTCTGGGGCCAGTACCTGCCCTACAATCCGGAGGTGCCGAAGACGGGCTACCTCCAGCGCAGCGCCGACGGCACGCGCACCTGGGGCCCGCCGGAGGTCTTCCTCGATCCGAAGCGTTTTGTCACATGGCCGAAGCGCCTGCGCGTGCTGCGCGACGGGCGCCTCCTGCTGGTTGGCGGAGTGGAGCGGGTGGCGGTCGACGGCCTGGCCCGGATCGGCGATCCGCGCCGCCTCGAGCCGTTGCTAGCGGTTTCGTCGGATGGCGGTCGCACGTGGAGCGAGCCCATCGATCTGCTCCCGCCCGAGGCGAAGCGGACTCCCTGGGGCGGCGAGGAATACGATGCCGCCGAGCTGCCCAACGGGGACCTGCTCTGTGTCTTCCGCCGCCCCGACCCGGACCATACGCCGCGCCGTGAGGTGCGCTGGCAGGGCGTGCTGCGCAAGCAGGGGACGACATGGATCCCGGACTGGGTCGCGCCGGCGCCTTTCCCGCACAGCGGTCATCCCGAGCTGCTCGCGACCCGCGAGGGCGTCGTGCTCCATCTCGCGACCACGGGCATTTACTGGACGGCCGACGCGGGTCGGACCTGGCGCGCGCTGGACCTGCCGGGCACGGCTTACTACCCGCGCAGCGTGCAGCTGGCCGACGGCCGCATCCTGGTCGTGGGCCACATCGGCATGGACGATCCTTACGGCAAGGTCGACCAGTCCATCGTGGTCGACTGCTTCCGTCTCGTGGTGCGCTAGCCTCGGTTTGGTTCGACCGAAGGACGCCGCGATCCGCGACGCCCGGCGCACCCATCCTTGCCCCATCGGCGCCTGACTGCCTCCCTTTTCCCGTGAACCCTGCTGCCCCTTCTTCCTCCGGCCCGGCCGGGATCCGCGGATCACGCGTGGTCCCCGCACCGGAGATCGTGCCCTATCTCGACGGTCGCCCCGCAGCCCGCTACCGCCTGGACGCCCAGGACCACGGGCGCGTGCTGAGTCATGGCGATGGCCCGGAGCGCTGTGATTTTCTCGGCGCCCGCGACCCGTGGGTGATGGAGCAGGACGGCACTTTCTACCTGCATTACGACGGGGCGGGGCAGCTTGGCTGGTTGGCCTGTCTCGCGACCAGCCGCGATCTCGTGCACTGGGAGAAACGCGGCCCGGCGCTGGCGCTGGGCCAGGCGGGCCAGATGGACTCGGCGTCCGCGAGCTACGGCGTCACGTACCGCGACGGCGACACCTGGCACATGTTCTACCTCGGCACGCCGAACACGTCGCCGCCGCCCGACCGCGTGCCTTGGTTCCCGTACACCACGATGAAGGCCCGCGCCAAGTCGGCCGCCGGTCCATGGGAGAAGCAGCGCGCGGTCACGCCATTCAAGCCGCAGCCGGGCTCGTACTATTCCGACACCGCGAGCCCCGGCAACGTCGTCCGCCACGGCGAAGAGTACCTGATGTTCTTCGCCGCGGCCGCGAGCCACCCAATCCGGCGCACGCTCGGCATCGCGCGGACCCGCAGCCTCGACACGGCTTGGACGGTCGATCCGGTGCCGATGCTGCCGGCCGAGGAGCAGGTCGAGAATTCCGCGCTCTATTTCGAGCCCGCGAACGGCACGTGGTTCCTGTTCACGAACCACATCGGCATCGCCCGCTTCGAGGAGATCGGACTCGATCCGAACCACCTGCCGCCCGAGCTGGGTAATCAGGTTGGCGCCGGGACGGTGGAGTACACCGACGCGGTCTGGGTCTATTGGACCAAGGACCTCAACCGCTGGGATCCGGCCCACAAGGCCGTGGTGCTCGACGGCCGGAACTGCGCGTGGAGCCGCGTCTGCATCGGCCTCCCGACCGTGGTGCCGTGCGGCGACCGGCTCGCGCTGCTCTACGATGCGCCGGGCGGCAACAGCCTGAGCCACATGCGGCGCGACGTTGGCCTGGCTTGGCTGCCCCTGCCGCTGGTGCCGCCGGCCTGACGCGGGTCAGGCCAGCGACCGCAGGGCCGCGGCCAGGCCGTCGACTTCCTCGGGGGTCGTGAAGATGTTCGGCGTGACCCGCACGCCATGCACATCCGCCGCGTCCGAGTCGATGGCCACGGTCCAGATCCGGTGCTGCTCGAGCAGGGTCTTCGCGAGCGCGCCCGGACTCAGGCGGTCGACGCGCACGTTCGCGATCGCACACGCCCGGGCCGATTGCGCCGGCGTGTTCAGCGTCAGGCCCTTGAGCCCGCGCACCTGCCTGGTCCAGCGTTCCTGCAGTTCGCGCAGCCGCGCTTCCTTCCGGGCGGCCCCGATGTGCTGGTGGAAGTCGAGGGCGTCCAGGATCGCGAGCTCGGTGGGAACCGGATGGGTGCCGACGTGATTCAGCTTCCGGATGTCGTCGTCCGCGTAGTTGGTCTCCCCAAAGAGCGGCCAGAGTCCGGCGATCCGGTCGCGCCGCACGTAGAGCAGCCCGTGACCCAGCGGTGCGCCCAGCCACTTGTGCAGGCTCGCACCATAGTAGTCGCAGCCGAGGTCCGGGATCCGGAAGTCGAGGTGCGCGAAGGTGTGGGCGCCGTCCACCATCACGGGCACGCCCCGCGAATGCGCCATGTCGCAGATTTTCCGGATCGGCAGGATCTGTCCCGTGATGTTCACGAGATGTGACACCATCAGGAGCCGCGTGCGGGGCCCCAGCGCGCCTTCGTAGAGCCGGACGATCTCGTCGTCGTCCACCGGATGACGGGGCAGCGAAACGACCCGGTTGACGATACCGTGGCGCCGGGCCTGGACCCGGAACATGTCGAGCATCGACCCGTAGTCCTGCGCGGCCATTACGGCTTCGTCGCCGGCCTTCCAGTCGAAGCCCGCGATTACGGTGTCGAGCGACTCAGTGGTGTTGCGCGTGACGACCAGTTCCTCCGTCGCGCAGCCGGCGAACTCCGCCAGCCGGCGGCGCACCACCAGTCGGTCGTCCTCCATCCGGGTCCGCAGATAGTACGAGCCGCTGAGATTCTGCGCGCGCATCCGCGCGGCGGTCGCCTCAAGCACCGGCTCGGGCATGATGCAATAGTAGCCGTTCTCGAAGTTGATCCGGTCCGGATCGAGCCGGTACTGGGCACGGACGCCCGCCCAGAACTCGCCGGCGGGGGCGGCGGAGGCGGTGGGCTCGGTGGCGGCCCGGGCGGTCAGGTGACGGCCGGCCGCGGTGGCGGCGAGACCGGAGACGGCCATCGTCCGGATGAATTCGCGTTTGTTCATGGGAGAGGCCGGCCCGGGCAGGCTAGGGTCGGGCGGCGAGGTAATTCCCGTAGCCGACGACGAGGGTGGAAACAATCAGGATCGCGACACCGGCGGCGATGAGCGCGTGCGTGCGGCGGCTGGTGCCTCGCCATTCCTTCAGTGCGACGCCCCAGATGGTCGAGAAGATGATGATGCTCGCCATGTGCAGCGTCCACGACGAGAAGCCGAACCGTCCCATCTGGGTTTCGCCCATCGTGTAGAAGAAGAACTGGAAGTACCAGGTGACGCCCGCCGCCGTGCACCACAGCACATTGGCCAGCCGCGGCACTGCTTGGCCGTCGGCCGTGCGCGGGGCCACATACTCGCGGCCGGTCCGGTTGCGGAGACTCAGGGCCAGGCACCACACGGCGTTGCTCGTGAAGCCGCCGGCCAGCACCACCACGAGCTTGGGCAGGCCGGTCCACAGCGCCGGCGTGCCCGCGGCCGCCGAGAGGCGCGCGATCGGCGCCGCGGCGTCGAGGGCGAACGCCATGCACGCGCTGGTCACGCCGCAGAACAGGGCCACGAGCAGCCCCCGCCGGAAATTAAACTCCCGCACCGTCTCCTGCTTTGCCGCCGCGGGCAGCTCCCGCTCCTTGTGCAGGCCGGCCAAGGCGGTGACCGTGATGCCGGCGACGCAGATCGAGATGCCGAGCAGCGTCATCCGTCCCGGCCCCGTTGCGGCAATGGCGTCGAGCGTGCCCTTGAACGCCGGCGGAATCAGCGTCCCGCAGACCGCGCAGATGCCGAGCGCCACTCCGTAGCCGAGCGACATCCCGAGGTACCGCATCGTCAGGCCGAACGTGAGCCCACCCAGGCCCCAGACCAGGCCGAAGCCCCAGGCGAGGGCCAGCGTGGACGGCGGCGTCTCCAGCAGCACCCGGCCGAGGTCGCGGGTCAGCAGCAGGCCAAGCACCCACGGCGCCGCGATCCAGCTGAAGAAGCCGCCGACCAGCCAGTACGTTTCCCACGACCAGTGGCGCACGCCGCGGTAGGGCACGTAGAAGCTGCCGGCGGCGAGTCCGCCCAGCCAGTGGAAGACGACGCCGAGGAAGGGATTTGGGATCATGGTCGCGCTAGTCGAGGGTCAGCACCGCCACGGCGAACGCCCCGAGCGGCACGTCCGCGCCCGCGAACTCCGCGCGGCGCGCCGGGGCCGGACCGCTTGCCACGTCGACGGATTCAAGGTGGCCGCGGGCGACCGGGTCGTGCAGGCGCACGGTCACGGGGTGATTCCGCTTGTTCACCAGGAGCAGCTTGCGGCCGCGGTCGGTCGCGAACGCCTGCACCAGCGTGTCGGGATACATCGCCTCGTTCCGCGTGGCCACGAGCCGGTCGCCGGGCTGGAAGTGACGCCGCAGCAGCTCGAGCACGCGGTACCGCGCGTTGGGCGCGCCGCTGTTCCAGTCGAGCATGGTCACGCTGGGGTACTGGGTGGGAAACCCGACCAGCTGGGACATCGATATCACCTCAATGCCGAGCCGTGCGGACTCGGCGAAAATGTAGGCGAACACCGCGCCCGACGCGTGCCAGTACTCCTCCGGGATCACCGGCGGCGGGAACGTGGCCGGGTCGGCAAACTTTGAGTCGCGGTCCGCGGGCAGGATCGTGCCCACCTCGTTGAGCGCCACCTGGGTCTGCGGCGACCAGCGCCGCCGGATCACGTCGATGTAGCGGGCTGTCGCAATGAAGCGGTCCGCTTGGTCGAAGAAGGTGTGCTGCCAGTGCTCCGCCGTCTGGCTCCGGTCGACCAGCGCGTAGAAATGATATGAGATCATGTCCAGCGGGATGCCCGGCGCGTGGTTCGCCGGGTTGAGGAAATACTCGAAATACTCGGGCGCCTGGCTGGGCAGGGCCAGCGACAGGCCGACGAACTTGAGGTCTGGCGCCACCGGGCGCACCGCCGCGACGATCGCGTCGTACCGCTCGGTGTACTGGCGCGCCGACATCTTGTGCTCGAGGTCGGGCTCGTTGAACACCTCCCAGTAGGCGAAGCGGTACCGGTGACCTGACTCATGCCGTCGGCCCAGCTCGTCGACAAACCCGCCCGCGAGGTACCAGCCGGCCACCCGCGCATAGTAGTCGGCGAGTTCCTTGAGTCCGCCGGGCCGCAGCTCCGTGCCCTGCGTGTAGGTCCAGGTCACCGCGTCGGGGTCTGCCGGGTAGGCCACCGGATCCGGCGTCTGGAAGAGCCACGCCGGGATCGTGCTGAAGTCCATCATCACCGGCCGGTCGCCGCTTGCCCGCATGAAATCCTCGACGAGCGGATCGAGCAGCGTGAAGTCCCACGAGGTCCGCTCGGCCGTCGGCGGCTCGAGCTCCGCGACCGCGAGGCGCGGGTAGGGCAGCCAAGGAACGAACCGCACCGCGTCCGCGCGGAGGTCCGTGATCGCGGCGGCAACCGGGTCGTGCAGTCGACCTCCGCGCCGGAGCAGGGGATTCACGACGACCTGGTAACTGAGGCTCGTCACGGACGGGCGCAGGACGCGGTCCCAGTCGACGTGCACGGCGGGCTGCGGCGCGCT
>DAOQKI010000048.1:0-24272 GCA_035334485.1 Opitutaceae bacterium
GGCCGCGGCGGTTCCGCCGGCCCGCAGGCCGCGCGCGCCCGCGAGGGCCTCATCATCGCCGAGATCGCGCTCACCCTCCTCCTGCTCGCCGGCGCCGGCCTCCTCCTGCGCAGCTTCGCCCGCATGCAGACCGCCCAGCTCGGCTTCGACGGCCACGGCGTCCTCACCGCCCGCGTCGCCCTGCCGCCCAAGCTGTACGACACGCCCGAGAAGCGCAGCCAGTTCCAGGAACGCCTGCTCGAGCGGCTCCGTACCCTGCCCGGCGTGACCAGCGCGGACCTCGCGACGAACGCCCCGCTCGACTCGGGCTGGCAGACTTCGTTCCTCCCGGAGGGCCATGCGCCGTGGCCGAACGGGCAGAATCCTCTGGCTGAGATGAATGTCGTGAGCGACGGCTACTTCCGGACCCTCGGCATCCCGATCCTGCGCGGCCGCTCGTTCGGCCCGGAGGATCTGCCGAAGGGCCAGCGCGTCGCCCTCATCGACCAGGCGTTCGCGAACCAGTACTGGCCCGGCCAGGATCCGATCGGCCGCCGCCTCACGCTCGGCGGCGACGAGCCCACGGTCGTGATCGGCCTCGTCCCCACGCTCAAAGTCTACGGCTACGCCAACGAACCGACGCTCGTGCAGGCCTACCTCTCGATGCGCCAAGGCCCGCAGGATGATTTCCAGCTGCTGGTGCGCAGCGACCGCGACGCAGCGGGACTCGCCAGTGCCGTCCGTCACGCCGTCACCGAGGTGGACCCCAACCAGCCGATCTGGAACGTCCGCACGTTTGCCGAGCAGATCGACGGCACGTTCGCGACGCCGCGGCTCTACACCTACCTGCTCACAATCTTTGCCGGGCTGGCGGTGCTGCTCGCCGCGGTCGGGCTATACGGCGTGCTCTCCTATCAGGTCGCGCAACGCACGCGGGAGTTCGGCATCCGGCTCGCGCTCGGGGCGACGCCCGCCCAGATCCTCGCGCTCGTCTTGCGTGGAGGTCTACGGCTTTTCGTCGGCGGAGCCGCGCTCGGACTCATCGGCGCCCTGGCGCTCGGCCAAGTCCTTGGCTCTCTGCTCTACCAGACCGCGCCGTTCGACCCGTACATTCTCGGGATCGTCACCGTCGGACTGGCCCTCATCACGCTCGCCGCCACGCTGCTGCCCGCGCAGCGCGCTATGCGCGTCGACCCGGTTGTTTCGTTGCGCACGGAGTGAGGGTCCCGGCGGAGCCGGGACCGTTGAAGGTTGGCGGTTGAAAGTTGAAGGAGCGCGGCACTCCGCGAGTTGCCCCTAGCCTTTCCGCCCGCCGGTTGGTGACGCCTCTGCCGGCCTTCAACTTTCAACCGTCAACCTTCAACCCAAGCTCAGCCTCAATGCACCCGCACGTACGGTTCGATCGGACGGAAACCCGGCCGCGAGCACGCCGCGTCGCGTTCAGCCGTGGAGGCGAAGAGATAAACCGCATAGCCGCCGAAGCCACCGCCGCAGTATTTCCACGCGAGGGGTTTCAACCCAGACGGCAGCACGTCGCGAAACGCGCCGGTCGCCTCGGGATCGCCGGGCAGCGGGTCCATGCCTTCCGGGCGCTGGACGCGGGCGTAGGATTGACGGACCGCGTCGGCCAGCAGGCCGAGGTCGCTCCGCCAGACGGCGTCGCGCGCCGTCGCCGCGGCGCGGGCGATCGCGTCGTAGCTCCGCGGCACTTCGGCCAGGTTCGGCGTGTCGTGCGGCTGGCCGGTCCAGAACAGCGCCATGTGGCCCGCAAGGAATTCGCCGCCGGTCTTGACTTCGAGCACCGGGCGCGGGCCGCTGCGCCAGACGCAGAGTCCGGTTTCCGCGATGATCGCGGGATCCTGCCAGCCCACGCCGAGTCCGAGCTCGGAGCCGACGCCGTCCTTGCCGTTCAGCAAGGCCCACGCGCCGCTGCCGCCGAGGCCGGCGTTGCGCTCGTAGGGCCAGTCGCGCAGTGAGACGGTCGGGGAGATCGCGCAATTCACGACGTAGGCTCCGTCACGCGCGAAGCGCGGCACGTCGAGCCAGCCGCCCGCAAAGTCCACCCGGAGCGGCGCCGCCTCAGGCGCGCGGATCAGGCGCACGAGCTGCGTGGTCGAGACCGGCGAGAATTGCGGCGGTGTTTTCGGCAACACCACGTACCGGGCGCCGACCTGCGCGCAGAGGTCGCGCTTGAGGTCCCCGTACTTGTCGTCGTCCGTCACCGCGAGGATGTCGGGCTTCAACCGCAGGAAGTCGTCCTTGAAATCGAGCCCCTCCTCGGAGCCGCCACCCATGACCACCTCGTCCACCGTGTCCAGCGCCGCGAGCAGCGCGCGCTTGTGGTCGTCCGGCAACGAGCTGCGCCGATGCTTGTGGCGCCAGAGCACGTCGGCCGAGGCGAACGACACCGTCAGGTGGTCGCCCAACGCCCGGGCCTCGCGGAAGAACTGGATGTGGCCGGCATGGATGATGTCGTAGCAGCCGGAGACAAAAACGCGGGTCATGCGAAGCCCCCAACCTCGCCGCGTCGTGTCACTTGGGTCAACCGTGAACCCTCGCGCCCTCTCCGGGTTTTCCCACTTTCGGGATGGCCACGTTCCACAACCGGACAAGGCCGCCCGGGTGGCAAAGTCGCCCTATTTTCTAGTCCCTTTATAGTAACGCTTTAGGATAACCCGCTCCCTCTGGCATGACCGGTGCTAAACAGTCCCGCCCGAGCGTCTCCTTCGCCCGGGTAAACCTCCAACCCTGCCCGACATGAAGTCCTACCTGCTCGTGCTGCTGCTGATCATCCCACCCTTGATCAGTCACGTGCTTGCTCCCGAGGTGGCCGAACCCGCGACCACCTCGTCGTCCACGCCTGGCGCCGTCACCCCGACCACGACTTCCACCCCGGACACGCCGAAGGCCCCCGCCCGCGACCAGTCCAAGCCGGCCAAGGACTCGAAAGCCGAGCCGAAGGCCATGTTCATGTGACCGCCTGACGGCCGCCCATGATTCGACTGAACCGCGTCAACCGGGTCTATCCGCTCAAGGGCGGGCCGTTCTATGCCCTCCGGGACATCAGTCTCGAGGTGAACGCGGGCGATTTTCTTTCGATCATGGGCCCGTCAGGGTCCGGCAAGTCCACGCTGCTCCACATCCTCGGTCTGCATGACCACGCGTGGACCGGCGAGTATCACCTGCACGGAAAACCGGTGCATCAGCTCGACTCGAAGCAGCGCTTCGCCCTGCAGAAGCAGCACATCGGTTTCGTGTTTCAGAGCTACCACCTTCTCGACGGCCTCACGGTCTACGAGAACCTCGAGATCCCGCTGTCGTACCGCGACACGCCGAAGAAGGATCGCGAGAGCATCGTCTGCGACGCGCTCGACCGCTTCAACATCGTCGCCAAGCGCGACCTGTATCCCAGCCAGCTTTCCGGCGGCCAGCAGCAGCTGGTCGCCGTCGCCCGCGCCCTCGTGGCGCGCCCCTCGCTGATCCTCGCCGACGAGCCCACCGGCAATCTCCACTCCGACCAGGGCCGGGAGATCATGGAGCTGTTCCGCCGCCTCAATCGCGACGAGGGCGTGACGATCATCCAGGTCACGCACTCCAACGAGAACGCCGCCTACGGCACCCGCGTCGTGCGGCTGGCCGATGGCGTGATGGTGCCGCCTGTTTCTTCGTGACCTCCGGAATCGCCGCCACCGTGACCGCCCTCCACCGCCATTCCCTCCGCCTCGTCCTCGCTCTCGCGATCGTCGCCAGCCTTGCCCGCGCCGCCGAGCCCGCGGCCCCGGACACCGCCGCCCCGCTCACCCTCGAGCATGCGATCGAGCTCGCGCTCGCGAACAACCAGCGGCTCAAGGTCAGTGCGTTCGGGCCCGAGATCGCCCGCGCCAATGTCCTGGCCGAATACGGTCACTTCGAGCCGACGATCAGCTTCAGCCGTTCCTACGCCGAAACCGAGGCCCCCGGCGCCGTCGTCGCCCCCGCCACGCGCGCGCTGCTCCAGACCGACGACTACAGCCTTAGCCTCGACGGCCTCGCCCCGTGGGGCCTGACCTACAGTATCGGCACCACCGCGGAAAATCAGCGCGGCACCTTCAACGGCTTCACCGACAACTACGCGACCTTTGGCGGCGTCACCGTCACGCAGCCCCTCCTCCGCGGTTTTGGCTTCGGCGCCAACCTCGCCGGGCTCCGCATCGCGAAGGCCAACCGCGGCATCTCCGACTGGCAGCACCGGCAGACCGTGATCGATACGGTCACGGCCGTCGTCTACGCCTTCAACAATCTCCAGCAGGCCCGCGAAAACGTCCGCATCGCCCGGCTCTCCCGCGACCTCGCCGCCCAGCTGCTCGACGAGAACCAGAAGCGTCACCGCGTTGGCGCGATCTCCGACGCCGACGTCACGCAGGCCCGCGCGCGCGTCGCCACGCGCGAGGAGCCGATCCTGCTCACCGAGCAGGCCGCGCGCGACCTCGAGAACCAGCTCCGCCTGCTCATCGGCGAGACCGAGTTCCCGGTGCACGGCGCCGCGATTCCCCTCGCCCCGCTGCCCGCGGCCGGCGAAGTCGAGGTCAACGCCGCGGCCGACGTGAAGGTCGCGTACGCCCAGCGGCCCGACTACCAGGCGGCGCGCCTGGGCGTGACCGTCACCCGGGCGCAGCAAGTGGCCGCGCAGAACGCGCTGCTGCCGCGCCTCGATTTCGTGGGAAGCTACGGCTACGGCGGCCTCGACCCGGTCTTTCGCACCGCCCGCACCCAGGTGCGCGACGAGGATGCCCGGGCGTATTCCGTCGGGATGGTCGTCAAGATCCCGCTCGCCTTCACCGAGGGCCGGGGTCGCGCCCGCGCGGCGCGCCTCGCGCTGCGGCAGGCCGAGGCCGACCTGGTCCGGCTTGAGCAGGACATCGCGGTCAGCGTCGCCGCGACCGCCGGCCAGATCGAGACCACCCGCGCGCGCGTCGCCGCCACGCGGCAGGCGTTCGAGTTGCAGCAGCAGGCGCTGCGCGACGAACAGAAGAAATTCAAGGCCGGCACGAGCAGCACGTTCTTCGTCCTCCAGGAGCAGGAGCTCCTCGCCGCGGCGGAGAACAATTACGCCCGGGCCCAGGCCGACCAGCGCCGCGCCATTGCTTCCTACGACAGAGAGACCGGCCGCACGCTCGAGCACTACCAGCTCACCGTCGCGCAGCACTGAGCGCGTCGGACATCTCACAGGAGGCAACGGAGGGAACGGAGGTTTGGGCGGAGTCGCGGGTGCTGCGGGGCGTATTCGCTGACTCGGGCTGATCTTTACCGCGGATTACACGGATTATGCGGATGAGTCGGACTAGTCCTCACGGACCGTCGCGTTGCGCTGCGCGCCACACTAGGTCCGTTCGGGCCTTGGATACGATCCGGTGCCGGGTCCCCTCGAACCCGCTCCGCGGACTGCGCAGCGACGCCAGTCGGTGCGCAGTCCGCGGAACCTCGTCCGACCTCATCAGCCAAATCCGTGAAATCCGCGGTAAAAGCCCCCTCAGTCAAACCAGCAGGTCATCAGCACCCCCGACTCCGCCCAAACCTCCGTTCCCTCCGTTGCCTCCTGTGAAATCGCCTTGGCCGGCGGACGGGCTCTGAACTTTCAAGTTTGCGCCGCGGGCAGCCGGCATTTCGCGGCTTGCGCTTCGCGCGCGGGACGCGCGATAACTTTTCGCGAACGGCGCGCTGTCGCGCCCTTCACCCGACCCCACCCCTGCATGGCAGTCGCACTCTCCCGGCAAAAGCTCCTGCGCGAGTGGAAGCTCTACCTCTTCGTCGTCCCGTCGCTGGCGCTGGTGCTGATCTTCGCGTACTTCCCGGCCACCAGCGCCGTGTACCACAGCTTCTTTGAGTGGGCCGGCGGCGACACCAAGCAGTTCATCGGCTCGGACAACTTCCGCCGCGCACTGCACGACCAGGTGCTGATCGACTCGTTCCTCACCGTCAGCGTCCTGATCGTCTTCAACCTCTTCAAGATGATCCCGTCTATCCTGCTGGCCGTGCTCATCCACCGCCTGCACAGCGACCGCTGGCAGTACCTGTACCGCGTGCTGCTGGTCGTGCCGATGATTGTGCCTGGCCTCGTGACGCTGTTCATCTGGAAGTTTTTCTTCGACCCCAACCTCGGCGTGCTGAACGGTCTCCTGGACTTCACCGGGTTGAAAAGCGTGCTGGTGTGGCTCGACCACCTGTTCGGCTGGGGAGTGTTTTACGCCAACGTGCCCATCGGCTGGTTGTCGCAGCCCGAGCTGATCCTACCCTCGCTGTTCATCTGGGGCTTCCCGTGGATCGGTGCGGTGGGCGTGCTCATCTTCCTCGCGGGCCTGCAGTCGATCGGCCAGGAGGTCTACGAGGCCGCGGAGCTCGACGGCGTGGGCCCGATCGGGAAATTCCTCTACATCGAACTGCCGCTGATCCTGACGCAGGTGCGCCTGATGCTGGTGCTGCTGATCGTCGGCACGCTCGGTGGGTACGGCCTGCAGCTCCAGCTGCTCAATGAATACGGCGGACCCGGCGGCCGCGGCATGGTACCGGGCCTCTGGATGTACAACCGCGCGTTCTATGCCGGCGAATTCGGCTACGCGTGCGCGATCGGCATGATCCTCTTCGCGTTCATCCTGCTGCTCACGTTCATCAACAACCGCTACGTGCGGATCGACAAATGAGCACCACCAACACCCTGGCCGCTCATCGCCGCGACTGGCCGAAGCACCTCTTCATCCTGTGCTTCATCTGTATCGAGCTGTTCCCGCTCTACATGATGTTCCAGGTCTCGTTCAAGGACAACGCGACCTTCATCCGCCAGCCGTGGCTGCCGATCAGCCCGCTGTCGTGGCACTGGGAAAACTGGGTCTTCGCCTTCAAGCTGATCCTCCCCTACATTGCGAACACCGTCTTCGTCGCCGTCACTGGCACCGTCTGCTCGCTCTTCCTCGCCATCCTCGGCGCGTACTTCTTCGCCCGGCACAAGATGCCGTTCAGCGGGATCCTCTGGGCCGCGTTCCTCGCGCTCATGCTCATGCCCAGCGTGGTCAACATCACGCCGCTGTTCATGCTGCTCAAGTCCCTGAAGCTCCTCAACACGCTGTGGGCCCTCGTCCTCGTCGGCATCGCCGGCGGCCAAGTATTCAACATCTTCGTCCTGCGGAATTTCATCGAGGACCTGCCGCGCGACCTCTTTGAGGCCGCCGAGATGGACGGCGCGTCCCACTTCCAGCAGGTGATCAACATCGTGATCCCGATGTCCGGCCCGATCATCGGCACGCTCGCCATCCTCTCCTTCCTCGGCATGTGGAACGACTTCCTCCTGCCGTTGATCGTGCTGCGCGACCAGGACCTCTTCACGCTGGGCGTCGGCCTGATCTACCTCGACGGCGAGTATGTGAAGCAGTGGGGCCAGATCATGGCCGCCTACTTCGTCGCCTCGATCCCGCTCATCATCGTGTTCCTGTTCACGATGCGCCTGTTCGTCCGCGGTCTCTCGGCCGGGGCGATTAAAGGCTAGCCGAGGCGAGCCTCGGCTAGCCGCAGTTCGCAGATCGGAGTTCGTAGCTCGAATGTCGGAGGGGGTCGGTGGAGCGTGTTGTCGCGGCGCGCTGTGCTTCGCGGTCTGAGCTGCTTCTCGCCTGCTGCATTTTGCACGGGCGAGCGGGCGCCGGTCTTTCATTTTGCACGAAAGCGACGGCCGCGTTGGTGGCTCAGGGCGAAGGTGAAAATCTTAAAACGCTGATGGAATGTGGGTTGCCCGGTTCACGGTGACCCTTGGCACGTATCTAGGTTCAGGAGAGGGCGTTGGTTCAGCTCAACCCTCTTCCTGCCATGAACTCCACCGCTTCCAGCCCCGTTTCCACCCGCAAGTCCAACCGTTCGGGCAAGTCCGGAACCGACCGGGCGGCGACCTCCGCCGCCGAGGCGCGGGTCGATGCCGACCTCGTGCGCCGCTTCAATGCCGGCGAGCAGTCCGTGTTCACCACGATCATGGAGCGCTACCAGGCGAAGATCTTCACGGTCGCCCACGGCCTGCTCCGCAACCGCGCGGACGCCGAGGAGATCACCCAGGACACCTTCGTCCGCGCCTACCGCGGGCTCGGCCGGTTCCGCGGCGACTCGTCGCTGGCCACCTGGCTCTACCGCATCGCGGTCAACCTCGCGCGCAACCGTTACTGGTATTTCTTCCGCCGCCGCCGTCATGACGCGCTGTCGCTCGACTGCGCGCTCGGCGACGAGAACGAGGGCACGTTTTCCGAGTTGGTCGCCGACACCGGCCACGACCCGGCGCAGGAGTCCGCGACGTCGGAGTTCGCGAGCCTGATCGAGGACTGCATGGCCCGGCTCGACGCGCGCCACCGCGAGATCCTGACCCTGCGCAACCTTCTCAACCACTCCTACGAGGAGATCGCCGGACTCCTGGGCATCAACGTCGGCACGGTGAAGAGCCGGATCGCCCGCGCCCGCGAGAACCTCCGCGAGCTGCTGGCCGAGGCCTGCCCGGAATTCGCCCCGGAGTCCGAGCCCTCCGACTGGTTCCTCCCCGCCCGCGCCCTCTACGGCCGCCCCGCCATCGCCGCCTGCTGAGCGCGGCTGCCCGTCCGCCTCCCGTAGCTGCCGACGTAAGGAGGCTGAAGCTTCACCGGACCGGCCGCCACGTTTCGCTCTTCCCTCCGACCCCGCCGCCCGCCTGAATCGGCGGCCGTGTCTGAGGTCGTCACGGTTTCCCCGCTCGCTGCCCGCCGCTTCATGCGCCGGGCGTTGTTGCTCGACTCGCCCGCGCCGGATGTGGCTGCCGCGCTGTCACACCTGGGCTACGTCCAGATCGACCCGATCAATGTCTGCGGCCGGATGCATGACCACATCCTGCGACTGCGCGTGGCCGGCTACCGTGAGGGCGACCTGATGCGACATCTGCACGGTGACGGCACGCCGCTCGCGGCTGAGCGGCGCCTCGCCTTCGAGCATCACCTGCCCACTCCCCAGCAGATCCTGGTCGCGTTTCCCGTGACCGCATGGCCCCACCTGCTTGCCGCCATGCACGCACGCACGCGCCGCGCGGGCCCGTGGTCCGGCCGGCTCACGCCGCGCGAGCGTGAACTCGCCCCGTCGATCCTTGCCGAGCTCGCCGCCCGCGGGCCGCTCGGTTCGGAGGACCTGCACGACGGTCGCCAAGCGCGACGCGTCTGGGGATCCATGACTCTCGCGAAGTCGACCCTGCAGAAGATGTTCTTCCACGGCCGGGTGCTGATCGCGGCCCGTGACCAGAACCGGAGACTCTACCATCTGCCAGAACGCGTGCTGCCCGCCGCCGTGTTGAATCAACCCGTGCCCCCGGCCCGCGACACGACCCACTGGCTGGCGCGCACCAAACTCCAGCAGCGGCGGCTCACCACGCTGCTGCGCGACGAGGTCGCGGCGATTGGCGAGGAAGCCCAACGCGTAAAGATCGAGGGCTGCCCGCCTCTCTACATCTTGAAGGAGGACCTACCCAATCTGCTCGGCGCCTTCGAGTCGCCCAGCTCCCAAGTTCCCTCTCCCAACTCAGACGTGCAGCTGCTTGGTCCGCTCGATCCGCTGATCTACGAGCGGAGAGTGACGCGCGGTCTCTGGGGCTTTGACTACACGTGGGAGGCCTACACGCCGGCGAAGAAACGTGTGCGGGGCCACTATGCGCTCCCCATTCTCGCGGGGTGCGAACTGGTGGGCCACGTCGACCCCAAGGCCGACCGCGAGCGTCGTCGCCTGCGGGTGGTCTCCCGCCGCGTGCGCCGCGGTCACAAGGTCGCCGGTGCCGTGCGCGAACTGGCCCGTTTCCTTGGATTGCGGTGAGAAACAATCCTTTTCACAGGAGCAAACGGAGGGAGCTGAGCAAGGCCATGGCCTCCGTTCTCTCCGTTACCTCCTGTGAATCGTCCGTGTCGGTTGAAAGGCTGGTTTTGGCGGCGCTCCTGCTCCAAGCTCTTCCCGCGTGAGTTCCGCTAAGCGCAAACCGATCCCGCTGGTGCCGCTGGCCTTCGTCGTCGCCGTCGTGGCCTTCGCCTGGTGGCGGTTCTCCGACAACACGGTCGACAACGATCTCTGGGGTCACGTGCTCTACGGCCAGCGGATGATCGCGCTCGGGCACGTCGAGACCCGCGACCCGTTCAGCTGGACCGCCGGCGGTTCGGCCTGGATCAACCATGAGGTGCTCGCCGAGGTCGCGCTCGGCGGCGTGCACCAACTGGCCGGCGGCACCGGGCTGTGGCTGTTGTCGGTCGCCACGGCCGTCCTAACAATCGTGCTGGCGTGGCGCGAGGTGCGCCGCGAAGCGACGGAGCCGGGCATCGGCCTGACGTTCGCCGCGCTGTTCGCCGTCTCCACGAACGGCATCGCCTCCGGTTTCTCCGCGCGACCGCAGTTGTTCACGATGGTGGCGCTGGTCGCCCTGCTCGGCCAGATGCGCCGGCTCTATGCCGGCAGCCGCGTGCCCCTCATCGTCGTGCCGCTGCTCTGCTGGATCTGGATCAACACCCACGGTGGCGTACTCGCGGGCCTGCTGCTCTTGGCAATCGCGGCGCTGGTCACCCTCGGCCACCGGCTCACACCCCAGTTTCGCCTGCTGGCGTATTTCTCGCGGCGCAATTTCGACGAGGAGCGCTACTTCGCCGTGCCGCGGCGCGGCTCGGGCACGCTCTTCCTCACCGCCACGGTCCTGGCCGTGCTCGCTGCACTCGTCACGCCCTGGGGTCCGGCCAGCCTGGGCTGGCTGATCAGCTCGGTCTCCTACCTACGGCCCGAGATCACGGAGTGGCAGCCGACGCCCATCGACTTTGCCACCCTGCCGTTCTGGTTCATGGTGCTGGTCAGCGTCGCCGCGTGGCTCTGGAGCCGCCGGCCGCACCGGGCGTGGGAAGCGGCGGCGCTCGCCGTGCTGCTCGTGATGGCCATCCGGCACCAACGTCACGTGCCGCTGTTCGGCGTGGCCAACCTCGTGCTCACGCCGCCGCACCTGCTCGATTTCCTGCGGGGCCTCGCCGGCGGCATTCCCGACCTGCTGGAACGCCTGCGTTCGCTGCGGACCCAGGTGACGCTTTCCATCCTGCTGATCCTGGCGGCGGTCGCGGCGGTGGCGGCGAGTTTCTGGGCCCCGCGCGAGGAGCCCTGGACGATGGAGGTGGAGCGCGACCAGTTCCCGTGCGCCGCGCTCGACTTCCTCGGCGAGCATCCGCTCGACGGCAACCTGCTGGTCTTCTTTGACTGGGGCCAGCAGGCGATGTGGGAACTGCCGCGCAATCCGGTCTCCTTCGACGGCCGACTCGACACCATCTATCCGCGCGACGTCATCCAAGCCCACTGGCAGTTCTACCGTGGCGACACCTTCGACCCAGCCGTGCTCGATCTCAGCCGCGCCGATGTCGCGCTGCTGCCCACGAATCGCGGCGGCATGACCCTGCTGCGGCGCCTGGGCTGGACGCTCGTCTACACCGACCCACTGGCGTCGGTGCTGGTGCGACGCGTGGACCAATACCCTGACCTTGCCACCATGACGTTGCCGGTGCGCGGGGGATCGGAGGCCGTCAGCGGCCGCGAGCCGTTCCCCGCCGAACCCTCGGCACGGGCCAATCCGGGGAATTTGTGAGGAGCGGTAAGCGGTAGGCTATAGGCAGTAGGCGCTAGGCTCTAGGCGACGGACGTACGGACGGGATATTGGCCAAGGATTTCGCTGATTTTCGGCGGATGATTCGTTCCGATGCCCCAATGCCGCCGGATCGTCTCCGATGGCCGAGCGGACCTAGCCTGGCGCGCAGCGCAAGGCTAGGTCCGTGAGGAATCGTCCGTCTCATCCGCGAAAATCCGTGAAATCCGCGGTCAATTTGGGGCCGAATCAACCCACCAGCCCCGTCGCAGCCTCCGACCCGCCTCGTTGAGTCATTTTCTCCGTGCACCTTGAGCGGGGCTGGACGTAATCGAGCGGCTCCATGCCCGCCGCGTCCGATCTGCACCAACTCCTCAAGCGCACCTTTGGCTACAGCGCGTTTCGCCCGCTCCAGCAGGAGATCATAGAGGCCACTCTCGCCGGCAAGGACGTCTTCGCGCTGCTCCCCACCGGCGGCGGCAAGTCCCTCTGCTTCCAGCTCCCCGCGCTCGCGCGTCCCGGTCTCACCGTCGTCGTCTCGCCGCTGATCGCCCTGATGAAGGACCAGGTTGACGCGCTCCAGGCGAGCGGCATTGCGGCGACCTTCCTCAATTCCTCCCTCGGCGCCGACGAGTCCCGTGCCCGCCTGCGGGGTCTGCACCGCGGCGAGTTCAAGCTCCTCTACGCCGCGCCCGAGCGGCTCATGCTCGAGGGCTGGGCGGAGAATCTCCGGGCCTGGAAGGTCTCCTGCCTCGCGATCGACGAGGCGCACTGTGTCTCCGAATGGGGCCATGACTTCCGACCTGAGTACCGCCAGTTGACCAAGCTCCGCGCCGCGCTGCCCCAGGTGCCGGTCATGGCCGTCACCGCCACGGCCACCGACCGCGTGCGGCGCGACATCACCACGCACCTCCAGCTCCGGGAGCCCGCGACGTTCGTCGCAAGTTTCAACCGCCCGAACCTCACCTACCGGGTCATCCCCAAGGACGAACCGCTCAAGCAGGTCATCAACTTCGTCCGGCCGCGCGAGCACGAGAGCGGGATCATCTACTGCGCCAGCCGCGCCACCACCGAGCGGGTGGCCGAGGCGCTGGCCGGCCGCGGGTTTGCCGCGCGGCCGTATCACGCCGGCCTCACCGCCGAGGAGCGCGCGGCGAACCAGGAAAGTTTCCTGCGCGACGACACCCGCATCATCTGCGCGACCATCGCGTTCGGCATGGGCATCAACAAGCCCAACGTCCGGTGGATCATCCATCACGACCTGCCGAAGAACATCGAGGGCTATTACCAGGAGACCGGACGCGCCGGCCGTGACGGCCTACCGGGCGACTGCCTGCTGCTCTTCAGCGCCGGCGACATCGCCAAGCAAACCCACTTCCTCGACGAGATCACCGATGCGCAGGAGCAGCAGGTGGCCCGCGCGCAGCTCCGGCAGATCGTGCACTACGCCGAGAGTGCCGGCTGCCGGCGGTCGGAGTTGCTCGGCTATTTCGGCGAGACCTTCCCCCTCGACAACTGCGGCGCCTGCGACAATTGCCTCGAGCCCCGGGAGACCTACGACGGCACCATCGCTGCGCAGAAATTCCTGTCGTGCGTCTACCGCATCACGCAGCACAGCGGATTCAACGTCGGGATGAACCACATCACCGAGGTCCTCACCGGCGCCGACACCGACAAGATCCGCCGCTGGGGCCACGACCGGCTCACCACCTATGGCATCGGCGCCGAGTTCAACCGGCCGCAGTGGACCGCCGTCGGCCGCGAGTTGCTGCGCCTCGGTTACCTCGCCGTGGCCGCCGGCGAATACGCCACGCTCGAACTCACCGCCGAGGGGCGCGACCTCCTCCGGACCCGGGGATCCGTCACCCTGACCAAGCCCATGCTCACGCCCAAGGTCCGGCGCGTGGTGCATCGCGAGGGCGAGATCGAGTGCGACGAGATCCTGTTCGAGCGCCTGCGCACCCTGCGCAAGCGCCTCGCCGACGAGCGCCGCGTGCCGGCCTACATCGTCTTCGGCGACACGACCCTGCGGGCCATGGCCCGCTACTACCCCGACCGCCTCGCTGCGATGGAAGGCATCCCGGGCATGGGCGAAAAGAAACGCGCCGAATTCGGCGAGATCTTCGCCGCCGAGGTCGCAAGCTACCTCGCGACGAACTCCAGGCAGTCGTTCGCGTAGGAGACCTGATCTCTCACAGGGGATAACGGAGGTCGAGGAGGACAAAACCTCCGCTCCCTCCGTTGCCTCCTGTGAAACCGCCCTACTTTGCCCGCTTGAACCAGACCGACATCGCGGCCAGGCCGCGGTTGTTCCAGCTGTAGTATGGGATCGCGGTGAAATGCTCGGCGCCGTCGGTCACGACCAGCGTTGTCACGCCGCCCAGCAGAGCAGGCTCCGGGCGGGCCTCAAAGGTCGCCCTCGGCGAGAGCGTCAGCGTGGCGGGCGCCGGGTTGTCCGGCGTGCCTTCGGCACAGTAGAGCACCGGACCGCGCTCCACCGCGACCGTGCCTTGGACGGCCGCGATCTTCGGGTTCCCATGCACAACCTTCACCGGCATCGGCAGGTCGAGCTCGACGGTGTCGCCGGCCCTCCATTCGCGTTCGATCACCGCGAAGCCGTGGTCCAGCGTCGGGGTCAGCGTCTGGCCTCCCACACGGATGCTCCACGCCGCGGCGGCAGGATCATCGTAAGCGTACAAGTCCGACGGCACCGGCTGGCCACGCACCCAGCCAGGGATGCGCACTCGGAGGGCGAAGGTCTGAGGTTTCGCGGGGCTGACCGTGAGCTTCACCCGGCCCTGCCACGGATAGTCGGTCTCCTGCTTCACCTTCACGGCTCCGCCATCCACCGCGACCTCACCCTCGCTGGCGGCATAGAAATTCACGTAGAGCGAGCGATCGCGCACCGCGTAGAAGTAGCCGGTGATCGCCGCGGTCGTGCGCATCAGGTTTGGCGGACAGCACGCGCAGCCGAACCACGGGGCCCGGCCGGCGAACCCGTGGTTGAACTTCGCCGCGCCGTCGTACACCAGCGGATTCGGGTAGAAGAACCGGTCGCCCGTGAGCGACGAGCCGCTGATGAACCCGTTGAAGGTCACGCGCTCCAGCACGTCGAGGTACTTCGCGTCGCCCGTCAGCAGGAACATGCGGTGGTTCCACATCATGAACGCGATCGCTGCGCAGGTCTCGTTGTAGCCGTCGTTCGGCAGCTCGTAGTCCGCGCCGTAAGCCTCACCGTCGCGCCGCGCGCCCACGCCGCCCGTCAGGTACATCTTCCGGTTCGCCGCGCTCTCCCAGATCCGCGTGATGGCGCCCACGTACCGCGCGTCGCCCGTCAGCGCCGCGATGTCCGCCATGCCGGCGTACATGTAGTTCGCCCGGACCGAATGGCCGACGGCCTCGGTCTGGTTGATGATGAGCTCGTGCTGCTGGCTGTAGGCCTTGCCGCCCGGGCCGCGCGCCTCGAGGAAAATCTGCGCGAGCTCGAGCCAGCGCGCGTCGCCCGTGACGCGGTAGAGTTTCGCCAAACCCATCTCGATCACCTGGTGGCCGGGCGCGATGCGGAGTTTCCGGTCGCCGAAGTCATGCCACACCAGCTCGGCGCTGCGCAGGCAGACATCGAGGAGCGTGCGCTTGCCCGTGGCCTGGTAGTACGCCACGCCAGCCTCGTAGAGATGGCCGAGATTGTAGAGCTCGTGACTCAGGTCGGGGTCCTTCAGCCAGCGCTTCGGGTCGATCCACTCGTGCGCCGGCGTGTCGGGGTGCATCGTGCGGAAGGTGTAGAGGTAGCCGTCCGGCTCCTGCGCCGCGGCGATGCGCGCGATACACGCGTCGAGCTGCGACTCGAGCGCCGGGTCGCGCTTGAGGCTCAACGTGTAGGCCGCGCCCTCGATGACCTTGTAGACGTCGGAATCGTCGAACGGGTAGATCGTGGCCGGCTTGTTCTGGAACGTCTTCTCGCCCGCCGCCCGGCGCCGCAGCGTCTCGGCCGCGAGGTCGAAATTCTTCATGCGACCCGTCTCCTCGCACTGGCGCAGCGCGAACGGGACCGTCACGGTGCGGTTCACCTCCTGTCGGGATTGCCAGAATCCGCCGGTCACGCGCACGGCGGTGAACGGGACGGGCTGCACGGGATAGTCCTTGGCCGGCGCCGGCGCGCTGAGCGCCGACAGGGCCACCAATGGGGTCACAAGGCGGGACGACATGGGGAGGGGAAGCCAGCGCATGTTCCTAGGCCGGGGCGGCACGTCCATTCGAATCGCTGCGAACAATCACATTGGGCGTCCCCCGACTAGCGCAGGAACAGCTTGTAGGCCTGGTTCTCGGTCTCGTCGGTGTATCGATAGCCCAGCGTCTTGAGGAACGACTGGAATTCGGACTGCTCGGCCGGTGGCACCTGAAGTCCCACGAGCACGCGACCGTAGTCGGCGCCGTGGTTGCGGTAGTGGAACAGGCTGATGTTCCAGTTCGGCGACATGGCGTTGAGGAAGTTCATCAGCGCGCCCGGGCGCTCCGGGAACTCGACCCGGAGCACGAGTTCGTTGTGCGCGAGGGCGGACCGGCCGCCGACCATGTGACGGAGGTGCAGCTTCGCCATCTCGTCGCTCGTGATGTCGAGCGTCTTGAAGCCGTGCCGGGTGAAGTGCGCGGCGATGCGCCGGCTCTCGGCCCGTCCCGCCGTCATCTGGATGCCCACGAAGATGTGCGCCGACGCGGCGTCCGCGATGCGGTAGTTGAACTCGGTGACGTTACGGTGCCCGATCAGCGCGCAGAAGCGCCGCAGGCTGCCGGGACCCTCCGGGATCGTGACTGCGAACACGCCCTCGCGGTGCTCGCCGACCTCGGCGCGCTCGGCGACGAAGCGCAGGCGGTCGAAGTTGAGATTCGCGCCACCGGCGACTGCCGCGAGCGTGGCGCCCTTAAGCCGGTGCCGTTCGACGAACGCCTTCGCGCCGGCGACCGCCAGCGCGCCCGCCGGTTCGAGCACGGCGCGGGTGTCCTCGAACACGTCCTTGATCGCCGCGCAGATGTCGTCGGTGTCGACCCGCACCACCTCGTCGAGGTAGCGCCGGCACAGGCGAAACGTTTCCTGCCCCACCTGCTTCACCGCCACGCCATCGGCAAAGAGCCCGACGTGGTCCAGCCGCACGCGCCGTCCGGCCTTGAGCGACTCGTACATCGCGGCCGAGTCGAACGGCTCGACGCCAATGACCCGAATCTTCGGGTTCACCCGTTTCACGTATGCCGCCACGCCGGCGGCGAGGCCGCCGCCGCCGATCGCGATGAAGATCGCGTGCAGCGGACCGGGATGCTGCTGGAGAATCTCCATCGCGATCGTGCCCTGGCCGGCGATGACATCGGGATCGTCGAAGGGATGGACAAATGTCAGGCCTTTCTTCTGTTCGAGCTCGCGCGCGTGGGTGTTGGCCTCGTCGAAGGTGTCGCCGAAGAGCACGACCTCGCCGCCGCGGGCCTTCACCGCCAGCACCTTCACCTGGGGCGTTGTCACCGGCATCACGATCACCGCCCGGCCACCCAGGCGTTTCGCCGCCAGCGCCACGCCCTGGGCGTGGTTGCCCGCCGAGGCACAGATGACGCCGCGCCGCAGGAGCTCCGGCGGAAGTTGGGCCATCTTGTTGTAGGCGCCGCGCAGCTTGAACGAGAACACGCTCTGGGTGTCCTCCCGCTTCAGCAGCAGGGTGTTGTTGAGGCGGGCCGAAAGATTGGCGGCCTTTTCCAGCGGAGTCTCCCGGGCGACATCATAGACACGGGACGTCAGGATCTTCTGGAGATAGTCGGTCATGGGCGGTCGGAGGCATACCCCCTCCGGAGGGGTGGGTCTGACGGCAAAAACCCGCGGTGTCCATGCGGATTTTCCGGCCCTGCCGGCCCTTTAACCGCGGGCGGGATGGCCGAGCTGCCCGTGCAACCAGCGGGCGGTCTCCAGCAGCGACGGGCCGTCGTGAATGACGTTGCGGCCGCGGGCGATGCCCGACTCCACCAGCCGGAACGGCCAGCGTTGTTCCCACCCGCGCTCCTGCCGCCAGGCCGCGACATCGAGCGGATGGTCGTCCTCCTCGTGAAACAGCAGTACCACGTCGGGGCGCTCCCGCTCCACTGCGGCCAGATCCAGCCGGACATAACCTTCCGGCAGATGGCCCCAGAGATTGGTGCCGCCGGCCAGCTCGATCAGGTCGTGGATGAACGTCAGCCCGCCGATCATGCGCCCGTGGCGGCCGAACCAGAGTTCCGCGTAGACCCGCGGCCGATCCTTCGGCGCCAGCGCGCGCAGCGCTGCCGCCTCCGCCTCCATCCGGGCCGTGAGCGCGTGGGCGGCGGGCATCGCGTCGAAGAGCGCGCCGAGCCGGCGGATGTTCTCCAGCACGCCGGCAAAACTGTCAGGGAGCGGAAGCACATACACCGGCCAGCCGGCCGCAGCCAGACGCCGCGCCACGCCCAGTTGCACTCCGCCCGTCACCAGCACCAGGTCCGGCTTCAGCGCCGCGAATACCGCTTCATCGGCCCAGAGGTAGTCACCCACCACCGGACGAGTCCCCGGGTCGACGTAGCGCGAGCAATAGCGCGAGACACCGGCGACCTGATCCGCCAGACCCATCGCCCACAACGCTTCGGTCCATCCGGCCACCAGACTCACCGCCCGACGCGGCCGTGCCGGCAGCGTGACCAGGCGGTCCAGCGGTTCACAGTGGAGGTTCCGGGAATCTATGCTCACGGCAGAAAGAGGGTCAGTCCCGTCTCCTGGCGCGCCTGCACGCCGAAGACCTCGCGCAGCAGCTCCGGCGTGAGCACCGCCTCCGGCGGCCCCACCGCCCGGAGCCGGCCGGCGTGCAGCACCACCACGACGTCGAGGCAGGTGGCCACGCGCAGGTCGTGGAGCGAGAACACGAGGGTCGCGCCCGCGTGCGTCAGTTCGCGACCCAGCTGGAGCACCTCAAGGGAGTGACGCGGATCGAGAGCCGCGAGGGGTTCGTCCCACAGGTGGATGGACGCCCCGGTCGCGAGCGCGCGGGCCAGGAGCACGCGGTGTTTTTCGCCGCCGGACAACTGGTCCACGGGACGGTCCGCCACTTTGGCCAGATCGAAACGCGCCAGCGCGGCGTCCACGCCCACCTCGTCATCGCCGTGGGCGAAGCGGCCCTGCGCGACGACAGCGCGGACGGAGAAACCGAATTCGAAATGCGCTTCCTGCGGCACCCAGGCCGTGGTGCGACCGCGCTCGATGAGCGGCACGCGCGGCAGCGGCCGGCCGTGCCATTTCACCTCGCCCGTGTGCGGCAACAGCCCACCCATCACCTGCAGCAGCGTGGACTTGCCAGAGCCGTTGGGCCCGACCACGCCGGCAAGCTGACCGGGGCCGAGTTCCAGCGTGACCGGCTCGAGGCGGCCCGGGACCGATACTTGATGAACGTCCAGCGCTCTCATGGTTTCCTCCTCAGGAGCCACAGGAAGAACGGCCCGCCGACCAAGGCCGTCACGATTCCGAGGCGCAGCCCGCCCGCCGCGCGTCCCATCAGGTCGCACGCCACCACAAACGCGCCGCCGCCCACGATCGCGAGCGGCACGAGCCGCCGGTGCTCCGGGCCGACCAGCAGCCGCAGGATGTGGGGCACGACCAGGCCGACGAACCCGACCGTGCCCGCCACCGCCGTGGCGAGGGCGGTCATGAGCGTCGCCAGCGCCAGCAGTTTCCGGTGGAGCGAAACGACGTTCACCCCGAGGCTTTGCGCCTCCCGCCAGCCGAGGCTCAGGAGGTCCATCTGCCGGCCGAGCGGCCAGAGCAGCACTGCGCCCAGCAGGATTGGGGCGGCCATCGCCACGTGCTCCCACGTGCGATCCTCGAGTCCGCCGAGGAGCCAGAACAGGATCTGCGCGTTGCGCTCGTAGGTGAGCGCGGCCTGGGACAGGACGTAGCTGGTCACCGCCCCGAGCAGCGCGTTGAGCGCGATGCCGGCGAGCAGCAGCCGCTCGGGTCCAGCGCCCTGCCGGGCCAGCACCACCACCGCGCCGGTCGCAACCAGCGCGCCCGCGACAGCCGCCATGGGCACAAACATGAAATTCACCGAGGCCCAGCCCAGCCCGATCGCGATCACCGCGCCGGCCGTGCCGCCGCTGCTCACTCCCAGCAGGTCCGGGCTCGCGAGACTGTTTCGAAAATAGGCCTGCATCACCAGGCCGCTCGCCGCAAGCGCCCCACCCACGAGGAGCGCAACGCAGAGGCGCGGCAGGCGAATCTGCCAGAGAATCGTGGCCGCGAAGTCGTCACGACGCAGCAGGCCGTCAATGATGCGCCCCGGCCCCAGCAGCACGTCGCCCACCCCGAGCGAAATCACCGCAAGCACCACCACGCTCACGAGGAGGAGCGGCAGCGCCAGGCGGGCGGGCAGGATCGGCTTCATCGTGCGGAATCCCGGAAGCAGTCGGGATGGAGTTGGCGGGCGATCGTCTCGTAGGCGTGGATCCGGAGATGCGTCACGCAGCCGAGCGCCCACGCATCCAGCAGCGCCACCCGGCGCGACCGGACCGCGGGCAGGTAGGCATAGGGCGGAAGCTTGAGGTACGGCTCGATCGCCTCGTCGGCGCTGTTGCCGCCCAAGACGACATACTCGACCGGCCACTGGAGCATGGCCTCGTTCGGCGGAGCGGAGTGACCGACCAAATGACCGAGCGTCGAGGCCAGATTCTCGGCGCCGGCGAAATCACAGATATCCTGGAACGTGGTCTCAGCACCGGCGATGATGCCGTAGGTGGACGGCGCGATGACTCGCACCGGGCGCGTTCCCTGCAGGCGACGGTGGAGGTCCGCGAGTCGCGTGCGGCAGTCGGCGATGACGGCTTCCGCGCGGTCCTTGGCCGCGGCATCACCCAATGCCGCCGCGAGCCGGCGGAGATTGGCGAACGCGTCCTCGATGGTGCGGTAGTGATCGAAGACCAGCACCGGCACTCCAGCGCGGCGAACCTGCTCCACCAGCTCGGCCCGGCTGTAATCGCTGAAGAGCACGAGCGTCGGCCGGAACCGCAGGATCGTCTCGGCATCGCCCTGCGCGATCTTTGGATAGGCCGCCGCTTCGCGCGCGACACCGGAGAATACCGGGTCGCGCGCCAGGTGGCTGAGCGCCGCGATCTGCGCCGGCGCCGCCACCGCGAGCAACATCTCATCCGTCCCGACCGTCTGCGACACGATCCGCACCTCACCCGCGCGGCCCGGCAGGGCGGCGGCGAAGAAAAGGACGGCGAGGAGACGGAGCAGGTTCACGGGGATGGACAATGACGGCGGGTTCAGAAGCGCCAGTCGAGACCGACGTATCCCGCCCGGCCCGGCGACGGGAAGCCGTTCACGGCCTCGTATTTTTCGCCGAGGGCGTTCTCGAGGCGGACGCGGACATCGAGGTCCGGGCGCACGCGCCACGCGGCGTAGATCCGCGCAACCGTGAAGTTCTCACCGTTGACCGTCATGTAGGTCGCCGCGTCGACATCCTCGCGGTCCAACACGACGGTGACGCCCGCGCCGAGGGTGAACGCCGACCCGATCTCCTGTCGGAGGTCGGCTCCCACCTGATTCCGGGGACGGCGGAGCAACCGCTGGCCGGTGATGTCGTTCGTCGCCTCGAGCCACGTGTGGGCGAGCTCGAATCGCGTGTGGGAGGCGAGGTTCAGCTGGAGGCTGGTCTCGAGTCCATGCGTGCGGGCACGGCCGACGTTTCGCACGGTGGCGGGAAAGACCACGAAGTCGTAGTCGATCAGGTTGTCGTAGCGGGAGTCGAAAAACGTCACCGCCAGCAGCCCCTGCTTGTCGGGCAGCGTGAGGTCGAAGCCCGCGTCCCAGCCCTTCGCCTTCTCGGGCCCGAGGGTCGGATTGCCGACATAGTAGGCCGACGTGCCGTAGAGGTCGAGGAAGCTGGGGGGACGGAAGGCCGTGCCGTAGCTGGCGCGGAACTTGAGTTGGCGCGGGACGGCGTTCCAAGCCACGGCCGCGCGGCCGGTCGCGGCATTGCCGAAGGTGCCGTAGTCGTCGTTGCGCAGGCCGACAGTCAGGAACAGGTCGTCGGCCAGCTTCACCTCGTCCTGCGCAAAGAACGCGACCAGCGACTCGCTGCGATCGATGTCGCCGAAGCCCGTGTTGCGGGTGGCGGAGTGATCGGCCGTGGTGCCGAAGGTCACGCGGTGCCCGGCCAGCCCGGTCCAGGTCGACTGGCCGTCAAACACGATGCGCTTGGTCTGGTTGTAGGTGTTCGACGGCGGCGTGGCGTACGGCGGATTCGGCAGCGGGTTGTCGGAGACCAGCTTGCGGTACTGTCCACCGAGAATCAGGTGGATGTTCCAGTCGGCCGCGGGCCGGAGATCGGTGAAGACCGTTGCGAGCATGATCTGCTCGCGGTCGGTGTTGTTCGGGTCGTTCGTGAACCGGTCGCCGGGCGACTCGTACCGGCCCTGGTAACCGCGGACCGTGGCGCCGAGGCTGGCCGACGGATTGAGGTCACGGTCGAGCCGCAGCGCGAAATTCGCGTGCGTGAACGTATTGTCCGGGCGGTCGTTGTCGGTGTGGCCGGCAGCCAAGTTGAACGCGTAGGCGGCGTCGCCAGACTGGCCCTGGGCCGACAGAATGGCGTCGGTGGTGCCGAAGCTTCCACCCTCGACCGAGAGCGCGCCCGAGCCGGCGCCGCTGCCGCGGTCCTGGCGGAGGGCGATCACGCCACCAAGGGCCTCGCCGCCGTAGAGCGAGCTCTGGGGCCCGCGGACGATCTCGACGCGCTCCTGCGCGCCGAGCATCGCGCCACCGATGATATTGAAATACTCGGTGTTGGCGTCGTTGAAGCGGATGCCGTCGATCAGCACCAGCGTGTGGTTGGAGTTGGAGCCGCGGGCGAACAGCGAGGTCACGCCGCCCGTCTGGCCCGTGGTGGCGTAGGGCAGGCCGGGCTGCGTGCCCAGCGCCGAGAGCAGGTCATACTGCTGTCGGGCCGCGAGGTCGGCGGCGGTGACGACGCCGCTCGCCGAGGCGAGCTGGGCGAAGGACACCGGCACACGCGTGGCGGTGGTGATGAATGGCGCAAGCTGCTCGGCCGGGCCGGCAGGAGCCTGCGCGCAGGCGACGGCCGCGAGGCCGAGTTGGAGGACGACAAGGGCGAGGCGCGGGTGGCGCGCCGGAGTGGGAACGGACATGGATCTCTGCTGTTGATCTCGGCAAGAGCAGAGAGCCGCGGCTTGGGCGCCGGGGACCGACCACTCTCACCTTCATTTTGCGATGAAGTTTGCGGAATCGGCCGGCGGACTGACATGTCCGCCGACTGTTCGCGTGAGTCTCCCGGGGCAGATATTCGGACTCCGCATTTGTGCCCGTCGCGCCCGAGCCGTCGGAACCGGACCCTTCGGTCCTGCCCCGCCCTGCCCGTGCGCGCCGCGCGCCTCGCTCCCTGGCCTTCATCGGCACTCGCGTGCCGACTGGCTTTCCCGCCGGGTCTGACCGGCGGCAGGAGTTGGTGATGCGATACCGCAGCGCAACTGTGGCCGATTCTCACGGCCTTCCCTGTAACCCAAGAGTTTCGAAAAGAACGCCAGACGCGCGAACCCTTGGGTGCCGCCATCGCGCCATGCAAGCAAAGCCATTATATCAACGGATACAGATGTATCGATATGTGTCTTGCAATTGGCTCGAACGTCGGCTGTCCTCCCCTCCTCGTTCCGCCATGCCGACCACCGCCCCTACCCCGTCCGCCTCGACCGCCGCCGTGCGCGAGCTGCTGGCGCGCCGCATCGCGATCCTCGACGGGGCGATGGGGACGATGATCCAGGCGCGGAACCTCACCGAGGCCGATTTCCGCGGCGCGCGGTTCGCGTCCCACGGCCAGGACCTGGGCGGCAACAACGACCTGCTCTGCCTCACGCTGCCCGACGTGATTGAGTCCATTCATGCGGCTTATTTCGACGCCGGTGCCGATCTGGTGGAGACCAACACCTTCAACGCGAACGCGATTTCCCAGGCCGACTATCATCTGGAGCCGCTCGTCGCGGAGATGAACCTCGCCGCGGCCCAAATCGCGCGCCGGGCGGCGGACCAGGCGACGGTCCGCCTCGGCCGGCCCTGCTTTGTCGCCGGCGCCCTCGGGCCGACCAACCGCACCGCCTCAATGTCGCCGGACGTGAACCGGCCCGACTATCGCGCGGTGACCTTCGACGGTCTGGTCGCGGCCTACCTGGAACAGGCCCGCGCGCTGGCCGCCGGCGGCGTCGACCTGCTGCTGGTCGAAACGATCTTCGACACGCTCAACGCCAAGGCCGCGGTCTTTGCGCTCGAACAGCTCTTCGACGAAACCGGCGTGCGCCTGCCCGTGATGATCTCGGTGACCATCACGGACGCCTCGGGCCGCACGCTGTCGGGCCAGACCATCGGTGCGTTCTACCACAGCATCCGGCACGCGCGGCCGCTGGCAGTCGGCATCAACTGCGCCCTGGGCGGCGCGCAGATGCGTCCCTATCTCGAGGAACTCGCGGGTCTCGCGGAGTGCCATGTCAGCTGCTACCCGAACGCCGGACTCCCTAACGCCTTTGGCGGCTACGACGAGACCCCCGACGACATGGCCCGCGTGCTCGGAGAGTTTGCGGCGCAGGGCTGGCTCAACGTGGTCGGCGGGTGCTGCGGCTCGACCCCGGCGCACAT
>DAOQKI010000049.1:0-24239 GCA_035334485.1 Opitutaceae bacterium
CGTTCCTCCCCTCCGTCAATCCCGCCCGCCCGCAACAGGTCGTAGGCTACTGGGCCAAGGGCACCGTGCAGGACGCCGACGACGCCGTCGCGGCCTCGGTTGCCTTCTTTCCGAAGTGGCGCGCAACGCCCGTCGCCGACCGCGCCGCCATGCTGCTGCGCGCCGCGGATCTCATGGAGTCCCGCCGCCTCGAGCTGAACTCGCTGCTCATTCTCGAGGCCGGCAAGCCGTGGGTGGAGGCCGACGGCGACGTGTCCGAGGCCATCGACTTCCTGCGGTTCTACGCCGTCGAGATGCAGCGCATGGCCAAGCCCGTCGTCACGCAGGCCGTGCCGGGCGAGCACTGCACCCAGTTCTGGACGCCGCGCGGCGTCGGCGTCGCGGTCGCGCCGTGGAACTTCCCGCTCGCGATCCTCACCGGCCTTACGGTTGCCCCGCTCGTCGCCGGCAACTGCGTCATCATCAAGCCGGCGCGCCAGACGTCGATCATCGGCGCGATGCTGATGGAGATCATGTCGGCGGCCGGCGTGCCCGCCGGTGCGCTGCACTATCTGCCGTGCTCCGGCGCCGACGCCGGCGCGCACCTCGTGGCGCACCCGAAGATCGACTTCATCGCGTTCACCGGCTCGCGTGCGGTGGGCTGCGGCATCTGGGAGGAAGCGGGCAAGACCCACCCGGGCCAGCTCAACCTCAAGAAGGTCGTGTGCGAGATGGGCGGCAAGAACGCCATGGTCATCGACAACGACGCTGACCTCGACGAGGCGATCCCGGCCGCGCTCTACAGCGCGTTCGGCTACGCCGGTCAGAAGTGCTCGGCCCTGTCGCGCCTCATCGTCCTCGAGGGCGTGTACGACCGCTTCGTCGAGCGCTTCCTCTCCGCCTGCCCGAGCATCCCGGTCGGCGACCCCACCCACCCCGGCACCGTGGTGAACCCGGCGATCGATGAGGCCGCGCAGAAAACCATCCTCGGCTACATCGAGCAGGGGAAGAAGCAGAGCCACCTCGCCTGGCAGGCCCAACTGCCATCCGAGGTCGTCGCGTCCGGCGGCTATTACGTGCCCCCGACCGTGTTCACCGGCTGCAAGGTCGAGCACACCATCGTCCAGGAGGAGATCTTCGGGCCGGTCCTCGCCATCCTGAAGGCCAAGGACCTCGACGAGGCGTTCGCGATGGTGAACGCCTGCGACTACGCGCTCACCGCCGGGTTCTTCTCCCGCAGCCCGCGTGCCCTCGAGCGCGCCCAGCAGGAGATGATCGTCGGCAATCTCTACCTCAACCGCGGCTGCACCGGCGCCATCGTCGAACGTCACCCCTTCGGTGGCTTCAAGATGTCCGGCGGCGGTACCAAGGCCGGAGGGCGCGAGTATCTCGAGAACTTCCTGTTCCCGCGCCTCGTCGCCGAGAACGTCCTTCGCCGCGGCTTCACGCCGCCCGAGGAAAAGACCACCTGAATCGGCCGAAGGCAGGGGTGGGTACCTCCCACCCCACCTTCGCTGTGCCAGGCGTCCGGCGTCAGAAGTTGAGCGCCTTCATCGGCCCGATCTTCACGCCGAAGCGCTCGCCGTACGGCTTCACCCGCTTGAAGTCGCTGCGCTTCATGTCCACGGTGCCGCCAAACTTGAGGAAGAGCACCGACGCCGTCGCGCCCCCCGTCAGCGAGGTCACCGCCGGCGCGTGCGTTGCATCCACCGGGCCGAAGTCGACGCTGGCCTCGCCGGTCTTGATCTTGACGATGAGCTTCATCCGGATCGCGCCCTTCAGTCGCAGCGAGACGTTTTCGAAGGCGTGCGTCTGCCGGTTGACCCGCGCGAGCAGCTGAAATTGGTCCACCGGAATTGTCGCCCGCCCGTCGTTCTTGAGCGGGACCTCATAGGTGACCGAATTCGCGTCCTCGGTCGCGACGCTCGCCCGGCCGAGGTCAATCGTGGCGGAGCCGCCATTGATGTTGAACCGCGGGATCTGGCTGCCGGGGGTCTTTCCCTCCGCCTCCTCCTTCAGCAGCTTGTCGCCGCGCTTTTCGCCGCGCTGCCGGTAGTCCTTCAGCTGCCGCTCCGTCGGCGGCTTCCCATCGAACGAGATCGGTTGGTACTGCTCGGCATACGGCTTTGACGGATCAAAGCGCACGATACCCACCTGCGTCTTCTTGCCGACCACCACGTGCGTCGTCTCGGTGTACGCCCAGCGGTCGAAGTTCTGCGCCACCTTCGTGAGCGCGTCGAACAGCAGCGGCGGCACCCCGGCGTCGTTGGACGGAGGCGGCGGGAGTTCCTCCGCGTGCGCGACGCGGGCGGCGGCCAGCAGGGCCAGACAAAGAAGAAGGAACCGGCGGTACATGTCAGATAATCTGAACCCGCACCGCCGGATTCGTTCCACCACAAAAATCTGCCCTACATCCGGCAGATCAGCAGCTCGCGCTCAAACAGCAGCTCCTTGGGCAGGTGGGCGTGGAGGTCGATGAAGAGCTCCTCGTGACCTAGGACCTCGGCGCGCCAGAGGCTGCGGTCGAAGGCCTGGAGTTCCTCGAAGCGCTCGCGCGAGAAGTCCATGCCCTCCCAGTCGAGGTCCTCGTAGCGGGGCATCCAGCCGATCGGCGTCTCCTTGGCCCGGCCGCCGCCGCGGGCGCGGTCGACCACCCACTTGAGCACACGCATGTTCTCCGAGAATCCGGGCCACATGAACTTGCCGTCCTTGTCCTTCCGGAACCAGTTCACGTGGAAGATGCGCGGCGTCTCCGAGAGGTTCCGCTGCATGTTGATCCAATGGCGGAAATAGTCGCCCATGTGGTAGCCGCAGAACGGCAGCATGGCGAACGGGTCGCGGCGCACCTTGCCGATCGTGCCGGCCGCCGCCGCCGTCATCTCCGACCCCATCGTCGCGCCCACGTAGACGCCGCTCGACCAGTTGAACGCCTGGAAGATCAGCGGCATGGTCGTCGCGCGGCGGCCGCCGAAGATGATCGCGCTGATCGGCACGCCCTCGGGCTTCTCCCAGTCGGGGTCCATCGTCGGGCACTGCGCCGCCGGCGCCGTGAAGCGCGAGTTCGGGTGCGCCGCCTTCGCGCCGGTCTGCAGCGCCATCTCGGGCGTCCAGCGCTTACCCTGCCAGTCGAGGCACTCCGCCGGCGCGTCGCCGGTCATGCCCTCCCACCACACGCCGCCGTCGGGCGTGAGCGCGACGTTGGTGAAGATCGTGTTCTTCGCCAGGGCCGCCATCGCGTTGGGATTCGTCGAGTGGCTGGTGCCCGGCGCGACACCGAAGAAGCCGGCCTCAGGATTGATCGCGTAGAGGCGCCCGTCGGCGCCCGGCTTGATCCACGCGATGTCGTCGCCGACGGTCCAAACCTTCCAGCCGCGCTTCGCAAAGCTCTTCGGCGGGATCAGCATGGCGAAGTTCGTCTTGCCGCAGGCGCTCGGGAACGCCGCCGCAACGTAGGTCTTCTCACCCTGCGGGTTCTCGACGCCGAGGATGAGCATGTGCTCCGCCATCCAGCCCTCGTCGCGCGCCATCGCGCTGGCGATGCGCAGCGCAAAGCACTTCTTGCCCAGCAGCGCGTTGCCACCGTAGCCGGAGCCGTAGCTCCAGATCTCGCGGGTCTCGGGGAAATGGACGATGTACTTCTCCTGGTTGCACGGCCACGGGACATCCTTCTGGCCGCGCGCCAGCGGCATGCCGACCGAGTGCATGCAGGGCACGACGCGGCGGAAGTCCTCGTCGATCAGGTTGAACACCCGCTGGCCGATGCGCGCCATGATGCGCATGTTGACCACGACGTAGGCCGAGTCCGTGAGCTGCACGCCGATCTGGGACATCGGCGAGCCGACCGGGCCCATGCTGAACGCCAGCACGTACATGGTGCGGCCCTGCATGCAGCCGCTGAAGAGGCCGCGGAGGGTCTTCTTCATCTCGTACGGGTTGACCCAGTTGTTGGTCGGGCCGGCGCTGTCGCGGGACTGGCTGCAGATGTAAGTGCGGTCCTCGACGCGCGCCACGTCGCTGGCATCCGACCGGGCGTAGTAGCAGCCGGGCCACTTGTGCTGGTTGAGTTTGACGAAGGTGCCGTTGGCCACGAGCTGGCCGCAGAGGCTGTCGTACTCCTCCTGGGAACCGTCCACCCAATGGACGGCGGCCGGCTGGCAGAGCGCGACCATCTTCTCGACCCAGCGGAGGAGATGGGGGTTCTTGCTCAGGGGCTTGGACGGATTGCGTTTTTCCATGGGCGCGAAGTTGCCCGCGGCGCGGGGGTGAGTAAACGGCAATCCGGTCCCGGCGCCCGCCAATGAAGCCGCGCTGACGCCGCCATTAGATGCGGCTCGCCGGGCCGCGGGCCGGCCGCCAATCTCGCCTCATGAAACCCCGCCTGCTGCTCGCGTTGCTTGCCCTCGTCGCCGTCTCCCTGCGCGCCGCCGACGCGCCCGCGACCAAGGCGCCCGCCAAGGCCGATCCGGCCGCGTCACTCACGACGTACTACTTCGGCCTGATCACAAAGGGCCCGAACTTTGACGCGTACAACAAGGAGGACCGCGCGAAGATCCAGCGCATGCACCTCGACAACATCGAGCGCCTCGCCGGGCTCGGAAAGCTCCTGGTCGCCGGGCCGTTCGCGGACGGCGGCGAATGGCGCGGCATCTTCATCTTCAAGTGTGCCTCGCTCGAAGAGGCCCGGCAGCTCGCGGCCACCGACCCGGCCGTGCAGACCGGCCGGTTCAAGATCGAGGTTCATCCGTGGATGACCGCCAAGGGCTCGATCCGCGACCCGGAGTTCGCCGAGACGAAGTCCGCGCCGTGAACCGGCTCTGCATTCTCGTTGGCACCACCCTCGGCGGCTACGCCGGCTGGGCCCTGCCCGACGCGCTCGGCGCCGGCTTCGGCTGGTGCTTCGTCGTAAGCAGCATCGGCAGCATCCTCGGCGTCTGGGCCGGCTGGAAGCTAGCCCGCAAGCTCGAGGAATAGGTCCGCCCAACGCGCCGCGCATCCGGAAGTCCTAGTAGCCTGCGGCATGATTGGTCCGACGCGGGTCGGCATAGCCGACATAGCCGCCGCCGGGGACAAACTCGACGGCATTGATGCCGCCAAAGAGCCGGCCGGTGCCAGCCGGTTCGGCCAACATGACTTTCCAGCCCAACCTCCGTAGTGCGGCCGCTTCGGTCTCGGGCAGCGAGGTCTCCGTTTCGAGGGACTCCTCGCCGTTGCGCCGCCAGTTCCGGTTGAAGTGGATTCGCGTATCGCCAATCGCCTCAGCCAGCGGTCGACCGAGAGTCAGCCGATCAAGCAGGGCCTGTAGCATCGCCGTCGGAATCCGGGCCGCCCCCGGGATGCCGATCGCGAACACCGGGCGGCCGGCTCGGAACACAATCACGGGCGCGATCGTGCTGCGGGGCCGCTTGCCCGGGGCGACATAGTTTACGCTCAACGGCTCGGTGTAGGAGAAATTGCTCATCGAGTCGTTCAGCACGACCCCCGTTCCCGGCGGAACCACACCCGCTCCAAAATGGAGGCTCTGCGACTGCGTGGCGCACACGACATTGCCATCAGCGTCGGCGACGAGGAAGTGCGTGGTGGCCGCCATGGCGCTCGCGGTCGCACCACTCTCGTCGAAGCTTACGGGCTCGGACCGGCCCGCAGTCAGCCCGACCTTTCGCCGGATCGCCCTGATGGAGTCAGGCGCCACCATCTGCTCGAAGTTGGGGAGCGCCTGCGGCACATCCGCGATGCCCCGCTGCACTAGCGGCTGCACCTCGCGCCACACGCGCCCGACCCGGTCGAGATTCGCCGCGGTGCGCAGCGGCCCGCCCGAGAAATCGTCCTCTTCAAGGACCTTCATGATGGTCAGGAACAGCGACGCACCGCTCGCCGGCGGCGGACCCGCCACCAACCGGTAGCCACGGAAATCGATACCGATGGGTTCGGTCAATCGCGCCTCATATCGCGCCAGGTCGTCAAGGGTCACCGCGCCGCCGCCGTGCTGCGACGCCGCCGCAATCGCCTCGGCCACCGGACCGCGGTAGAATCCATCGCGCCCGTGCTGGGCCAGCAGCTCCAGCGTGTGCGCGAGGTCCGGGTTCGGGAGATGCGACCCGACCGCAGGGAGGTGCCCTCCGGGCAGATAGAGCCGTGCAATCTCCTGGTCGCCACGGCGCAGCTTCTCCTCCTGTTCCGCAAAGAACTCCCGGGTCTTCGGCAGGATTTCAAATCCCTCGCGGGCCAGGATCACGGATGGAGCGACGTCATCGGCCCACTTCCGCTCACCCCACCGCTGGTGGGCCACCCACAGTCCGGCGGCCAGGCCCGGCACACAGACCGCCCCATATCCGTAGTCATGGTCGGCTTCCGGTCGGCGCAGATAGGCCGGCACATCCACCGAGCCCGCGGCGTCCATCGCGTCCACCACGTACGTCCGGCCCGAGCGGGCCTCGTGGTAAAGCAGCATGAGCTTGCCGCCCAGGCCCGAGCCGTACGGTTCCGCGACCCCGAGAGCCAGCGAGACGGCCACCGCAGCGTCAATCGCGTTGCCGCCGGCCTTGAGCACCTCGACCCCGGCTTGCGCCGCCTGCGGATGACCGGCCACCACGATGGCGTGGGGTGCCGCCACCACCTCCACCTGGACGGGCACGGCCGCCGACGCCGTCACCGCGCAGACCGCCAGGGTCAGAGCGAGCCACGACGAAACCCAGTGCCGACGCGCCACCCGAAATCCAAGAGGACCGAGCGACGGCCGGATAGCGCGAGATTGCACGGGAAGCTAAGCGGTAGAGGTTGACGCAGTCAGGGCAACCGAAAGTGGAAGTCTCGCTTCCGGTCATCCGTCCACGCCGCGGACAGGGCCCGCGGCCGGGCCCCGCCCTTCGGGCGCTAGAATTTCTTGGTCACCTGCAGCGACCACGAGCGGCCGCGCGCCATCAGGTTGTACAGCGCGGGATCGTAGCCGCGCGAATCACTCGAGAGCGGGGGCTGGGCGTCGAAGACGTTGACCACCCCGAAGCGAATCGTCGTGTCACCCAGCCAGCTCCGGTCCGCCTTGATGCGGTAGGAGAGGTATGCGTTGAAGCTCATCGAGTCGTGCACGACGTAGCGGTAGCTGTAGCTCCCGTTCGTGAAGACCGGCTCGATGTAGCCCGGATGACCCAGCGAGTCGTAGGTCGTCTGGGTCGTGGTCGCTCCGCTGTCGGTGTAGTGGCCGATGTAGTAGCCGGACGCGCCGGCGCTCCACTGGTCCCGGCGCCAGTCGACCGACAGACTGCCGCGCCACTTCGGCGTGGCGCCACCGACGGTGGCCGAGTTGGTGCCGAGCAACTCGGTGCGCGAGGCGCCCGCGGCGTTGTAGGCGTAGAAGCTGTTGAGCAGCGTCCAGGTCGAACTGATCGTGAAGGTGCCCGCCGGGCGCTTGGCCAGACGGTAGGTCAGGTCAAAGTCGAAGCCGTTCACGAATTCCGAGGCCTTGTTGAAGTAGGTGGTCCGCAGGTAATCGATCGCCCCGACCACGGCGCGCTGGTTGCCGGGCGCCCGCGTGGCGTTGTAGGCGGCGAAGAAATCGCGGTCGGCCTGGGTGACCGGGAGACGCACCACCGAGCCGTCGCCCTTGTAGTTCGGCGTGCCGGAACCCAAGTCGATGGTTCCGATGCTCTGTCCGGCCGCGAGCGCGGCCTGGGTGGCGGCCAGCAGGGCCTGGTTGTCGTCCGCAATCGAACCCGACGAGGCGATCACGTTCTTCTGCGCGATCTCCCAGTAATCCAAGCCCACGGACAAGCCGGCGACCTTTGGCACGTCGACT
Organism: Opitutaceae bacterium; assembly: GCA_035334485.1. Taxonomy (GTDB): domain Bacteria; phylum Verrucomicrobiota; class Verrucomicrobiia; order Opitutales; family Opitutaceae; genus Opi-474. The sequence goes on from DAOQKI010000049.1 coordinate 7,769, forward strand.
ACGATGCCGGCGGACTTGCCGGTCGATTCCTCGGGCTGGAGGTTCGGATTGCCGGAGGCGATGCTGCGCCGGTTGGAGGCGCCATCGGTCGGGAGGCCGGTGACGCTGCTGCGATACGTGTCGGTGCTCCCGGTGACCGTGCGGATCAGGGTGCCGGTGAACAACTGCGAGAGATTGGGGGCGTGGAAGCCCTCGTTGTAGGACACCCGCACCATCGCCCAGGACAACGGGCGCCAGTTCAGGCCGAACTTCGGCTTCGTCGTGCTGCCAAAGTCCGAGTAGTTCTCGTAGCGCGCGGAGGCCGAGATCTCGAGTGATTCAACCAGCGGCAGGTGAAGTTTGTTGCCGACCAGCGGGATGATGGTCTCCGCATACAGCGCCTCCACGTGACGGTTGCCATGCGTGTCGGAGTTGGGGGAGAAGCCCAGGAAGTCGTTCGACGCCGGATCGAGCCCGGAGCCCGCCGGGTTCAGGCCGGAGTAAGGCGGACGGAAATCATCGTAGGTTTCGAAGCGGTACTCGCCGCCGAACGCCGCGCCCACGGCGTTGCCGCCCCAGATCGGGAACAGGTCGCCGCCCGCGCGGAAATCACCGCTGCCGAGCTTGGCGATGCCGTTGCGGATGAAGTGCGAGCGGAACGTCGACTGGACACTCTCGGAATTCACATAGGGACCCACGACAACCAGGGAGCCGTTCTGAACCGCAAAGGTGCGGGTGAAGGGATTGAAGGCCAGGGCCGGATCAGTCTGGTTGATGGCATTCTGGATCTGGCTCTTTCGGCTCGGTCCGTCCTCGTCGTCCGTGACCCGGGAATCGGCCCACAGCAGCGCCGCCTCCCAGTTCCAGGTCTCGAACAGCTGGCCGCGCAGCCCGGCCACGCCCCGGTACATGCTCTCGTCCACCGTCGCGGTGCGCTGCATGAGATCGGTGAGCCGCTTGTTGGTGATGCGGACCGCCGACGGCGTGCCGGTCAGGCGCGGCGTGCCGTCCGCATTGGCCGCGCCGGTCGTGGACCAGAACCGCGTGCCGAACGGATTGAAGGGATTCGTCGCCGGCACGATGATGTCGCCGTCGGTCGAGGCGGTGATGCCGTCGGGTTCACGGTAGGTGACCGACTGCGCGTTGTACGAATTGAACTCGGCAAACACGCTCAACCGGGACCGCAGGCGGTAGTCGCCGCCAAGGAAGAGATTGCCGCGCTTTGAGTCCGGCTGAATCACCCGGTAGGTGTTGTTGTTCCAATAGTAGTCGTGCGTCACGCCGGTGCGGCTCGGGGTCGTCGTCTGGAAACCCACGCCCGTGGCCGTCGGCGCCAGGAAGAAGGTGCCGGACGAGGCGACGAGCGACGCTGGCACGCCGCTGGGACGGGCGGCCGTGAAGACGCCCGACGCGTTGACCGTCCCGGTCGAGAAATTGCCGTACTCCGTCGTGGCCGAACGGAGGTTGAACGTGGTGTCGGTGGACACGTTCCACGGGGCGGGCGCCCGGGTGGAGTTGTCCGCCTCGCGCGAGAATTCCCGGTTCCGCGCATAGATCGCGCCGCGGTCGTAATAGTCGGCGACGAGCAGCGCGTGCCCCTTGCCGCCCGCCAGCTCGAAGCCGTGGGTTAGCGTCGCCCGATACTCGGCGCCGTCATGATAGTTGGTCCGGCCGTAGCGCAGGCTCAGCTCGGTGCCGGTGAAAGTCGGGCGAGTGATATAGTTGATCACGCCCGCCACGGCGTCGGTGCCGTAGATCGACGAGGCGCCGTCCCGGAGCACATCAATGCGATCGAGTCCGCGGTTCGGGAGCTGGTTGACGTTGGTGGAAAGCGTCGGCACGCCGGCCTCGGACTGGCTGATCGGATACGGCGGCAGCCGCCGGCCATTGAGCAGCACGAGCGTGTTGCTCGAGGGGATGCCGCGGAGCGACACGGTGGCGTTCGCGCCGCGCGCTGTCGCGCCCAGCGTGGCCGTCTCGTTGCCTGGCATGCCCGTGATCTGGGACATCGCGGTGAGCAGGTCCGACGCCTGCGAGGCGTCGCGCAGCTCCATCGTGCTGCGGTCGATCACGGTCACCGGAAGGGTCTTCTCCTGGTCGAGCCGCTTGATGTTCGAGCCGGTCACCGTGAAAGCCTGCAGGACGATGGTCTCATCTTTCTTTTCCTCGGCGGCGGCGGTTGGGGCGGGCGGGGCGAGTTGGGCACGGGCGATCGGGGGGCACGCCGCGAAGCAGGCCAGCGCGAGAGCGCTGAGGCGGAATGTACGGTTTGTAGGGCTCATGGTGTCAGAAAGGTCAGCGTGGGTGGGTGGTGGTTTGGTCGGGTAGCAGGTAGCGCACGGCAAAGGGCGCCATGTGCTGGTCGGAGTGGCCGACCCCGGGCGCCGTCGCGAGGGACCAGCCGAAGGTGGTGTGCAGCGCAGCCGCGGCCAGCTGCGCCCGATGGAAGAAAAACTGCCCGCGCGCGAACCGATGGGGTCCCTGGGCCTCCGCTTCCGGCGTGTGGCGGAGGGACTTGGCCTTGGGGTCGATGTCCGCCTCGCCCAACAGCACGGTGAGAGGCCGCGCAAGCACCACGCGCAGGTCGGCCTCGGTGACCGGGGTGCCCTTGAGGCCGTAAGGGAATTCCACGGCAAAATCCGGCAGCAGGTACCATCCCGCGTTGGCCGCGATCGCGATCTTCACCCGGGCCTGCGGCACAAAATAGAGGAAGCGCTGGACGAATTGCGCTCCGGCCGAGTGGCCGAAGATCCGGTAGGTCTCGGAGCGGTTGCCGGTCCGCGAGCGCACCGCGTCAAAGATCGGTTCGATCATGCCGAACGCCCACTGGTCGCGCGGCAAGGGCTGGCCGGTCGCCGAGACCGTGTTCCCGTAGTTGTAGCCCGGGTCGCCCGGAAACTCCGCCTTCGAGAATTCAGGCACCACCAGGAGAAACTTCCGTTCCTGCGCCAGCGCCGTCCAGTCCGTGAGGTATTCCTCCCCGTTGCGCCCCACCCCGTGCATCACGATCACCACCGGCGCGTCACGGTTGGCGGACTCCGGCAGGTAATACCAGACCAACACGGTCTTCCCACCTTGGTGGAAGGCAAAGCTGTGCTTGCCGGCGGCGGCTTCCGGCGCGGCGTTTCCGCCGGCCGCCTTGGCGCCGAGCAGGAGGGCGAGCAGGGGAATGAGACGGAGGAACTTCATGGGAGTGCTCACGCCCAGTCCTTGACGGTTTCGTAGATGGCCGTGCGGATCCGGCCGTCGGATCCGACCCAGCCGCGATACATGCCCTCGGTGTTGAACGGCAGCGCGACGCGGCCGCGCGCGTCGATCGCGATCAGGCCGCCCTTGCCGGGAAGCCGCTGGCGAATCACCCGCTCCGCCGCCGCCTCGAGGTCGAGACCGCCGTATTCCATCAGCGCCGCGACATCATAGGCCGCCGCGCTGCGCATGAACGCCTCGCCCTGGCCCGTGCACGACACGGCGCAGGTCGCGTTGTGGGCATACACGCCCGCGCCGGGCAGGCAGGCCTGCCCGATGCGTCCGGAGTATTTGTTGGTGGTGCCACCCGAGGAGGTCGCCGCCGCCAGATTTCCCGCCCGGTCCAGCGCCACGGCTCCCACGGTGCCGGCGGCCTCGGGACTGTCGGGCGGCACCGCGGCAACCAGGTCCTCCGATAGCGACGTGCGCTCCGTTCCCCGCAGACGGACCATCGCGTCCCACCGGAACTGCGTGAAGAAATACTCCGGCGGCTCGAGTCGCAGGCCCTGGGCAACGGCGAACTCCTCCGCCGCCGCTCCGCCGAGCGCCACGTGCGGCGTGTGCAGAAGCACGCGCCGGGCGAGTTGCACCGGATTGCGCACCGCCCGCAGGAGCGTGGCCGCCCCCACCTTCCGGGTCGCGCCATCCATGATGGACGCCTCCATCTCCACCCGGCCGTCGCGAGTGAAGGACGAGCCGCATCCGGCGTTGAAAAGCGGACAATCCTCCAGCCAGGTCACCGTCGCCTCGACGGCATCCATGCTGGAGCCTCCCGCCTCGAGCCCGCGTCGGCCGACCAGCAGGGCGGCATGCAATGCAGCGTGAAACTCCGCGGCCCGGGCGGGAGTCATGTCGGTCCGGGGCAACGCTCCGGCTCCTCCGTGGATGGCAAGACTGGTCATGGCTTAGCTTCCGGCCTGGGTTTCGTCCTCGTTCTTCCGCGCGGACATCGTGATCCCGGTGAAACCGGCCAGCAGGGTGAAGAAAATTCCCGCGTAGCAGAAGATCGCCCACGGCGCGTAGGAGAACACCGGCACGCCCAGCGCCCCGCTCATGAACGCGCCCGCAATGCTCCACGGAATCAGGGGAACTCCCACGATGCCGCTATCGCCCACGGCCCGACTGAGGTTCTTGGCCGCCAAGCCCGCCTGCCGGTAGACGGGGGCGAACAACTCGGTCGGCAGCAGGATGGTCACGAAGGCCGCGCCCGTCATGAGCTCAACCACGAGACAACTGCCCACGGTGGCCGCGACCAAGCGCCGGGTGGTCGTGGTGAACTTGAACAGCAGCCGCAGCACCGGGCCCAGCAGGCCGGCCTTCTGCAGCACGCCGCTGAACGCAAAGGCGCAGAGGGCGATCAAGGTCACGTTCATCATGGACTGCATGCCGCCCTGCGCGAGCAGGGTGTCCACCAGGGCGAGACCCGTGGCGGGCTTGAATCCTGTGACCGTGATGTTGAGGGCCGTGGCCAGCGGCACACCCTGCACCGCGACGGCCAGAATCACCGCCACCATGACGGACAGCAGCATGCCCGGCATCACCGGCAGGCTGCGGACCGCCAGCAACAGCGTCACGACCGGCGGCAGGAGCAGCCAGGGGCTGAACACAAAGCTGCGGGCCAGGACCTGGCGCACTTGGTCGTCGGCTGCCAGCGACGCTCCGGCCACGACATTGGACGTCAGTCCGACCGCTGCATAGACGGCCAGGCCCACCGCAAACGCGGGCACCGTGGTCCAGAGGCAGTGCTTGATGTGGTCGTAAATGTTCGCCCGCGCGATCGCCACGGCGAAGTTCGCATTGGCGGCAAACGGCGAGACCTTGTCCCCGAGGTACGCGCCCGCCACGAGCGCGCCCGCGGCCTGACCCGGCGGAATTCCCAAACCGTGGGCGATGCCCATGAAGGCCACGCCGATCGTGCCAATCGTGCCGTAGCCGGTGCCCGTGAGCACCGACACGATGCCCGTCGCCAGGCACGCCGTGACCAGGAACATCCGCGGCGAGATCAGCCCCAGCCCATAATAGATCAGCATCGGGATTGTGCCCGCCGCGAGCCAACTCCCGATCAGCGCACCGACGACCACCACGATCAGCATCGCCGGCATTCCCTTGTGGATGCTCTGCAGCATGCCCGACTGGATTTCCTTCCAACCAAGACCAAGCCAGGCCGCCAGCAGGCTCGTCAGGACCGTCGCGACGATCAGGAGAATCTCGACCTTCACCTTGTAGACGCCGAACCCAACCCCGATCAGGAGCGCCGTGCCAACGATTGGGACCAAAGAATGCGCGAGGTTCGGCTCACGCTTCAGCTCGGTCGACGGACTAATGACACCAGGATCCATGGGGTTCGAAAACGAGGGGCAGCCACAGAGAAGGGCAAATTGTATACTTGTATACAAGATCAAAGTCGGACAATCTGCTCGCTCCCGGAACTCTCCGACTTAGGATCATGGATGTCATTTGTTTATGAGCACAGCGGTCAGACCCTCCCTCATCGAAATCGCCCCGCATACCGTGCGGCCGACTTCCTTGCCGGATCATGTCTACGCGGTCCTGAAACAGAAAATACTTTCGTGCGTCCTAAAGCCCAATGAGCGCCTGACTGAAAGGCAGCTCTGCACCGAGCTTCGGGTCTCGCGCACCCCGCTCCGAGAGGCGCTCAATCGGTTGAGTCATGAGGAACTGGTCTCGTTCCAGCCCCACGCCGGCTATCGCGTCGCCGGCCTGTCGCTCGCCAGTTTTCGAAACCTGATCGAGCTTCGCTCGATGGTGGAGCCACAGGCCGCCGCGCTCGCCGCCGAACGCGCGACCGCCGACGAGATCGCCGCGCTGCGCGCCCAGGCCACTCTGCAGCATGACCCGAACGACGACCGCAGTTTCGTCCAGTACTGCCAGGCCAACTCACGCTTTCACCTGATGGTGGTCCGCTGCGCGCGGAATCCGATGCTCGAGAACATCGTCATGTCGGCCCTGGACATGTACCAGCGCCCGACCTACCTGCGGATCGGCCGTCAGATGGACGCGGGCAATCCGTCCGCCAAGCATCACGCCATCGTCGATGCGATCGAGCAGCACGACCCCGAGGCCGCCCGCTCGGTCATGCTCCAGCACATCCGGGGCGGCGGTGAACGCATCATGGCGGCCCTGCGGGCTGCCAACGTCGACTAGGCCCCGTCGGTCGGCGCACCCCGGTCCAGCGCCGGCTCGACGTGCACCGACACGTCGCTGATGGCCAGCGGCGGGGACGACAGCAGGGCGTCCTTCACCTTGTGCGCGATGGCGTGGCCGGCCCGCACCGAGAGATCCCCGTCCACGCGGACTTGAATGTCCACGAGGTGGCTCAGGCCGCTCTTCCGCACCCGCACTTTGTCGAGCGCGCTCACGCCGGGCACGGTCAGGGCCAGGCTTCGCACCTCCTGCTCGAAATTCGCCGGCGCCGCCGTGTCCATCACGTCGCCGATCGCGCGGGCGAACATCCCGTAGCCGTTGACCGCGATGATCACGCAGGCGAACAGCGCCGCCCAATCATCGGCCGTTTCCCAGCCCTTGCCACCCCAGAGCGCGATGCTGATGCCGACAAACGCCGCGCCAGAGGTGAGCGCGTCGGACCAGTGATGCAGCGCCTCGATGCCGAGCGCGGTGCTGCCGACGCGGGCGCCAGCCAGGCCCATTTTCCGGGAAAAGATGACCTTGGACGTGATCACGGCGGCCAGCAGGACCAGCGTCCACCATGACGGTCCTTGGTGCGGAGTCAGGATCTCGTGCACCGCCTGCACCGCGAGCCAACCTGCCATCAGAAAGACGAAGACCGCCACGCCCAGCCCGGCCAGCGCCTCCGCCTTGCCGTGGCCGAAGGGATGGTCCTCGTCCGGCGGGCGCCCCGCCACGCGGAAGCCGGTCCACACGAGCAACGACGAGAGGATGTCCAGCAGCGACTCGGCCGCGTCGGCGATCAGCGCGTAGGTGTGGCCGAAGATCCCGCCGGCGAACTTCGCGATCGCCAGCAGCAGGTTCAGGCCGATGCCCCGCAGCACCAACTGCGCGCCATCATTGGCGCGCTGCTGGGTGGCGGCGTGGTGCTGGGCAAGCGGCGGAGTCATGCTGCCCCAACCTAACTCCGCGCCCAGCGGCGGCCAGCCTGCAATTGACCGGAGTGCGACCGCGCGTAGGCTGCCCCCACTCGCCATGGCTGAAGCCAAAACCGCCCGAGCCACCGACCCGGTACGCCAGTTCTCCGTCTTCGCGGAAAACCGCGTCGGTCGCCTCTACGACCTCACCACCCTCTTCAAGGACCATCAGGTCCACATCATGGCCATCACGGTCCTCGACACGACCGACTGCGCCGTCATCCGCCTGATCGTCGACGACCGCGAGGCCGCCCGCGACCTGATGGTGGAGAACGATTTTCCGTTCACCGAGTGCGACGTGCTCGTGGTCGAAATCAATGACGAGCGCTTGCTGCGTGACGTCCTGGCGTCGCTGCTCGAGGCCGAGATCAACGTCCATTACGTGTACAGCTTCATCAAGCGCCCCGACGGCAAGTCCGCCTTCGCGCTCAACGTCGAGGACGCCGACGTCGCCGCCCAGGCGCTCAACGCCCGCGGCTTCAAGGTCCTCACCCAGCGCGATATCGCGCGCTAGGCGGGGCGGCTGGGGCTGCGGTAGCTAGTATTTGGTAGATGGTCGTTGGTAGAGGGCAGGTCGCACCGGGAGTAATCCGGATGCTTCTTCCATCTCCCAGCTCCAATCTCCCAGCTTCCGAAATAAGGCCGCGGCGCGGCCTTATTTCTGGTCACCCATCCGCTCGCCTTCGAGGAGGTAGATGCCGGTCATGTAGCCGTTCTCGAACATCGCCCCGACCTTCAGCTCGCCGTAGAATGAGATCGGCGTGTCCATCAGCGGGCGCACCCCGCCCTTCACCATCTTCACGACCACCCACTCGTTCATGTTCGGGACGACGCCATAGCAGCACATCATCGGATCCTTCACGAGGAGGAATTCCGTGACGAGTTGCCCGTCCATCTTCACCGGCAGCATGAAGCCCGTGACGATTGCCTTGCGGCCGCTCCACGCCTTCACGCTCGCCGGGATCTGCTCCTCTCCGCTCGCCGGCGGCTTCTTGGGATCCGCCGCGGGATCGTAGGCGGGCGCGACAAACTTGTACGACGCCAGGCGATCAAATCCGAGCCGCAGGTAACCGTTTTCCATCGCCGGCTCCGCCGTTGCCGCAGGTTCCGCCGCCCGCGCGCCGCCGGCGAGCACAAGGACGGAGACGAGGATCAGGATGGAACGACGGGAAAAAGCCACGGCGCGGCACCATGGCACGGCCCCGGGTCTCCGTCAAAAGCTTTGCCCGCGCCGCGCCGGGCCAGCAACCTCCGCCCCGATGCGTTCCGCCTTCTTCTCCTGGGGCATCGCCATGCTCGTCGCCGGCACGGCCGTCGTCGTGTCCGCCCGCGACCCGTGGTTTCCCGCCGGCCCGGTGCAGCCGCAGATCCCGCACGGCATGCTGCTCCCGCAGAAGGTCCGAACCCCGCAGTTTCCGCTCAAGACCGCCCGGACGCTCCACTCCGACGCGGAGATCGCCCGCGCCCGGGCCAACGTCACGCAGTACCCCGCCGCGCAGGCCATCGCCGCGCAGGTGATGAAGGAGGCGGACTACTGGGCCGCCTGGAGCGACCAGGATCTCCACGACCTGGTCACGACCGCCGAGGTGCCGCGGGCCGTGGAGCTCAACAACGCCGGCTGCCCCGTCCACGGTCGCAAGATCTACGAGGGCATCAATGGCTCGTCCTACCCGTGGATCGTCGACCCGCGCCATCCGTTCCACGTCAAGTGCCCGATCGGCGGCGAGGTCTATCCCGACAACGACTACGGCGCTTATTACCGCAGCGGCTTCACGGACCGGAGTTCGCTCACCGGCAAGATCGTCGACGACGGCTGGGGCTGGGTCGCGCCCGACGGCCAGCGCTACTGGTTCGTCGCGCACGCCAATCATCTCGTGCTGCAGGGTCCCGGGCTCGACAGCCGCTGCGTCGTCTCCGGCACCCTCGCCCTCAGCCGCGCCTACCTGCTCACGGGCGACCGCGCCTACGCGCACAAGGCCGCCGTCCTCCTGCACCGTCTCGCCGAGGTCTACCCGACGATGAACTACGAGCAGCAGTCCCGGTTCGGCCAGCTCATGGGCGCGCAGGGCACGCGCTACACCGGCAAGATGGTGAACCTGATCTGGGAGTCCTACCAGGTCGCGCCGTCGCTCTCCGAGGCATACGACAACATCTGGGAAACGCTCGACGGTGACGTGGAGCTCCAGCACTTCTACCATCAGACCGGCGAGCAGGTGCGCGCCACGATCGAGGCAAACTACCTCGAGGACGCGATCGACTCGTACTTCGAGGACAAGATGCGGGGCAACTATGGCACGCACCAGCGCGCCTTGCTGCAGCTCGCCGTGGTACGCCAGCACGGCGACAACGCCCGCTACGTCGACGAGGTCCTGCACCGCCCCGAGGGGCACCTGCTCCGGCTCGGCTTCGATTACGCGCTCTACAATCTGGTCAACCGCGACGGCATGCCTCACGAGTCGCCCGACTACAACTTCGTCTGGACGCGCATCCTCGCCACCTCCGCCGAGCTGCTGAAGAAACTCGGCTACGATCTCGCGGCGCTGCCCCGGCTCCGGCGGATGTTCGACGCCCCGCTCGAGCAGGTCACGATCGGCCGCCTCACTCCGCCGCTCGGTGACAGCTCGACGCGGTTCGCCCCGCTGATCGGGCGCGATTCGCTCACCTACCAGCGCGGACTCAAACTCTACGGCGACCCGCGGTTCGCGTCGTACCTCGCGGGCATCGGCGCCACCGGCGACCAGTCCTTCGGCTCGTTCGACGCCCTCTTCGATCCGCCGCTGCCCCCGGGCCAACAGCCGCCCGACGGCCGCGTTGTGCCGCCGCAGCCCTCCCGCGTGTTCAGCGGCTACGGCTACGCGCTGCTCAACAACCCCGCGGACACGCGCTCGCTCGGCCTCTTCTACGGCCTCCATGTCGCGCACTACCACCACGACCGCCTGCACTTCGACCTGTTCGCCCATGGCCAGGACCTGATGCCGGACCTCGGCTATCCGGACGGCGCCAACGAGTTCAACTCCGGCATCTTCACGTGGTCGAAGACGTCGATCTCCCACAACACCGTCACGGTCGACGCCCACCGCCAGCCGGCCAACCCCGCCGGGCACCTGCGCCTGCTGGCCGACGGGCCGTTTGCCCGCGCGCTCACCGTCGACGGCGACGGCACCTACCCTCAAACCACGGTCTACCGTCGCACGCTCGTGATGGTTGATGTTCCCGGGCCGGCCGACGAGGGCTATGCGGTCGACTTCTTTGACGTCACCGGCGGACACCAGCACGACTACAGCCTTCACGGTCCGACGGGTTCGTTCCAGCTGCTGCAGAGTTCCTGGTCGGAACCGGCGCCCGGCACGCTGGCCGGACCGGACGTGCCGGTCGGCGCGCTCTACGACGATCCCGAGCGCGGCGCCAAGGGTTTTGCCGGGAGCTATCTCCACTACGCCGGCTCGGGGTTCCAGCATCTCGTGGGCGTGCGCCACCTGACCGCGGGCGCCGACACCTTCGTCGCCGAGTACGCCCACGAAAAGGACCCGGACGCGCATCTCCGCCTGCGCATCCTGCCGCAAGACGGACAGAATCTCATCACCGCCGACGCTCGCGTCTCGCCGATGAAATATCCCGAGCTGGTGCACTACCTGATCGCCCGCCGCATCGCCGCGCCGGGCGCCCCGGCCCTCGCCAGCGCGTTTGCCGCCGTGCTCGAGCCCTACAGCCGCCAGCCGTTCCTCGCCTCGGCCCGCCGGCAGGATCTCGTGAACGGCTCGGTCGTGATCGTCGAGCACCTCGATGGCTCGCGCGACGTGGTGATCCACCACCAGGGCACCGACACGGCGCTCTACGCCAACGCCGACAGCCTGCCGGTCGCGACCGATGCGGAGGTCGCGGTGGTCAGCTTTGACACCCGGCACCACGCCACGCGGGCGTTCTTTGCCGGCGGGAGTTTCCTGATGCTCGGCACGCAGCGGCTCACCGCTGCGGAGTTCCGCGGCACGATCACCGCCGTCAGCCCGGCCAACGGCGAACTGCGCGTCCGGGCGACCGCCGGCTCCACCCTGCCCGCGCCGGAGACGCTGGCGGGGCGGGTCCTTCAGCTTTCCAATTCCCTGCGCGACACCGTGCAGACAATCACCTCGGCCCGTCGCGAGGGCGACGAGCTCGTGCTGACCGTGAAGGACGACCTGCGGGTCGGCCTCGTCCACGTGTCCGCCGTCGAGGGGAAGAAGCTCTCCACAAAGACAGCCCTGCATCTCGCACCGAACTACCGCGGCACGACCCTCTGCGATCGCGCCGACCGTCCGCTGGCCACGGTGGCCGCGGCCGGCGCCGACAGCCTGACGCTCACCGCCCCGCCAAGCACGGCGCCCAAGGCGGGCGAGGATGTCTGGCTGGTTGATGCCGCGGTCGGCGAAACCGTGCGCCTGCCGGCGGTGCTCAGCTGGCGCCAGCCGGCTTCGCCCTGATCCCGCGGAGCAGTTGCCAGCGCGGCAAATCCGCCTAGCCTGTCGCCATTCCGCCATGCAGACCGTCGCCAGCTTCACCGAGCCCGTGGAAGCCCACCTGCTGCGCACCCGCCTCGAGGCGGCCGGGATCGAGGCTTTTATCCGCGACGAGAACCTCGTGTCCCTCGTCTGGCTCCATCCCGGCGTCGGTGGCGGCGTGAAGGTCGACGTGGCCGACGAGGATTTCGAGCGCGCCCTCGCGGTTCTCGACGAGTCCTGACCTCCGTCGCGCCGCCCTCGTGTCACCAAATGCGTGACACCGAATATTCGCTCCGGTCGGGTTTGACGGCGCCCGCGGAGTCGCTCCCGCTGGAGGCGATGACCCCGTATCTTCGTTCCATGCGCCTGCTCGGGTCCGCATTGACGTTGGCCGCCCTCGTGGCTTCCGCTCGGGCCGTGACCACGTCCGTCGCCATCGTCTGGTCCGCCGCACCCGCCGGTTCCGTCAGCGTGGAGCGCGGCCAGCTGTCCGCCCTGCGCGTCGCGGGTGGCGGGCCCGTCACCGGCGGCCGGTTCGAGCTGCCCGCCGGGCAACCCGGCCGGATCGAGGCCGAGATCGAGGGCGTCCGCGCGGACGACCAGACGGGCACGCTCGTGACGGTGCACACCGGCGACACCGGCTTCACGTTCCGGCTGCGCGACGTCGACGCGCAGTATCCGATCTACCTGCCCGCGTACGGCGCAGCCGTGACCACTGCGGCCGACGCCCGCGGCTTCGCGGAGATCGCGGCGGCCGTCCGGCAGCGCGGACTGCGGACCAAGCTCGAGGCGATCGCCGCCACGCCCGAGGAGAATTTTGCCAAGGCGGCGGCCAACACGCGGGCGATGCGGCTGGAGACCTGGCTCGGCCTGAGTCGCGACGCGCGGATCTTCCGGATCGACGACCGTCTGCAGTGGATCAAGCCGCGCTTCCACTGGAGCGAGTCGAAGCTCCCCGAGACCGGCGGCAAGCCGGTCGTCTATGAGTTCCAGTTCGGCCGCGGCTGGGGCGTGCGCGACGACGTGACCCGCCGCCTCGAGGACGGCGTGCTGCCGATCCTGCACGGCCGGATCGGCGACGAGGACGTGCAGTACGAGGTCACCGCCTTCACGAGTCTCGAGCGCTCGCCGCTGACCGCCGCGACGCTGCGCGGCACCCCGTACCTCGTGGCCGACCTCTACGGTGCCGGCCACATGTTCACCCCGGCCCAACAGGCCGAGGTCAACCAGCTGCGCGAGATCGAGTCGAACCGCGACGAGGAGACGGTGCTCTACCTCCGCGGCGTGGCCACCAACCACGGGGCGGTGCCGCGCTACGCGCTGTTCAAGACCATGACGCCGCAGCTGGTGAAGCGCACGGAGTGGCACGTCGACGGCGCGCGCGGCTTCGGGTTGTTCAAATCGGGACGCGTCTATGCGGTAGCCAAGCTCAACGGCCATCCGGCCGGCGAGGAGCATTCGGTGCTGCTCCGGCCCGGCGAGAGCGCGGTCTTCGAGATCTACGTGCCGCACGACCCGATCTCGCCGGAACGCGCGGGCGCCCTGCTGGGGCAGTCGTTCGACGCGCGCGCCGCCGAGGCCCGCCAGTTCTGGCAGCAGAAGCTCGGGCAGGCCGCGCGCTGGCGGCTGCCGGAAACACGGATCGACGAGATGGTCCGCGCCGGCCTGCTGCACCTCGACCTAATCACGTACGGCCTGGAGCCGAACGGCACGCTGATCCCGACGATCGGCGACTACACGGCGATCGGCTCGGAGAGCGCGCCCATCATCCAGTTCATGGACTCGATGGGCTGGCACGACACCGCGCGCCGCGCGATCGGCTTCTTCCTGGACAAGCAGCATGACGACGGGTTCATGCAGAACTTCAACGGCTACATGCTCGAGACCGGCGCCGTGCTCTGGACGATGGGCGAGCACTATCGCTACACGCACGACGACGCGTGGCTCCGCGACGTGAAGCCGCGGATGCTCAAGGCCTGCCGGTATCTGCAGGCCTGGCGCGCCCGGAACCAAAACGGAGCCAAGGGCGACGGCTTCGGCCTGCTCGACGGCAAGACGGCCGATCCCGACGACCCGTTCCGCTCGTTCATGCTGAACGGCTACGCCTACCTCGGTCTGTCCCGCGTCGCGGAGATGCTCGCCGCCAGCGATCCCGCCGAGGCCAAGCTCTGGCGCGACGAGGCCGATGCGCTCAAGCGCGACCTGCGCGAGTCCTTCATCCGCGGCGTCGAGCGCGCGCCCGTGGTGCCGCTCGGCGACGGCTCGTGGGCGCCCGCCCCGGCGCCGTGGACCGGCTACCGCGGGCCGGTGATGCTGCACGCCGACGGCGGCGCGTGGTTCACGCACGGCACGATGACCGGCCGCGACTCGCTGCTCGGGCCGCTCTACCTGGTGTTCCAGGAGGTCATCGAGCCCCGCGAGCCGCTGGCCGGCCTGCTGCTCGAGACCCACAGCGAGCTGATGACCCGGCAGAACGTCGCGTTCAGCCAACCCTACTACAGCCGGCACCCGTGGCTGCATCTCCAGCGCGGCGAAGTGAAGCCCTTCCTCCAGGCGTGGTACGACACGATGGCCGCCATCGCGGACCGGGAAACCTACACCTTCATCGAGCATTTCTTCGGGGCGAGCCCGCACAAGACGCACGAGGAGGCGTGGTTCTTGATGGAGACCCGCTGGATGCTCTACCTCGAGTCCGGCCGCACGCTGCGCCTGCTGGCCGGCGCGCCGCGCGCCTACCTCGCCGACGGACAAACGGTGGCCGTCGACGGCGCCGCCAGCTACTTCGGGCCGCTCTCGTTCAGCGTCGAATCCCACGTCGCACAGGACGAGATCCGCGCCACGGTGAACTGCCCCGGCGACCGCCGACCCGACACCGTCGAGTTCCGCGTGCCCCATCCCGCGGGACTCCGCGCGAAATCGGTCGACGGCGGAATCTACGACGCAGCCACCGAGACGGTCCGCATCGAGCATTTCACCGGCACCGCTCGGATCACGCTGCGCTACTGATCCGTCCAATTAGCCAACAGCCGAAACCCACGGGGTATTCTATCTCCCAGCTCCCATCCACCAACTTCCAAAAACCGGCGGGCGAACCCGCCGGTTTTTTCACACCCGGTAGAAGGCCTCGGCGTTGCGCACGTACAGCCGGTGGAGCTCGTCGGGCGAGGCCCCCTTGAGCGCGGCGTCGAGCGTGTTCACCCAGCGCGGATAGTCCGTGGCCTGGGTCGAGACCGGCCAGTCGCCGCCGAAGATCACGCGGTCGAAACCGAAGCAGTCGATCACGTGGTCGATGTAGGGCTGGAGGTCGGCCGCGGTCCACTTCTGAAAGTCCGCCTCGGTGACGAGGCCGGACATCTTGCACCACACGTTCGGGAACTTTGACAGCTCGCGCAGCTCGGCGCGCCACGGGTCGAGCAGCCCGGCCTTGATGTCGGGCTTCGCGATGTGGTCCATGATGAACTTCACGTTCGGGCACTGGCGGACGAGTTTCAGCGTGTTGGCCAGCTGCCGGTGGTTGATGCAGAGATCGAAGCTCAGCCCGTGGCGGGGCAGCAGCTGCACGCCGCGCACGAAGCCCGGCTTCAGGCAGAACTCCGGGTCGGCCTCGAACTGGATGATGCGGCGGATGCCCTTGATGAGCGGGTTGGCGGCGAGCCGCGAGAGATCGGCCTCGGCCGCGTCGCCCTTCTCTAGCGGCGCCCACGGCACGATGCCCCGGAGGCGCGGGTCGATCCGCGCCACCTCGGTCACCCAGTCGGCCTCCTCCTGGAACAGCGCGAAGTCGGCCTCGCACTGCAGGAACACCATCTTCGCGACCTGCACCGGCCCGCACGCGCGGCGGTACTCGTCAATCAGGTGGTCGCGGTTGAGCAGCGGCACATTCACCAGCCAGGGATAGCGCAGGCGCTTGAGGTCCCAGATGTGGAGATGCGTGTCGACGATGGGGAACGAGGGCATGGGGTTTCGGAGTTCGCAGTTCGGAGATCGGAGTTCGGGGGAACCACTAATTGACGCTGATGGACGCTAATTCAAGGCGGGGGCGGAGACCGGAAATGATGTAGGACTCAGGGCATCGCGGCCTTCCCTCCGATAAAAAGGATTAGCGCCGATTAGCGAGAATTAGTGGTTAACAGACCTCGAAGTTGGCCATTCGCCTGGACGATCTCCGAACTGCGACCTGCGAACTGCGATCCGGCTACCGATTGACCTGGTTCTTCAGCGGCTCGCCCCGCAGGCCGCGCACGGTCTCCTCGGCGGCGAGCTGCTGCAGGCGCGGAATGCTGGCCTCGCTGTACCACGCAACGTGCGAGGTCAGCAGCGCGTTCGCGCACGCGAGGAGCGGGTGGTCGCGCTCCAGCGGCTCCTTCTCGAAGACGTCGATGCCCGCGCCGGCGATCACGCCGGACTGCAGCGCGGCGGCCAGGGCGACGGTGTCAACCAGCGGGCCGCGCGCGGTGTTCACGACGATCGCGGTCTTCTTCATCTGCGCCAGGCGCGCGGCGTTCACGAAGTGCTTCGTCTCCGGCGTGAGCGGCAGATGGAGCGAGAGGACGTCGGCGCGCGGGAACAGCGCCTCGAGCTCGACCTTCTCCACCCCGGCCGCGGCCATCGCCTCGGCCGGCACGTACGGGTCGTAGGCAATGCGCT
>DAOQKI010000050.1:0-24144 GCA_035334485.1 Opitutaceae bacterium
CGAGGTGTAGCGGGTCGAGGCCGAGCCGGGTGCCAATCGGCACCAGCAGCGGCACAAGGACAATGATGCCGGCGTAGATTTCGACGAGTCCACCCATCACGATGAGCACGAGGTTCAGCCCCAGCAGGAAAAGCCAGCGCGACTGCACATGCACCATCGCCCACGCCGCGAGATGGTCCGGCACTTGCGCGTCGAGGAACCAGTTCGTCAGGCCGAGCGCGACGCCGAGAATGAGAAAGATCCCGCCGACCAGCAGCCCGGTCTCGGCGAACACCCGCGGGCAATCCTGCCAGAATCGCAGGTCGCGGTGGACGACCGTGACCACCAGCAACGCGTAGAACGCCGTCAGCGCGGCCGCTTCGACCGGCGTGGTCCAGCCGCCGAACAGCGCGCCAAGCGCGACGAGCGGCAGCGCCAGTTCCCACTTCGCCGCCCAGAGCGCCGCCAGCGCCTCACGGCCGTCGAACCGAGTGGTGCCCGTTGCCCGGCGCCCCGCCCAAACACCCCACGCGGCCGTCAGCGCGATCAACAGCAGCGCCGGAACCAGGCCGGCGAGGAACATCGCCCGGATGTCCACGTTCGCGATGATGGCGTAAAGGATGACCGGCAGGCAGGGCGGCAGCAGGATGCCGAGCGAACCGGCGCCTGTGATCATACCGAGCGCGTCGCGTTCCGTGAACTTCGCCGCGATCAGCACGGGCATCAGCAATCCACCCAGCGCGAGGATCGTCACACCCGAGCCGCCCGTGAACGACGTGAAGAACGCGCAGACCAGCGCGGTCGTGATCGCCGGTCCGCCGGGAAACCAGCCCGCCAGCGCCTGGAACACGCGCACGAGTCGGCGCGAGGCCCCACTTTCCGCCAGCAGGCAGCCGGCGAGGGTGAACAGCGGGATCGTCGGCAGCGTCGCGTTGACGACGAGGCCGTAGTGGTCGATCGGCAGGATCGCGAGCGGCTGGCTGTCGCCCCAGAACAGGATGACCGCCGCCCCGCCGAGCGTCACGAACACCGGCGCACCGAGCGCCGTTGCCAGCCCGAGCAACGCCAGCGCCGGCCACACGAGTTGTTCCGGCGCGATGGGCGACCACCAGCCCAGCGCCAACAGGGCGATCGCCAGGACGGTGGCCGAAATCCGCGCGGCCTGCGACGCGGCGGTGTTCCACAGCAGCCGCGCCGCGATCAGCGCAAAACCGGCCGGCATCGAAAGCTCCACCCACCAGCGCGGGATCCCGAGGGCGAGGATGTTGCCCGCTGCGCGCTCCTCCCACACGAACGCCCAGGCCGCGAGGCCGAGGATGAGCGTGACCGCCGCGGCCAGCCCGTGGCTGAACACCCGGGCCGTGAAGCCGATCCGACCCGCCAATCCCGCGGAGAGTGGTGCAAGGCCGAGCAGGCGCTCGTCGCGGGCCGCGAGGGCTCCGCCGGCCATGCCCAGCACGAGACAGAGATGCTGCGTGAGCGGTGCGGCGGCCGAGGAGGCGCCGGAATGCGAGACCGCCCGGACCGCGGCGTCCAGGAGCGGCAGCGCCACCATGGTGGCGAGGCAGAGCCCGACGCCCAGATCCTCGACCCGCCGCCAGCCCGTGGCCGGTGCCGGTGACACCAGATGGGCGGGAATGGACAGGGCGCCGGCCATGGTCAGTGCGTGCCGTGTTGGGCGCGGTGCTCGGCGAGCAGCCGCTGAACCTCGTCGAAGATCGATCCGGGCACCAGCGTGCCGCGCACGAGCGGGGTCAGTTCACTCGAGAGGGCCTGCCAGGCTGCCTGCTGCTCGGCGGACGGGAGGTGAACCGCGGTGCGCGGTCCGTGCGAGAGCGTCTGCATGGCCTGTTCGTCAAACCGGCGGCCCTCGGCGCGCAGCGCGGCGCCGGCCGTCTCACAGAGCGGCTGGAGTTTCGCGCGGGTGTCCGCGGGGATCGCTTCCCAGGCGTCGCGTCGGATCACCACCGCGCCGACGATCGGACACCAGTTCACGGCGAGCACATGGCCCGCGACCGTGTGGATCTGTCCGCCCAGCGCGAACGCCGGCGGCAGCGGCGCGGCGTCGATCATGCCCGAGGCGAACGCCTGATGGATGTTGTCCGTCTCCAGCGCGACCGGCTGGAAACGCATCTGGTTCATGAGCGCGAGCTGGCGACTATCGCCGGCCCAGGTGAAGACGCGCATCCGGCGAAAATCGTCCGGCGTGAATCCCGCCGACCGTGAGAAGAACCGCACCCAGCCACCGTCCGCCCAGCAGAGGACGATGAACCCCTTGGCCGCGAGGCGCGCCTCGAGTTCGCCGCGGATGTGGTCCCGCACGTAGTCGACCTCGGCCCAGTCGCGAAACACGAGCGGCATGAACTGCAGCGCCGCGACGTCCGGCTCGATCTCCACGAGTCCCGTCACCGACAGCAGCCCGGCCTGATAATTTCCGGAGCGGAGTTTCTTCACGATGCCGGCCTCGCCGTCGGATTGTCCCGCCGGTGCGCGCCGCAGCTGGACCGTGCCGCCCGTGGCGGTCTTCCAGTCCTGGGCGAGGCGCGTGAGGACGAGGTCCGGGCCGATGTCGCGCGGCAGGATCGTGCCCAGGCGGATGACCGTCGTGGCGGCGGTGGCGGGCAGGGTGAGGAGACAGAGGGCGGCGAAGAGGCGCAGGGGGGGCGTCATGGGGTAATCACGGGGCCACGAAATCGTCGGCCTGCGCGAGCAGGCGGCGCGCGCGGCGCTGCATGATGAGGTTGGCGAGCCGGCAGTCGGGGTAAGCGTCGGGATTCAGGGCGAGCGCGCTGTGCAACAGGGCCTCGAACTCGGCGCGGTTCTGCTCCTTGACCGCGACCGACTCCGCCAGCGCGACAAACGGCGCGGCCTGTCGACCCTCCGACAGCTCGCGGGCCCGCTCAAAGTGGGCGCGCGCCGCCGCCACGGTGCCGCCGGGCCGGACCAGCTCATAGCGGATGAAGAAACCGTGGATCGCGCCGGCGTTCCACGCCTCGTCGAGGGTGAGCGCCCGCGTCGCCAGCGCGTCGACCAGCGGCAGGTCGGCGATCAGGTCCGTGTCGGTCTTGAGCACCGAGATCGCGGCGGCCCACGAGACGGCGGCCCAGTAGGCGAGCGGCACATCCTCGCGGTTGAGCTGGGCCACGGCGGCGGTGGGGTTGGCCCGCAGCTGGGCCGTGAAATTGGGATGATCGACCGCGAGCCCCGCCAGCGCATGGTCGCGGGCCCGCAGGTACATGCGCCGGGCACGCTGCCGCAGGACGAGCGCGGCGTCGACGTCGCTCGCCTGTTTCTCCTCGGCGTCGGTCTCGATGAAGGCGAAGGCGTACTGGGTGAACCCGCTGGCGGCCGCGAGGCGGAGGCCTCGGTGCCCCGGGTTGTCCGCCAGCAGGCTCTCGATGAGTTTCAGGCTGAACGGCGCCGCCGTGCGCACCAGCTCCGGGTCGTCGTCGCTGGCGAACGCCGTGCCGCCCTCGGCGAGGGCGTTGCCCATCTGGTTGACCGCGGTGTGGCGCAGCGTGGCGCAGCCCGACGTCAGCAGCGTCACCAGGCCCAGGGCGCAAAGAAACGCGGTGAACTGTTGTCGCGCCCGGGTCATTCGCGGGTGCGGGGACGGTGGCGTCCTTGGCCCGGCAGGGGGTCGGTGGCCACAAGGATCACCAGGAGGCCGAGCAGGATGACGGCTTCGATCATGGGGTAGCTGGAACGCCCCCCAGCTTAGCCGAGCGCGGTCACCGGACGTTAATTGATAAACGTGATGCTCCGCATTGAGCCCGTAGATGCACGGGTTCACAGGCAGGGAGGGGGAGGACCGTCCCTTTGATCCGACATTGCCATGCTCGCTCGTACCGGGCATTTAGGAGCGCCCCCCGATGAATGTCCACTACTTGGAGCTGTTCTATTACGTGGCCAAGCACGGAGGCATCAGCGCGGCCGTCCGGAAGATTCCCTACGGGATCCAGCAGCCCGCGGTGAGCGGGCAGATGGGCAAACTCGAGAGCGAGGTCGGCTCGCGACTGTTCGAGCGCAGCCCGTTCCGCCTCACGCCGGCCGGCGAAAAGCTCTTCGCGCATGTGCGACCCTTCTTCGAGAACCTCACCTCCGTGGCGGCGGAGCTCCGCGAGGCGGCCGAACCGGCCCTGCGGATCGGCGGCTCCGAGATCGTGCTGCGCGACCACATTCCCACCGTGATGCAGCGCGTCCGGGAGGCGCACCCGAAGATCCGGCTCAGCCTGCACTCAGGGCATCAGGCGCAGCTCGAATCCTGGCTGCGCGACGGCCAGATCGACATCGCGGTCGGTCCCGTGGAGGCCCGGCCCCCGGCGCGACTCCGGCAGCTGCGGCTTGCCCGGACTCCGGTGGTCCTGCTCGTGAACCGCCGCCAGCCGTGGGGGACCGCGGCCGAGGTCTGGGAGAAGAAACGGGTCACGGTGCCGCTCATCGGCCTGCCCGCCGCGACCGCGGTCATGCAGAATTTCCAGCGCGACCTGAAACGGCGCCGCATCGTCTGGCCGCAGGCGATCGAGGTGACGTCGGTCGAGCTCGTCACTCGCTACGTGGCCAGCGGTCACGGATGCGGCGTGAATCTCGCCATCCCGTCGGTCATCAAGCACCGCGAAGTTCGCGTGCTACCGCTGGAGGGATTCGAGCCCATGACGATGGGCGTGCTCTGGCGTGGCGATCCCTCGCCGCTGCTGCGGGCGGTGATCGAGGGCGTGCGGGCTTACTCGCACCAGACCTGGCCCGACTGGGCTTGCGACGACACGCTGCCGCCGGCGTGAAGGAGGCTCACTGGAGGCAACGGAGGGAACGGAGGGCTGGGTGGTGGGAACCACTAATCTTCGCTGATTGCCGCTAATTGTCCCACGCTACGCTGAAGCGGACTGCGAAGGAGGTTGCCCCGGGGTCGGTCACTTGGGCGGTGGTTTGGTGGCCTCGGGCGCGGGTTTCTCGGCCTGCTTGGCGATGGCGTCGGTGCGCATCAGATCGAGAATCTGCTTCCGCCGCTCGACGCGGTCGTAAACCTCGCGGGCGCGTTCCTCGTTCGTGATCGAGCCAAACGGCACGATGGGCAGACGGTTGAGCAGGGGGATCTTCTGCCACACGCCCACCAAAGTGAAGGAGTTGAGAAAGCCGCGATCGAATCCGTCGGACGGACCGAGGTAGGTGTTCATCGCGGCGATGTCCTTGCCCTTTTCCGTGAGCACCTGCTTCTCATCCGGCACCTTCGGCTCGCGCACGATGTAGTCCGGCAAACGCAGGATGCCGTTGCGCGGCTGATCGCGCGGTAGGCGTCCCGGCTCGGCTGAGCGGTTGGCAACTGCCGGATCGTACTTGGGGAGCGTCGCCGCCAGTTCACCGGAGAGTCGCTTGGAGAGGCCGGACGGCTTGTCGCCTGGCCCGTCTTCGGCGAAGGCGGCGCCCGAAATCAGCGCCATCCCCAGCGCGCACAGCTGCGCCCACCTTGGGCCGGAACGTGGAGGAAGGGAGGCCACGACAAAGTTAGTCTGCCACCTTCTGAGTGCTCCGCGACCCCGAAGTTCCAAATCCGAACGCACCACTCAATGAAACCAAGAGGACTTGGAACCACTAATCTCCGCTAATCCGCGCTAATGGCTTCCGAACCAAGGTTAGTGCGGATTAGCGAAGATTAGCGGTTCCCAAGCTCCGTGCCCTCCGTTTCCTCCTGTGAATAAGAAGTGCCTTATTTTACCGGCAGCAGACGCACCGCGATCACCTTGGGCGAGAGATCGTCCCAGAGCGGCTTGATCTTCGGCGGCGGGAGGATGCGGTCGAGGTGGAGTTTCACGGTCAAGGGTCCCGCTTGCTCCACGCGCAGCTGGCCGAGGTCCGTCGCGATGCGCGGGAAGTACGCGGCCTGTGTGTAGGGGATCTCGGCGTCGCGGGTGAGCTTGCCCCGCAGGGTCTGGCCCGCGGCGTCGACGCGCGCGGTGTGTCCACCGCTCCATTTCTCGAGGTGCTGGTACGTTGTGACCACCTCGACCCGGAACGCGCCGGGCGTGAGCACCGCGGGGTTCCACTCGAGCCAGTCACCGGTTTGTTTCCACGCCACCGTGAAGCCCAGCGGTGTGACGCCGAGCTTGGCCTTCGCCGGCTTCACCGCCGCCTCGGCCGAGAGCAGCGTGATCGAGCCGTCCGGCTCCTGGATCGGTCCGGTCACGACCTCCGGCTTCGCGGCCAGCTTCAGCGCCACGACGGTCACAGGCGCCGCGTAACGCAGCTTCGACAGGTCGACCTTCAGGACCGGCAGGCCCGTGGCCGTGTCACGTGACTGCTGGACGGCGAGCTTCGTGCCGCGCGCGAGCAAGGGCGAGGCGGACAGCACGCGGGTATTGAGGCCGCGCAGTTCGAACTGCTTCGCGGGCTTCGTGAAGAAGTGCAGGTAGACCGTGCGTCCCTTCGTGGTCATGCGGCCCCACGGGAAGTCGTGGGCGAATGGCGACGGACCCGCGCCGTAGATCGACTCGCCGTTGGCCTTCAGCCAGCGGCCCATCGTGCGGAGGCGGGCGGCGCTCGGTCCGGGCACGCGGCCCAGGGCGTCGGGACCGATGTTGAGGAGGTAGTTCGAGTTCTTGGAGGCGGACTCGACGAGGGTCTGGATGAGGAGGCCGGCGGGCTTCCACTGGTGGTCGTCGCGCCGAAAGCCCCAGGTGTGGTTGAGCGTGGCGCACACTTCCCAGTCGCCGCGGGCGCGGCCGGGCGGTATCTGGTTGTCGCGCGGGATGCCGTAGTCGCCCAGACCATGGCCGATGCGGCCCGAGACGAGACAGGCGGGCTGGAGCTTCTTCACGAAGCGCCGGATCGCGGCGGACTGCGCGCGGGTGATCGTGAGCGGCGTGTCGAACCAGATCAGGCCGACGGGCCCGTAGTTCGTGAGCAGTTCGCGGAGCTGCGGGAACACTTTTTCGCGGAGGTAGCGGTCGGTGTTCTTTTTCTTCTCGTCGTAGTCCCACGTGTTCCACGCGCCGTCGGGGTGATGCCAGTCGAGATCCTGCGAGTAATAGAAACACAGCCGCACGCCCTGCTTCCGGCACTCGCGGGCGAGGTCGACCATCGGGTCGTGGTGCCACGGCGTCGCGTCGACGACATTGTACGGGTTCGACGTCGAGTGATACATCGCGAAGCCGTCGTGGTGCTTCGCCGTGATGACGAGGTAGCGCTGGCCGGCGTCCTTTGCGAGCCGGACGATCTCGGCGGCGTTGAATTTCCGCGGGTGAAACCGCTTCGCGAGCTGCGAGTAGACCGGGACGGGGATCTTGGCGCGGAACATGATCCACTCGCCGATGCCGCCGACGGACTTGCCCTTCCAGCGTCCCGCGGGAATCGCGTAGAGCCCCCAGTGGATGAACAGGCCGAACCGCGCCTCGCGCCACCAGCGCAGAGGGTCGCGGGCCGAGCCGGCGAGCGAGCGGGCAAGTTGATCCTGGGTGGAGGGGTCGGTCGGAGGCATGACAGCGAAAGACGACCGCGCGCGCCGAACGGCAAACTCGTTTTTGGGCGAATTTTCAGGCGGAGGGTTCGCCACGAAGGGCGTGAAGGACTCCGCGACCGCGGGTCGCGGAGGTCGAATGTGGCAAGTCGAAGGTCGCAGGACCTCGAGCACCTTGCCCATCTTTCGACCTTCGACCTGTGACTTTCGACCAACCGCCCTCGGCGGTTTTCTCCGTGCTCGCGCCGACAGGCGACGTCGCATTCAATCCGTCCCATGCTTGTTTCCCGCTTTCCCGATTTCCGGGCCTCCCGTTTACCGCTTTTCCTCCGCCTGCTTGTGGGCGTCGTGCTGGCCTGTGTGGCGGGACTTGGCGTCAGGGCGGCGGAGCCGGCAAAGGCGAAGGCCACGCGCACGGTCTACCTGGTCCGGCATGGAAACTATGAAGAGAGCGCGGAGACGAAGGACGGCGGGGCGCTGACGCCACTGGGGCTGGCCCAAGCGCGATTGGTGGCGGCGCGGTTGGCGGGGATGCCGGTGCAGTTCACGGCGCTGTATGCGAGCACGCTGACGCGCGCGCGGCAGACGGCCGAGGTGATTCACGCGTCGCTGCCTAACCTGCCGGTGCAGCCGACCGACGTGCTCCGCGAGTGCACGCCGCCGAGTTCCCGACCGACGGGATCGGGTCATGAGGATCCGGCCAAGCAGGCGGCGGCGGAGAAACAATTGAGCGAGGCCTACGCCAAGTTCTTTGTCCCCGCGACGGGCGACCGCGACGAACACGACCTCCTGGTGTGCCACGGCAACGTGATCCGCTGGCTGACCTGCCGCGCGCTCGGCGTCGACACCAAGGCATGGCTCGCGATGTCCGTGGCGCACTGCAGCATCACGGTCATCCAGATCCGCGCCGACGGCACGACGAAGATCTTCGCGATCGGCGACATCGGCCACGTGCCGCCGAATCTGCAGAGCGGCGCGGTGGCAGGCCCGGCGCCAGCGTTGGTCCCGCCGCGGTAGCGGCGGGTAGCGAGTAGGGGAGGCGGAGGCTCTCTTTGGGAGTAGTTGGTAGCTGGTAGGTGGTAGTTGGAAGGACTCCAGCGGGCTGTGGCGCAACTGCGGAAACGACCTGTCACCTTCGACATTCGACTTTCGACCCACTCCGCCATTGATTCCCGTCCCGCATGACCCCGCCCAAGAAATTCGAATTCCGTCCGACGCTGCGTGGCGAGCTCGTGGAGCTGATCCCGCTTGAGCCGGAGCATTTCGAGACATTGTTCGCGGTGGCGAGCGATCCCAAGATCTGGGAGCAGCATCCCAAGTGGGACCGCTACAAGCGCGAGGTATTCGAGAAGTTCTTCGCAGAGCGGATCGCGTGGGCCGGAAGTCTCTTGGTGAAGGACCGGGCGACGGGGGCTGTGATCGGATCATCGAGCTTCAAGCAGCGCGAACCGGACGTGGTGGAGATCGGCTGGACGTTCCTGGCGCGGTCGCACTGGGGCGGACGCTACAACGGTGAGATGAAGCGCCTGATGCTGCGCCACGCTTTCGGACACTTCCCGCGGGTGATCTTCGTGATCGGCCCGAACAATCTACGTTCGCGCAAGGCCGTGGAAAAGATCGGCGGCGTCTTTCAGGAAGAAGGCGTCTCCGACGACGGCACCCCGCGCGTCATCTACCGCATCGACAAAGCCAACTTCGAATCCCGCGACCGCCAGGCCTCGACCCGTTAGGCCGCAAGAAGGCGCAAGAGGCGCAAGAACCTCGGCGGGATTGCGGCGCCTTAGCAGCGGCAAAGGGGGTTTGTTTTACCACGGAGGGAACGGAGATTTTCCGGACACGGAGCGAAAGGAGGATGAATCCCGGACGAAGCCATGCGGACCGTCGCATCGACGTGCCGTCGACGCTAGGTCCGCATGGACTTGGTGGGAGGATCCGGACCTCGTGTGCCAGTGTGCCTTGGTCTGACACATGGGAGCAACAGATCCGGATCGACCTCCAAGAGTCCGAGCGGACCTAGCTTTGCGCGCAGCGCAGTGCGACGGTCCGCGAGGCGTCCTCCGATCTCTGTTAGCTCGGTGTCAGAGAATCTCCGTTCCCTCCGTGGTAAGAGAGAGACCCTGTCCGCGAACCAACTCAGTCCGCCACCACTACCACCACTACCACCGCCAGCACCGCTGCACCGCTATGCCGCGGCGGCGAACGTCGGCATCGGGCAGTCGAGGGCGGCGGAGATGGCGCGGATGAGTTCGGACTCGGCGACGAGGAGCTTCCCGTCGGCGCCGGCCACGTAGGCGGCGGCGAGCAGGGTGCGCTGTTTGATCGGGCCGCTCGCGGTCGCGAGTTTCTCGAGGGCGGCGTCGAGTTTCACGACGTCGCACTGGTTCGCCGGGACGAGCTGCAGGCGGCCTTCCAGGAGTTTCAGCTCCTCGGTGCCGGCAGCGAAGGCGTCGGCGGGGGTGAGGTTCGAGTTGCCCGCGGCGTAGGCCACGGCGGAGAGCACGATATTGATCTCAGTCGCGACGGCGTTGAACGAGTAGATCTGGACCACGCTCGAGGTCGGCGTCCGACCGAGGGACAGGGTGCGCGTCAGGAGTTTCTGAAGCGCGAACTCGAACGTCGACACCCGGCCGTCGGCGAGCACGAGGTCGTCGAGGATACCGAGCACAGTCGAGAGCGCCGCTGGTGGCACTTGCCGGATGGCGGGCAGCGTCAGCTGGACCAGCGGCAGCCGGTGCTGCGGGCCGAGCGCGCGCAGGCTGGGCTCGAGTTCCGCGAGGACATGCAGCGCGTCGCCGCCGGCGCGGCTGGCGACCATGGCGCGCTGTTGCGCCCGGACGGGCTCGGAGTCGTCGAGCAGGAGGCCGTAAAGCAGGACCGGTGCTTCGGCGGGCAGGCGGGCAGCGCGGCGGACGCGATCGGGCACGCCGGCGAGGAGAGTCTCGGCGCTGGCGATGTGCTCGGGCGTGAGCGTGCCGATGCTCGCCACGAGGGACGCGGGCGAGGGCATGGGCGGGCGCTGGTGCACGGAGCCCGGAGCAAAGCCAGCCTGGGCAAAGGTCTCCTTCTTGATGTCCACCACCTCGGGCGGATCGAACATCTGACCGTCGAAATTCGGGTCGATCGCCCGGATGCGCTCGTCGAGTGGCGGGTGCGTGGCCCAGAGGCCACCGAAGGCGGACTCGAATCCCTGCGCAAAGAAGAAGTGGCCGATCGCCGCGCTCTGGTGGTTCGCGAGCGACGAGCCGAGGGCGTAGCCGCCGATCTTCTTGAGCGCGCCGCTGATGCCGCCCGGGTTGCGCGTGAACTGCACGGCCGACGCATCGGCGAGAAATTCGCGCTGGCGCGAGACCGCCGCCTGGATCATCCGGCCGAAGAAGTAACCGACGTAGCCGATGATCAGGAGCGAGATGCCGACCGCGACGATCACCAGCAGCGCGCCGCCGGAGTTCTTGCCACCGCCCCGGAACCGTCCGCGTCCCAGCGCCCAGAGGATGCCGCGGCCCGCGAGGCCGAGCGCGAGGATGCCGAAGATCAGCGCCGTCAGCCGCAGATTGAGGCGCATGTCGCCGTTGAGGATGTGGCTGAACTCGTGGCCGATCACGCCCTGGAGTTCGTCGCGGGTGAGCTTCTGGAGCGTGCCGCGCGTGACGGCCACCACGGCGTCGCTGGTGGTGAGGCCGGCGGCAAAGGCGTTGATGGCCGGTTCTTCGTCGAGGATGTAGACCGTCGGCATCGGGATGCCGGAGGCGATGGCCATCTCCTCGACGACGTTCAGCAGGCGGCGCTCGTGGAGATCGGTGGTGTTGGATTTGACCTTCCGTCCCCCGACGCTCTCGGCCACGGCCGAGCCGCCGGCTGAGTACTCGTTCCATTTATAGAGCGAGGCCAGCCCGATGGCGGCGAGCGTGGCGAACGAGACGGTCACGAAGACCTTCGGCTGCCAAAGGCTGTACGTCGGCTGGGCCGGCTGGTCGTAAATGTAGTACGAACGGGACCGGTGCCGTCCCGAGGTCCCGCCGACCTGGGACAGGATGAGAACCGAGGCGAAATACCCCGCGGCGACGGTGCCGATGACCGCGAGGGCGAACAGCACCACGAGGCGCGAGGTGCGTTGCTTGGCGCGAGCCTGAGCCTCGAAGAAATCCATTTCGATGCGCTACGCGCGGAGATCGGAGGTCGTAGATTGGAGATCGAAGCCGGCGCGGGTCCGGCAGTCGCGTCGGGCGCCGGCTCGGTGCTGACAGCTGACGGCTGAAGGCTGAATGCTGTGCACCGCGCGGCGCCCGCGCCGCGACCGATCAGGTGAACTGCACCTTCGGCGCGTTGCGCTCCGACGGGTCGTCGATCTTGAAGAGCTCGGCGGGGAGGAAGCCGAACATGCCGGCGAAGATGACGTTCGGGAACGTCTCCCGCGACGTGTTGTAGCTCATCACGCTGTCGTTGTACGCCTGGCGCGCGAACGAGATCTTGTTCTCCGTCGACGTCAGCTCCTCGGTGAGCTGCATCATGTTCTGGTTGGCCTTGAGGTCCGGGTACTGCTCGGAGACCACCATGAGGCGGCTGAGCGCGCCGGTGAGGCCGGACTCGGCGGAGAGGAGGCTCTTGACCGCGTTGGCGTCGGCCGGGTTGGCGGCGGCGCTCTGGGAGGCGGCGAGGGCGATGTTGCGGGCCTTGATGACGTTTTCGAGCGTCTCGCGCTCGTGCTTCATGTAGCCCTTGGCGACCTCGACGAGATTGGGGATGAGGTCGTAGCGGCGCTTCAGCTGCACGTCGATCTGGGCGAAGGCGTTCTTGAAGCGGTTCCGCAGGGCCACCAGCGTGTTGTAAATACCGGCAACCCACAGGCCGAGGATGACGACGAAGGCGAGGAGGATGCCGAGGACGATGAGGGCGATAGTCATGGTGATATGGAGGGGAAGCTGACGGGGGACAGTTTGAACAGGGAACCCTGGTGCGCCAGAAGGAACTGTTTACAACGCGGTTGATTGTTTCCAACGGCAGCCGCAACCTAACCGGGCCTCTCGCATGCGCTTCCGCCACCTTTTCGTCCTGCTGCCGCTTCTCGGCGCGTTGCTGCTGGCGCAGTCGCCGTTGAATCGCCCGGTGCCGTTCGTGGCCGCGAAAACCACGCCGTCGCCCGGCGAGTCGGCGTTGACCCTCGCCGCCGCGGACCGCGCGCTCGAGCTGGGCTATCCCACGGTGGCGGCCGGACTCTATCGCGGACTGCTCGCCGTGCCGGACATCGACCGCAGCCGTGCGACGCTCGGGCTGGCCTCCGCGCTGATCGACGACGGCCAGCCGGCCGAGGCGGAGCAGACGCTGCGGGAATTCATCGGTCTGCGCGGCGCGGCGTGGCACATTCGGATGGCGCTGGCGTCGCTGCAGCAGGGGAAACTCCCGCAGACCAAGACGGAAGTCGCGCTCGTGAAACCCGAGGACGTCGGCGCGGCCGACCGCTCGTGGCATCTCTATCTACAAGGGCAGGTGTTTGAGTCGGCCGGCGACCTCAACCGCGCGAAGGAGCTCTATCAGCAGGCGGAGAGCTCGGCGCTGAGCGGGCTGGCCCGCGCGCGCTTCGTGCTCGCGCGTGAGCAGGCGCGGCTGCGGCTCGGTCCCGTGACGGAAGCCGAGGCCGAAGTACAGCGGCGCAACCTCGATCAATTCCAGGGTCGCAAGATCAGCTACGGAATCGCGCGGACCTACGCGGCGATGCTCGACTCGCTTGGCCACAAGGAGCGCGCGGTGTCCCTGCTGCAGCAGCAGCTCGCGACCATGCCGGTGGAGGAGCGCGACGAACTCGACACCACACGGCTCGTGCTCGGCCTGATCGGCGGCGCGGCTGACGGGGCGGGGCGGAACGCGCTCGGCGAACTCGTGCGCGACGGCAACGACCGCGACCTGCAGCGGGTGGCGTTGCAACTTCTGGCCAAGGCGTCGACCCGCGACCCGGCGAGATCCGATTTCCGCCGCCGGCTGGACACGCTCATCGCGCAACCTTCGGCGCACCCGATCCTGGAAGACCTGCTCCTGTTCCGGGCGGTGCTGCTGCTCGCGGACAAGTCTTACGCTCTGGCGGAGGACGATGCTCGGGCGCTGCTCCAGAAATTTCCCGGCTCCCCGCTCAAGGCTCACGCGCTTGGCGTGCTGACAGCCTCGGCGTGGGAGCAGCTGCGCTATCGCACGGCGGCGGATTTCGCGGCGAAGGCGCGGGCCGAATTGGTGGCGGGTCCGGCGCGGGCGCAGCTCGGCGTGCTGGTGGCGGAGGCGTGGTTCCGGGCGCGTGACTACCGCAGCGCGGCGGACGCCTACGCGGCGACGTTGACGGAGCCGCCGGCGGGCGTGCCGAAAGGAGACCTGATGTTTCAGCGCGCGCTGGCGGAGATCGAGACCGGCGAACTCGATCGTGTGCAGCAGGTGCTCGACGAGATGACGAAGGACCCGGCGTTCGACACCGTGAACGTCTGGCAGGCGGAGTGGAACCTCGCCCGCGCGCTGCAGGTGCAGGGACAGGTGGCGGCGGCTTATTCGCGCGTGAACCGCCTGCTGTCGGCGCCGCGGTTGCCGACCGGGCAGCTGGCGCCGGAACTCCGGGCGCGCATGGCGTGGTTGCAGGCCAGCCTGTCGCTCGAGGCCGGACAAGCGGAACAGACCCTGCGTTTGGTTGATGCGCTGCCCGCGGCGATGGAAGGCATCACGCCCGCACTGCGCAGCGAGATCACGAGCACAGCGGCGTTGCTGAAGGCCCGGGCGAGCTTCGAGCTGGGCCGCGAGGCCGTGGCGCTCGACCTGCTGGCGAAACTGCGCAAGGACTTCCCGGGATCGGACGCGGCGGTGTATTCCTACTTCGTCGAGGCGAAGCACTACGCCGAGCAGGACAAGACGGCGGAGGCGCAGCTGCTGCTGACGAAACTCGCGGACGAATTTCCGAATAACACCTACGCGCCGTACGCGCTCTACCAGGCGGCGCTGCAGGCGGAACGCCGTGGGCAGGAGTCGAACCTCGTCGAGGCGAACCGGCTGATTGAGGACCTCGTGCGCAAGTACGGACAGAGCGACCTGGTGTTCTACGCGCGACTGAAACAGGGCGACCTTTTGCGGAAGCTAAACCAGTTCCAGCAGGCGCAGCAGGTGTACGAGTCGCTCGTGAACAATTTCGCGCAGCACAAGGACGTGATCCTCGCGCAGCTGGCGCTGGCGGAGTGCCATCACGCGCAGGCCGCGGGCGACCCGGCACATGGGGAGACGGCGATCGTGCTGTTCGAGCATCTCCGCGACCGCATCGACGCGCCGATCCCGGTGCGCGTGGAGGCGGGATTCAATCTGGGCTACCTGTACTCGCGGCGCAGCGCGGCGGAGCGCGACCGGGGTGACGCGGCGCGGGCGCAGCTGGATGCCGCGAAGGCGGTGGAAGTCTGGTGGAAGGACGTCGTGCACGAGTTCCTCGTGAAGGACCCGGCGGTGGCGGACGAACTCGGCGCGAAGGGTCGCTACTGGATGGCCCGCACGCTGGTGGAGCTCGGGATGCTGTTTGAGCAGCAGGAGAAACTTGAGGAGGCGAAGGAAGCGTGGCTGCTCATCCTCAAGTCGAAGCTGCCCGGCGAGGATCTCGCGAAGGCGCGGCTGGAGCGCTTCCACCTGCCGGCGGCGAAACCCTGAGCGCGCCGAAACCCGTTTACGCCCGGTGCTGAATACACTCTAACTCCCCCGAACCGATGCCCGACCTAAGTCTATTCGCGAAAGGCGGCCCGATGATGTGGGTCCTGCTCGCCCTCGGCCTGCTGGGCCTGGTGATCTTTATTGAGCGCACGCTGTTCCTGCACCGCGGCCAGATCCGCTCCACGGCGTTCATCAACGGCATCAAGAACATCCTTGGCAAGCAGCGCATCGTGGAGGCGCTGACCGTGT
Source organism: Opitutaceae bacterium (assembly GCA_035334485.1). Classification (GTDB taxonomy): domain Bacteria; phylum Verrucomicrobiota; class Verrucomicrobiia; order Opitutales; family Opitutaceae; genus Opi-474. Next base: position 15,335 of record DAOQKI010000050.1, read on the forward strand.
GCGAGGAAACTCCCGGGCCGGTGGCGGCGGTGGTGAAGGCGGCGTTGCTGCACGCGGACGACAACCCGGATGCGATGCGTTTCCACGTGCAGGAGGCGGCGGTGGTGGAACTGCCCGCGCTGGAACGCCGGCTGTCGAGCATCGCAGCCATCGCGCAGGTGGCGCCGCTCGTCGGCCTGCTGGGCACGGTGCTGGGGATGATCGAGACCTTCCTGGCGTTCGAGAAAGGCGGCAATTATGCGACGGCCGGTGCGCTGTCGGGCGGCATGTGGCACGCGCTGCTGAGTTTCGCGGGCAGCCTGATGCTCGCGATCCCGGCGCATCTCGCGCATCACTTTCTCAAGGGCCGGGTGCGGGCGATCGTGCGCGACGTGGAGTGGGCGGGGAACGAAATCATGAAGTACCTGCAGACCGAGTACCGCGGCCGGACGACGGTCGCGAACGGCGGGCCGGAGGAAAAGAAGTGATCACGCGTCCGCTCGACCTGCAGGAAAAACTCCGCCGTCAGCCGCGGAACTTCGACCTGCTGTTCCTCGTGAACGGCGGGCTGCTGGTGATGTTCTTCATGCTCTTCGGCTCGAAGTTCGTGCTGGCGCCCGGGCTCGGCGTGGATTTCCGGCTGCCGGAGCTGCCGGGGGCGATGGCCAACGCGATGGCGACCTCGAGCACGATCAGCGTGAAGAACTCGGGGCAGATCTTCGCGGACGGACTGCTGACCATGGACCAGCTGCGCGAGTGGCTGAAGGCCGAGGCGCGGAAGACCAAGCAGCCCTCGCTGCTGGTGCGCATGAGCTCGGGCGTGCCGGTGGCGGTGCAGAACGACATCGTGAGCGCGGCGCGTGAGGCGGGATTTGGCGCGAACATCGTGCTGGCGGCGGAGGAGCCCGTGGCCGACGGAAAGAAAGGCCGCTGAACCATGGAAGGGTGGGGCAATCGTCGGCGCTGGATGTGGGTGACCGTGGGGGCGGTGCTGGCGTTCGTGATTGCGATGACCCTGTTCCGGCCGGCCAACGAACTGGCGACGGCCCCGGACCAGTCCAAGAACCCGCGGCCGGCCCCGGTCCGGCTGGTCAACCTCAAGAAAAACGACGCGGCGCTGACGGACCCGACCCCGCTGTTCCTGCCGACCGAGTGGAATGCGGCCCAGGACCCATTGCCCCAGTCGGCCAACCGGGAGCCGGGGAGCACCTTTGCCGGCTACCCGGCCAAACTGAAATTCGCGCAGAACGAGCTGGCCCTGGATCTGCCGGCGCCAGTGGAAGTGCCTGCCACGACGGCAGTTGCGCTGGGGGCGGGCAGGGCGCCCCAGACCTTCCTAGGGTTGAACCCGGACGCCAAGCCGATCAAGCAACTTACTGCCAGAAAGGCATTTATCGAGATCGTTTCGGCCCGGGATGGGTCGCCGGTGATGGCCAAGACGTTGGCGGACGCGAATCCGCCGGAGAATCAGGCTGGGTGGCAGCCCATGGAGTTCTTGGTGGCGGTGGATGCGATGGGGCTGGTGGGGCCGCCGATCCTGACGGAGAGCTCGCGGGTGCCGGGAGTGGACGGGTATTTCCGAATTTACCTCGAAAAAACGCTTCGGGTGGGGCAGCGGCTGGCGCCGGGATTTTACCGGATTTCGGTTGGTCCTTAGATTTTCGGGAAAAAGCGCAAGTTTGCTGTTGACGGGGTATTTTCCGGCCCGCACTTTCTCCCCTCTTTTTCGTTTTTTGACGCTCCCTTGGTCTGCCCAGATAGCTCAGTTGGCAGAGCACGTCCTTGGTAAGGACGAGGTCGCCGGTTCAAATCCGGTTCTGGGCTCCAGGTCAACGTCGCATGACTTCTGCGACGTAAAAATAGAGGTCAAAAGAACATAGTTTAACCCGCTAACACTCAAACCCACATGGCTAAAGGTACATTCGAACGCAAGAAACCGCACGTTAACGTCGGCACGATCGGCCACGTCGACCACGGCAAAACCACGCTGACCACCGCGATCCTCGCGTGCCAGGCGCGCAAGGGCCTCGCTGAGGTCAAGTCCTACGCGGACATCGCCAAGGGCGGTACCGTTCGCGACGCTTCCAAGATCGTCACCATCTCCGTCGCCCACGTGGAATACGAGTCGGAGAAGCGCCACTACGCGCACGTTGACTGCCCGGGGCACGCTGACTTCGTGAAGAACATGATCACGGGTGCCGCCCAGATGGACGGCGCGATCCTCGTGGTGTCGGCCGCGGACGGCCCGATGCCCCAGACCCGTGAGCACATCCTCCTCGCCCGCCAGGTCGGCGTGCCGAAGATCGTGGTGTTCCTCAACAAGGTCGACCTGATCGACGACAAGGAACTCCTTGACCTCGTCGAGATGGAGATCCGCGAGCTGCTCACCAAGTACCAGTTCCCTGGCGACACGACCACGATCGTTCGTGGCTCGGCCACCGCCGCCCTCGAGGGCAAGCCCGAGGGTGAGGCCGCCATCACGGCCCTCATGACCGCGATCGACACCGACATCCCGGAGCCGGCGCGCGAGATGGACAAGCCCTTCCTGATGTCCGTTGAGGACGTGTTCTCGATCACCGGCCGCGGCACCGTCGCGACGGGCCGTATCGAGCGCGGCATCGTCAAGGTCAACGACACGGTCGAGATCGTCGGCCTGCGTGACACGACCACGACCGTGGTCACCGGCATCGAGATGTTCCGCAAGCTCCTCGACAGCGGCCAGGCGGGCGACAATGTCGGCCTCCTCCTCCGCGGCATTGAAAAGGACGGCATCGAGCGCGGCCAGGTCCTGGCGGCCCCGAAGTCGATCACCCCGCACAAGAAGGCCAAGGCCGAGATCTATGTCCTCTCGAAGGACGAGGGTGGCCGTCACACGCCGTTCTTCAATGGTTACCGTCCCCAGTTCTACTTCCGCACGACGGACGTGACGGGTGTGGTGAACCTGCCGAAGGGCGTGGAGATGATCATGCCGGGCGACAACATCTCGGTCGACATCGACCTGATCGTGCCGATCGCGATGGAGAAGACCCAGAAGTTCGCCATCCGTGAGGGCGGCCGCACCATCGGTGCCGGTCGTATCACCGAGATCGTCGAATAAGCCAGTCACCAACTGTTTAACTCGACACCGCCGAGGCCTCGAATTCGGGGTCTCGGCTGTGTCGTCTAAGAAAGCCACTCACAGGCGTGTAGCTCAATTGGTAGAGTAGCGGTCTCCAAAACCGTTGGTTGGGGGTTCGATTCCCTCCGCGCCTGCCAAATTTCTGCCCATGAAAAACCCGTTCAGCAGCACCCGCATCTTCCTTGGGGAGATGATCGGTGAGCTCCAGAAAGCCACCTGGCCCACGCGCACGGAACTGCGCGATTCCACCGTCGTTGTCATCGTGGCCGCGGTGATTCTCGGCGTTTTCACGGCGATCAGCGATTTCTCCCTGTTCCAGTTCGTGGACCTCTTCACGAGGATGGTCAGCTAACCCGCCGCCATGTCCACCTCCACGACTGCCCCGGCGAACGCCCAGTGGTTCGCCCTCCACACCCTCTCCGGCCAGGAGAACAAGGTTAAGACCTACATCGACAAGTTCAAGAAGGCCGAGGAACTCGACGACTACATCTTCGAGGTCCTGCTGCCGACCGAGGTCGTGTCCGAGGTCAAGAACGGCAAGAAATCGACCAAGGTGCGCAAGCTCTACCCGGGCTATGTGTTCATCCAGATGTGCCTCTACGGCGAGGACAAGAAGGTCATCAACAAGCCGTGGTATTTCGTGAAGGAAGTCTCGGGCGTCATCGGCTTCGTCGGTGGCGACCAGCCGGCGGCGCTCCGCCAGGCCGAGATCGACGAGATCCGCGCCCGCATCGAGGCGGCCAACGGCAAGGAAGTGCCGAAGGTGCAGTACACGGTGGGCGAGGAAGTGAAGATCAACGACGGCGCCTTCGCCAGCCTCACCGGCCGCATCGACGAGATCGATCCCGAGCGCGGCAAGCTCAAGGTTTCCGTTTCCATTTTCGGCCGGTTCACCCCGGTCGAGCTCGAATACTGGCAGGTGCAACGGGTCACCGAGTGACCCGACGCCCTCTTTGCAACCGCCGACGTTCGCCCACCGCAAACTAAACACCCGCCACTCCCACTCACATGGCTAAGAAGATCCAAGGTTATATCCGCCTGCAGCTCCCCGCCGGCGCCGCGAATCCCGCGCCCCCGGTCGGTCCCGCACTCGGCGCCCAGGGCGTCAACATCATGGCGTTCTGCAAGGAGTTCAACGCGAAGACCAAGGACCAGAACGGCATGATCCTGCCGGTGGTCATCACGGTCTACAGCGACAAGAGCTTCACGTTCATCCTCAAGTCGCCGCCGGCGTCCGTCCTCCTGAAGAAGGCCGCCAACATCGCGTCCGGCTCCGCCCGTCCCAACCAGGACAAGGTCGGCAAGGTCACGAAGAAGCAGCTGCTCGAGATCTACAACATCAAGAAGGCCGACCTTAACGCCCGCAATCCTGAGGCCGGCATCAAGGTCATCGCCGGCACCGCCCGCAACATGGGCATCGACGTCATCGACTGATTTTTCCCGTCCAGAAAACCAAAACACTCAACGCGGGAGTCCCTCGGCTTCGCCCGGGACGTTCGCACCGCAAGGAGTAACACATGCCCAAGGCCCACAGCAAACGCTACAACAGCGCCGTCAAGGTCGCTGATCTAACCAAGGAGTATCCACTCGCCGAGGCGGTGGAGATCCTCGCCAAATTCCCGAAGGCGAAGTTCGACGAGACCGTCGAGCTCTCGTTCAACCTCGGGGTCGATGCCACCGCCGGTGAGCAGATGGTGCGCGGCACCACGCCGCTCCCGAACGGTTCCGGCAAGAAGGTCCGCGTGCTCGTCTTCACCGACGATCCCGCGAAGGCCATCGCCGCCGGCGCGGACCATGCCGGTCTGCAGGACATCATGGCGAAGATCAACGGGGGCTGGCTCGATTTCGACGTCGCGATCGCGACGACCGAGGCGATGAAGAGCGTCCGCACGATCGCCCGCGTCCTCGGTCCGAAGGGCCTCATGCCGAACCCGAAGTCCGGCACCGTGACCGACGACATCGTCGCCGGCATCAAGGCGGTGAAGGCGGGTCGCGTGGAGTTCAAGATGGACAAGGCCGCCAACATCGGCGTCGGCGTCGGCAAGCGCTCGTTCACCACGGCGCAGATCGTCGAGAACGCCGCCGCGGTCCTCGAGGCCGTCGGCAAGGCCAAGCCGGCCTCCTTCAAGGGCGGCAACTACATCAAGCACGTCGCGATCTCCTCGAGCATGAGCCCGGGCGTGCGCATCGCGTCGGTCGAGTTCAGCAAGTACTAAGGAGTCCCAACCATGAGAGCCGAAAAAAACTATCTGATCGCCGAGGTTGAGACCCACCTCAAGAAGTCCGACTACGTGATCCTCGCGAATTTCGCGAAGGTGACGGTGTCCGACGTCGCGGAGCTGCGCAAGCGCCTCGACGCCGAGAAGGCCGAGTTCCACGTGGTGAAGAACAGCTCGCTGCGCGTCGCGGCCAAGGCCTTGGGCCTGCCCGAGTTCGACAGCGCGCTGGCCGGCCCGACGGCCATCGTCGTCGGCGGCAAGAACTCCGCGGGTGTCGCCAAGATCCTGAAGAAGTTCTTCGAGGAAAAGCAGAAGCTCGAGGTCAAGGTGGGCGTGATGGACAAGAAGATCGTGTCCGCCACCGACCTGGCCAAGATCGCGGATCTGCCCTCGTTCGAGGCGCTGCGCTCGCAGCTGCTTGGTCTCTTCACCCAGAACGCCGCGGCCTTCGTCCGCGTCATCGACGCCAAGGTCAAGAAGGAGCAGCCCGCTGCTCCGGCCGCGTAACCTCAACCTTAATCCAAGAAACATTTTTCGGGTGCGGCTGGCCCGCCAGTCGCGCCCGAAAGCAACAACCCATTGGAGCCGGCTAGGGGATACGTCTCTTAAACGCGTTTCACCTCCCGAAACCGCTAGCCCGCTCCAGGAGTCGTCACCATGAGCAACATCACCAAAGAACAAGTCATTGAATGGCTCTCGAGCCAGACGGTCCTCGACCTCGCCGCCCTCGTGAAGGAACTCGAGACCAAGTGGGGCGTTTCCGCCGCCGCCGCCGTTGCCGCCGCCGCCGCCGCCGGTGCCGCCGGTGCCGCCGCCCCGGCTGCCGAGGCGCAGACCGAGTTCACCGTCATCCTCAAGGAGGCGGGCGCGAACAAGATTGGCGTCATCAAGGAAGTCCGTGCCATCACGGGCCTGGGCCTCAAGGAGGCCAAGGACCTCGTCGAGGGCGCGCCGAAGCCGGTCAAGGAGAACGCTCCGAAGGCCGAGGCCGAGGAGATCAAGAAGAAGCTCGAGGCCGCTGGCGCCAAGGTCGAACTCAAGTAAGACCGCTTGGTTCAAGCGTCCGCACAGCCCTCATTCCCTTCAGGGCAGGCCGGGTCCATCCCCGGCCTGTCCTTTGCCTTTTCCGTAATCGTTCTTTCGTTCGTTTTCCGCGCCGCGCGCTGAGCGCGACGCCTTTGTCCCTTTCCGTTCCTTAACCCTCACCGGGAATTCTCATGGCCGACCGCACACATTCCGAACGCATCAACTTCGGCAAGCTCCGCGAAGTCCTCCAGCCGCCGAATCTCATCGAGATTCAGATCACTTCGTACCTCGACTTCCTGCAAAAGGGCACGCCTGAGAAGCAGCGCAAGCCCCAGGGCCTCGAGGCCGTGTTCCGTGAGGTGTTCCCGATCCAGTCCTACGACGAGCGCCTGACGCTCGAGTACGTCTCCTACACGCTCGGCGATCCCAAGAACACCGAGCTCGAGTGCCTCCGCGAGGGCATCACCTATTCCGTCCCGCTCTACGTGAAGCTCCGCCTCCGCGAGGAGGACTTCATCAAGGACGAGGAGATCTACATGGGCGAGATCCCGATGGTGACCGAGCGCGGCTCGTTCATCGTCAACGGCGCCGAGCGCGTCGTCGTCTCGCAGCTCCACCGTTCCCCCGGCATCGCCTTCGAGGTCGCTCCGCACCCGAACGGCAAGCTGCTCCATTCCTTCCGCATCATCCCCGACCGCGGCACCTGGCTGGAAGTGCAGTTCGACAATAACGACCTGCTCTACGTCTACCTCGACCGCCGCCGCCGCCGCCGGAAATTCCTCATCACGACGCTGCTCCGCGCGATCGGCTACTCGAGCGACCTCGACCTGCTGAATCTCTTCTACGACATCAAGGACCTGAAGGTCGCCAAGGCCCTCGACCTCGAGAACGTCTCGTCGCTCGTCCTCGTCGAGGACGCGATCGACGCCCAGAAGGGCGTGGTCCTCGCGCGCGCGTTCGAGCCGCTCACCAAGGCGGTCGTCCGCACGTTCGAGAAGCACGACATCACCTCCATCCGCGTGATCGACACCGCGGTCGACGAGGGCGCGATCATCCGCGCGCTCAAGAAGGACCCGACCCGCAATGAGGAGGAGGCCCTCAAGGAAATCTACAAGCGTCTCCGCCCGGGCGAGCCGCCGACCACCGCCAACGCCAAGGCCCTCCTGAAGCGCCTCTTCTTCGACCCGAAGCGCTATGACCTCGGCCGCGTGGGCCGCTACAAGATCAACCAAAAGCTCGGCCTCAAGACCGACATCGAGCAGCGCATCCTCGAGAGCGCCGACATCGTCGCCGCCACGAAGTACCTCGTCCGCCTGAAGAAGGGTGAGGGCGTGGTCGACGACATCGATCACCTCGGTTCGCGCCGCGTCCGCACCGTCGGCGAGCTCCTCGCCAACCAGTGCCGCGTCGGCCTCAGCCGCACCGAGCGCCTCGTGCGCGAGCGCATGACGATGTACGACCAGAGCGTCGACTCGATCACGCCGCAGAAGCTCATCAACCCGAAGGCGCTGACGACCGTCATCCGCGACTTCTTCGCGCGCAGCCAGCTGTCGCAGTTCATGGACCAGATCAACCCGCTCGCGGAGGTCACGCACAAGCGTCGCCTCTCCGCGCTTGGGCCGGGTGGTCTCAACCGCGAGCGCGCCGGCTTCGAAGTCCGCGACGTCCATCCGTCGCACTACGGCCGCATCTGCCCGATCGAGACCCCCGAGGGTCCGAACATCGGCCTCATCAACTCCCTCTCGACCTACGCCCGCGTGAACGAGTTCGGCTTCATCGAGACGCCGTACCGCCTCGTGAAGGAGGGCAAGGTCTCCGACAAGATCGAGTACCTCACCGCCGACCAGGAAGAGGGCAAGATCATCGCCCAGGCCAACGCCGAGGTCGATGACAAGGGCCACTTCGTCGGCAAGGTCACCGTCCGCCAGGACGGCAACTTCCTCGAGGTCCATGCCAACGAGGTCCACCTGATGGACGTCTCGCCGAAGCAGGTCATCTCGATCGCGGCGGGCATGATTCCCTTCCTCGAGCACGACGACGCGAACCGCGCCCTCATGGGTGCGAACATGCAGCGCCAGGGCGTGCCGCTCCTCCAGGCCGAGGCGCCGCTCGTCGGCACCGGCATCGAGGAGCGCGTCGCGCGCGACTCGAAAATCGTCGTCGTCGCCGAGGAGGCCGGTGTGGTCGCCTCGGTCGACGCCAAGCGGATCGTGATCACCAAGGACGGCGAACTGCCGCGCACGGTGAAGCACGACGCCAAGAACCACGTGTACGTCTACGAGCTGCGGAAGTTCATGCGCTCGAACGCCGGCACCTGCTTCAACCAGAAGCCCATCGTCAAGCAGGGCCAGAAGGTGAAGGCGGGCCAGATCATCGCCGACGGTCCCTCGACGGACCAGGGCGAGATGGCGCTCGGCCGCAACGTGCTCGTCGCGTTCATGCCGTGGAACGGCTACAACTTCGAGGAC